>JAPLUI010000010.1 GCA_026397725.1 Verrucomicrobiota bacterium | reverse complement strand
CTCTAACTCATGTAAGAAGCCACCGCCACCTCGCTTGCCTCGCCCTCGTCTGCGCGACGCTCCTGCCCGGGCCCGCCGCCCGGGGCCAGGGTGCCATCACTAACGTCCGCGCCGCCCAGCGGGCGGGGACGAACCTGGTGGACATCGACTACGATGTCACCGGCACGACCCTGCCGCTGCAGATTTCCCTGGAGGTCTCCGCCGACGATGGCACGACCTACAACATCCCCGCCACCGCCTTGAGCGGCGCGGCGGGGGCCAACGTCACGCCCGCCACTAACCTCCGGCTCACCTGGGACGCCGGCAAGAACTGGGGCGGCCACTTTTCCACCACCATGCGCTACAAGGTCGTCGCCGATGACGCCCCCGCCGCCCCCGCAGGCTTCGCGCTGATCCCGGCCGGGCCGTTCCAGATGGGCGACCAGTCGAGTCCGCTGGTGGGGTCTTCCGGTGAACTGCCGGTACACACGGTGCAGGTGAGCGCGTTCTATATGGGGAAATACGAGGTGACGAAGGAGGAATGGGATGCGGTGCGGACGTGGGGACTGGGCAATGGTTACACGGATCTGGCGGCGGGGAATGGCGGCTATGCCTCGAAAGGAGCGAACCATCCGGTGCATTCGATTTCCTGGTTTGACATGGTGAAATGGTGCAATGCCCGCAGCCAGAAGGAGGGTCTGACGCCCTGCTACACGGTCTCCGGGGCAACCTACCAGACCGGCAGCAGCGCCCCGGTGTGCAACTGGAGTGTGAATGGCTATCGCTTGCCGACAGAGGCAGAATGGGAGAAGGCGGCGCGGGGCGGGGTGGCGGGAAAGAACTTTCCATGGGGTACGGACACGATCAGCCATAGCCAGGCGAATTATAACAGTGGCAGCTCTTACGCCTTCGACGTAAGCCCGACACGGGGGTACCACCCGACCTACTACACGGGCAGTTTTCCCTTCAGTTCGCCGGTGGGGAGTTTTGCGCCAAACGGATATGGGTTGTATGACATGGCAGGGAATATGTGGGAGTGGTGTTGGGATTGGTATGGGGCTTATGCTGCTGGTTCGCAGACCGATCCGCGGGGTGCTGCCTCGGGCACGGGCCGGGTGGACTTGGGCGGAGGTTGGTACGACTACGCGCTCTACTGCCGGGCGGCGTACCGCGACAACGACACCCCAGGCTACGCGAACGTCGGCCTCGGGTTCCGCACCGCTCGCAGTTCAGGCCCCTAGCACAGCCGGCAGCGGAGCGAGAGGAGCTGAATGGCAAGTGAGCGGTAGCGAGCGCAGCAATGGAGTGAAGAGAGTGCAGCGGTCTTGAAAGGATGAAGGATGAAGGATGAACGAGGATTGATTTATGATTTTTGAATGGAGAGAGACGAGGGCCGCTGGCATGAGCGGCCTTGTAGCGGCGGTCTATGACCGTCGATGCGAATGCGTGGCCCTGCGGCGAGCCACCCCGAAGCTCCTGCGCGGCGGACGCGCCGCCGCGATGGGGTGCGCATGCGGAGACCATGGCCCCCGCCAATCCCAACGGGATTGTGTCCGTGGTCGCGTTCGTGAGAACGCGGGGGGCACCGTGGCGGCGGATTGCATCCGCCATGCCCGACACGCCTTCTCCGGCGCGGTGGCGTTTGAAAGACAAGAAGAGGAACCGCCGATAACGCGGATAACGCGGATGAATTTGGATGCCTCTTCAAATCAGCGTCATCCGCGTCATCCGCGGTTTCCAATCTTCTTGCCGTGTGGGAGCGTTCGTGAGAACGCGTGGGGGCGCAGGGTTGAGCTTGTAGCGGCGGTCTATGACCGTCGATGGGCCGCGTTTGTAGCGGCGGTCTATGACCGTCGATGCCCATGCGCGGCCCATGCCGATCCTTCACCGTACCGCAGCAGCCTCATCCGCATCGACGCTCACAGAGCGCCGCTACAAGGCTCCCCATGCGCGGCACATGCCGATCCTTCACCGTGCCGCAGCAGCCTCATTCGCATCGACGCTCACAGAGCGCCGCTACAAGGCTGCCCATGCACGGCCCATGCGCGGTTTTCAGATTCAATCGCACGCCACCACCCTCAGCCACCAGTGACCCTCTAGTTTCAGCATTTCAGCACTTACCCATTAACCCCCATGACCACCCGCACTCAATCCCACCTCGCCGCGTGCCTTGCGCTGGCCGCCACCTTGCTGCTGACTGCGGCCGCCCACGCGACGGTGTTCTCCGGCATCTCTAACCAGTCCACGCTCGACACCCGCTCCGGCCAGCTCACGCTCCAGCCCGGCGACGTGCCCAAGGCTCTGGCCGATAACGCCACCACCACCTCGACCCTGGCGGCCAGCGGCCTCGTCGGGGCGATCACGGATGTGACCGTGACCCTCGACCTCACCCACCCAGCGACCGGCGAACTCACGGTCTGGCTGCTCAGTCCGCTGGGGACGCGGGTGCGCTTGCTGGAGGCCGTGGGCGGCAGCGGAGCCAATTTCACCGGCACGGTCTTCGATGACGTCGCCGCCACCGCCATCGGCAGCGGCACGCCGCCCTTCACCGGCACCTTCCGGCCCGCCGAACCGCTCAGCGCCCTCGCCGGCCAAATCCCTAACGGCACCTGGACGCTCGAAATCCGCGACGGCGCGACCGGCAACTCCGGCACGCTCAATTCATGGTCGCTCCAGTTCAACCTCAGCCTGAGCACCGAAAAGGACATCCTCACCTTCGGCCTGCCGGGCAATCCAGCCGCCATCACCGGCACCACCATCAGCCTGGCAGTTCCTTACGGGACGGATCTAACAATTCTTGCGCCCGCCTTCACGCTGTCTCCCGGCGCGTCCTGCGATCACGATTCCGGCACCGCGTATGACTTCACCAATCCGGTGACCTACACCGTCCGCGCCGCGGATCTGAGCACCAGGGACTTTACCGTGACGGTGAACGCGTGGGCCACCAATTTCTTCTGGACTGGGGGCGGCGCGGACGGGCTATGGAACAATCCCGCCAACTGGACCCCTGCGGGCATCCCCGACTCTGCGGGCACCGCATTCATTCCGACTTGGGCCTCGGTGCTCTCGGCTAACAACACGTTCTTCGCCTCGGTCAACCAAGGCGTGCTGGGCGTGGCGCCGGGAGGCGGCAATCATTACTGGCTGCGGCTGGCCGGGACGATCAACAACACGGGGACGATCCAGCTTGCGGGCGGAGACAACCGCATTGGAATCGATTCCGGGCTTGGCTCGGCGACGCTCACCGGTGGCGGTAACGTGCGCCTGGCAGCCGACGATGCCCGCATTGAATCGATCTTCAACGGACCGGGGACATTGACCAACCAGGACAACACCATCCGCGGCTTCGGCTATATTGAAAGCGGGTTCAACCTGATCAACAACGGCACGATCAATGCCGATGTGGACGAGCACAGCCTGCGGATTTATTCCTCCACGAGCGGGACGGGCACTTACACCGCGTCCAATGGTGGCTACTTGCAGATCTCGAGCACGATCACCGGCGGCACGATCACCGGCCCGGCCACCGGGGGGACCGTGTGGGCGGCCAATGGGACGCTCATCGATGTGGCCAACCAAGGCCTGCTGGGAGTAGCTCCCGGCACGTGGCTGCGACTGGCGGGGACGATCGCCAACAGCGGGACTATCCTGGTGGGCGGGGCGAACAACAGCTATGTCGGCGTGGACAACGGGGTGGGCAATGCCACGCTCGCGGGCGGGGGCGTGGTAACGGCCGGTATCTCTACCTCTCCGGGACGCTAAGCGGCACCGGGACCTACACCGCGTCCAACGGCGGCATCCTCGGCATCAACGGCTACGTCACGGGTGGGATCTTCAACGGGCCTTCCTCCGGCGGGCAGGTCACGGGAGTCAACGGCACGCTGATCGACTCGGCCAACGCGGGCCAGATCGGCGTGGCGGCGGATTGCTGGCTGCGGCTGGCGGGGACGATCGCCAACAGCGGGACGATCCTGCTCGACCAGACCAACGCGCGGATGGGGGTGGACAACGGTTTCGCCAACGCCACGCTCGCGGGCGGCGGCGTGGTGCGGCTGGCGGCCGACGAAGCCCGCATCGGGGCGATCAACAATTTCAACGGCACGCTGACCAACCAGGACAACACCATCCGCGGCTATGGCTCTATCAGCGGCGGCTTTTACCTAGTCAACAACGCGCTGGTCAACGCCGATGTCGCGGGTCGCGCCCTCTACCTCTCCGCGACGACCAGCGGGACGGGCTCCTACACCGCGTCCAACGGCGGCTACCTGCAGCTCTCGGGCACGCACGCCGGCGGCACCTACACCGCCTCCGGTGGCGGCATTCTCGGCATCAGCGGCGTCGTCACCGGCGGGGTCTTCAACGGGCCTTTCTCCGGCGGGCAGATTACGGGAATCAACGGCGCTCTGGTCGACTCGACCAATCTTGGCCTAATCGGCGTGGCGGAGGATCGTTCCCTGCGCCTGGCGGGGACGATCACCAACAGCGGGACGATCCTGCTCGACCAGAACAATGGGCGGCTGGGCGTGGACAACGCCCTGGGCCATGCCGCGCTAACGGGCGGGGGCGTGGTGCGGCTGGCGGCGGACAGCGCCCGCATCGAGGCGGTTGTCAATTTCAACGCCACGCTGACCAACCAGGACAACACCATCCGCGGGTTCGGTTATATCAACAGCGGCTTTTACTTCGTCAACAACGCGTTGGTCGAGGCCGATGTTGACGGCCGGTATCTCTACCTCTCCGGGACGCACAGCGGCACGGGGACCTACACGGCGTCCAACGGTGGCATCCTGGGCATCAACGGGGTCGTCACGGGCGGGGTTTTCACCGGGCCTTCCTCCGGTGGGCAGGTTACGGGAGTCAACGGCACGCTGATCGACTCGGCCAACGTGGGCCTGCTCGGGGTGGCGGCGGATCGCTATCTGCGGCTGGTGGGGACGATCACCAACAGCGGGACGATCCTGGTGGGCGGGGCGGCCAACAGTTACGTCGGCGTGGACAACGGGGTGGGCAACGCCACACTCGCGGGCGGGGGCGTGGTGCGGCTGGCGGCCGACGACGCCCGCATCGGGGCGGTCGTCAATTTCAACGCCGCGCTGACCAACCAGGACAACACCATCTGCGGGTTCGGTTATATCAACAGCGGCTTTTACTTCGTCAACAACGCGTTGGTCAATGCCGATGTTGACGGCCGGTATCTCTACCTCTCCGGGACGCTAAGCGGCACCGGGACCTACACCGCGTCCAACGGCGGCATCCTCGGCATCAACGGCTACGTCACGGGTGGGATCTTCAACGGGCCTTCCTCCGGCGGGCAGGTCACGGGAGT
>JAPLUI010000526.1 GCA_026397725.1 Verrucomicrobiota bacterium | reverse complement strand
GCGCGTGCGCGCGTGCGAGTCAAGAATTATTTATTGCGCACATGAAATATATTTCGAACCGGCAGAATCGTTGGAAAATCAACGGATTCCGAATTCAGCGGCCTCCGGCCGCGGGGCCTATGTCCAGAGATCTGAACTCTAGCCACATCCTGATCGAATATGTCATGACTTTCACGCGATGAACTCCGGGAAACAACATCATCGATACTCCGCTCTCGCTCATCTCCAGAGAACGCCACCGCTGGTGACGGCCGCCGCTTGCGCTCAGTCTTCTCCAGCCCGCCAAGCAAGGCCCGCGACCCGCTATCCCCTCTTCCTCCTGCCTCCTGCCTCACCCCTGTCCCCTATCCCACCCTCCCCGCCATGAATCATCGCACCGCCCTCCGCCTCGCTGTCCTGCTAGCCCTCGCCGGCACCCCGCTCGCTCCCGCCACGCCGCTCCCCCACGACGGCGGTACCGCCAGCGCCACGCTCAACCCTAACCAATGGACCTACTTCGAGGTCACCGTCCCCACCGGTAACGCGGGCTGGCGGCTAACCCTCAACGCCACCGGCCCCGCCGATCCGGACCTCTACGTGCTGCGGGGCGTTGCCAACCCCACCACCTCCAGCTACACCAAGGCTTCCACCGAGGAAACCACGGACACGCTCACCTTCACCACTGCCGAAGCCACTCCCGACGGCAATCCCACCAGTTACGTGATCGGTGCTTATCTTCCCTCCGACGCCACCGGGTCGGTGGACTTCACGCTCACCAGCGAAAACCACTGCCTCACCACCCTTGCCTGGGACCCCGGCACCGCCGACGCCGGTAGCGCCGTTTTCACCAATACCAGCACCACCGGCGGCGAGTACTTCTTCAAAATCGCCACCGAAAACGCGGATTTCGGGATGTGGCGCAGCGTCCTGCGAGTTGCCTCCGGCGAGGCCAACCTCTACCTGCGGCAGGACGCGCTGCCTAGCGTCGGTGCCTACCATTACAAATCCGAGCGTACCGGCAACGATGGAATCGTCCGCCCGCTCTCCAACACCAGCGGCGTTGGCCAAGCTTGGTATCTGCTCGTCAAGGCCACCGCCGGAGCCCAATGGTCCCTGATTTCCGGCGACATCTTCGCCTCCGACCTCGGGGCGCTGGCCGCCGACGACTCCAGTGGCAGCGGCCTGACCACCATCCCGCCCGAAGGCATCCGCTATTTCAAGACCACCATCCCCACCGAGACGCTGGCCTGGCGCCTGTGGCTGCAAGACGCCGCCGGCACCGCCACCTGGAACAGCGCTTTCCAAGTCCGCAAGTCGCTCGCGCCCCATCCGGAGTCGTCCTCCTACCATGACTTCACCCGCATCGGCCAGACCCTGCTGGTGCCCGGCTACCTCGTCGCCGGCGGCAGTGAAATCTACTACCTCGCCGTGCCCGGCACCCCCGGCGATTCCTTCCGCCTCGACTCCCGCCAGCAGTCGGTCACCGACCTCGCCTTCAGCGCAACCACCGCCACCACTGCCCTCGACGGTTTCCTCTATCAAACCTACCGCGTGCCGGTGCCGGTCCAACAAAAGGCCTGGCAGGTGTCCGCCACACCGGTCTCCGGCAACCCGAACTTCGCCCTGCGCCGCGGGCTGGTGCCCAACGAGTTCAACAACGACGCCTACTCGGAAATCTCCGGCCCGGTGACCGACAGCGCCACGCTCGTCCCGCCGACCCTCAGCGACGGCACCTACTACATCACGGTTTATTCAGTAGCGGCGGCAACCTACCAACTTTCCAACAAGGAACCGTCGTCCTACATCATCGGCTTCGAAGGCAGCACCCCGAATCCAGAGCCGACACGCAATGGCTGGGTCTATTTCCAACTCCTCGACATCGACGCCCAACTCGGCAAAATCGGCTGGCTTCTGACCCTCGCCAACCAAGTCCCCGGCACCGAAATCGCCATTCGCCGCAATGCCATGCCGGGAAGGTGGAACTATCGCAGCAACGGCTCTGGAGCTTCGTCCGGCCACAGCGACCTGTCCACTACCAGCGGCAATCTGCAAGACCCCGGCCACGCCGCCGACATCTGGTATGTCGGCATCTACACGCCCCAAGCCGCCCTCGGCAACTTCATCCTCAGCACCGGCGAGATCGGCCCCGTTCCATTTGAAGTCATTGACTTCGAAAGCATCAGCACCTTCACAAACCTCGCGCCGAGCACCTGGCGCTACTACCGCGTGGAAGTGCCCGCGACGGTCGGCGGCAAGCCGGTATTGGGATGGGAACTGAAGGTGAGCAACTGGGTGGGGGCGAGGCCGACGATGGTGGTGCGGCGCGGCTCATTGCCCAATTCGGCGGCAACGAGCAATGGCGGTCACGACTGGAGCAGGGAGAACGGCGACGTCCAGACATCCACCACATGGAACGCGGGCAACCAGTGGGCCACATCCAGCCTCGATTGGACATCGGCCGGATGGGAAAGAACCGACTTCAACAGCAG
>JAPLUI010000088.1 GCA_026397725.1 Verrucomicrobiota bacterium | reverse complement strand
ACGCACTCATGGGCCGCCCTTCCGCTACCACCACAAGAATGTGGTGGCTCCTTATCGCGCCCACGTTACTCCCGGTGCCACACCCGCCCACCGGGTTCTGATGCTGAGAACGGGAACGCCGAATCCTGGTGACGGACCGGACCATGGTCCGGCCGCAGCACGCGCCGGGACTTAGCCACAGCGGTGAGGCGCTGCGCTTCCCACCGCACTCCATCCAATCTCCCGTCCCGGCCAAGCGGCGGGAATCAACGTGGCTCGCGCCATCGGCCCGGCATCCAACGAGCGGCAAGCGCTCGCCGCCATGCTCGGCACAGGACTTGAGCGGAGCCATCACTCCTCGATCCAGCGGGCGAGTTCGTCTTCGAGTTCGACGCTGCGTTTCACGTTGAAGGCGGTGCCGAGTTCGAGGGTGAGGCGGCGTCCGGCACTGTTGTGGAAATGCAGGTGGACCGGGGTGTGGCCGGGGTAGCCGGCGATGATGAAGCGGATGTCCTCGAGGTCGCGTTCGCTGTGACGGCTGGTCCATAACATCAGTTCGAGCGGCCCCTTGCCATTGGCCAGGCTGCGCCTGGGCTTGAGTTCGGCGACTTCATAACCGGTGAGCCGGCGGCCACCCGTGCGGTCGTCCACCTGGATGGAGCACTTGAGTTTGATGATCTTGCCCTGCTCTAACAGGCCGGCCTCGCGGGCCGGGAGATAGGTTTCGCCCCACAGCATGATTTCGGCGGAGCCGGTGAAGTCTTCGAGGACCAGCACGCCGAAGGGCTTGCCGGACTTGGCGGTTTTCCCCTCCAGGCTGCGCACCATGCCGGCAAAGGGAAAGCGATCGCGCGGGTTGGAGATTTCCAAGTCATCCACCAACCCGAGGCGGCGGTAGCGGTCGGAATCAATCACGTTGCGGAACTTGTCGAGCGGATGGCCGGTGACGTAAAACCCCAACAATTCCTTCTCATGGGCGAGGCGTTCGTCCTTGCTCCATTCTTCCTGCGCCGCGCCGCGGCGGCGGGCTTTGGCGGCGGTCGCCGGCGCGGCGAAGTCCAGCGCGTCAAACATCGAGACCTGCCCGGAGGCCCGGTCGCGCTGGATGGACGACGAGGCGGAGATGACCTGTTCGAGGCGGCCAAACATGCCGGCGCGGGTTTCGCCGGTCCAATCGAACGCGGCGGCCTTGACGAGGTTTTCGAGGATGCGTTTGTTGACGACCTTGGAATCGAGGCGGGCCGAGAAATCTTCCAGCGAGGTGAAGCGCCCGCCGCGCTCGCGTTCCTGAATGGCCGCCGCCATGGCCCCCTCGCCGCAGTTTTTGATCGCGGCCAGGCCGTAACGGATGCGCGGTTTGCCATTGGGTCCGGTTTCCGGGGCGAAGCGGAGTTGCGAGGCATTGAGGTCCGGCGGCAATATCTCCAGGCCCATGCGGTGACACTCCGAGACAAACACGCCGATCTTGTCGGTGTTCTGGATTTCATTGGACAGCAACGCCGCCATGAACTCCACGGTGTGGTTGGTCTTCAGATAGGCCGTCCAATACGAAATGTGACCATAACAGGCGGAGTGGGACTTGTTGAACCCGTAACCGGCAAACATCGCGATCTTGTCGAAAATCTGATCCGCCAGCCGATGACTGATGGAGTTGGTCTCCTCGCAGCCCTTGATGAACTTGGCCCGCTGCTGCTCCATCTCCTTGACGTCCTTCTTGCCCATCGCGCGGCGCAGCAGGTCGGCACCGCCGAGCGTGTAACCGGCCAGCACCTTCGCGGCGTTCTGCACCTGTTCCTGATAGATCATCACCCCGAAGGTGTCGCTGCAAACCTGCTCTAACAACGGATGCTCGTACATCGCCTTCTTGCGGCCCTTCTTGACCTCGAGCATCTGATCGATGAACTGCATGGCGCCGGGTCGATAGACCGCCAGCAGGTCGATGATGTCATCAATCTTGCCGATGGCATACTTGCGGCAGGTCTCCACCATGCCGCCGGATTCCAACTGGAACACGCCCATCGTCTCGCCGCGATTGAGCAACTCGAAGGTCTTCGGATCTTCCAACGTGACCGCCTCGATGACAAAGTCCGGCGTGTGCCGCCGGATGTGCTGCACGGCCTCCTGAATGACCGTCAGGTTTTTCAAGCCGAGGAAGTCCATCTTGAGCAGCCCCACCTCGGTGATGGCCTTCATATCGTATTGGGTGACGACTTCCCCTTCGTTGCCGCGGGTGAGGGGGACGTGCTCATCGAGCGGGCGGTCGCCGATGACGATGCCGGCGGCATGCACGCCGACGTTGCGGTTGAGCCCTTCGAGCTTGAGGGCATAACTCCACAGGTCCTGATAGGTGCTGCTGCTTTCGATGAGTTCGCGCAATTCGGTGTTTTTGTCCCACTCGCGGCTGAGGATGGATGGCCCGTATTTGTCCTTGTCCTCCTTTTCGTTAGGCTTGGGATCGATCAGCTTCGAGAGCCGGTCGCCATCGTTATAGGACATGCCCATCACCCGGGCGACGTCGCGCACGACGCTCTTCGCTCCCATGGTGCCATAGGTGATGATGTGGGAGACGCTGCGCTCGCCGTACTTGCGACGCACATAGTCGATGACCTCGCCGCGGCGGCTCTGGCAGAAATCGATGTCAACGTCCGGCGGGCTGACGCGTTCGGGGTTGAGGAAGCGCTCGAACAACAGGCCGAAGCGCAGCGGACAAATATCGGTGATGCCCATCGCATAGGACGCGAGCGAGCCGGCCGCCGAGCCGCGGCCCGGGCCCACCGGGATGTTCTGGTCGCGGGCCCATTGGATGAAGTCCGCAGTGATCAGGAAGTACGAGGCGAAGCCGAGTTGGTTGATGGTGTCCACCTCGTACTTGAGGCGGGCGGCCAGTTCGGGGTCGTTGGCGCGTTGCTCGCCGTAGCGCCGCACCAGGCCATCCCGGCAGACCTTCATGAAATACTCCTCGCGCGGGCTGCCGTCCGGGGTGCCGAATTGCGGGTATTTTTCCGACGAGGTGGCATCGAGCTTGAGGGTGACGTTGCAGCGAGCGGCGATTTCGAGCGTGGCATCACAGGCGCCCGGCACGTCCGCGAAGAGCGCCCGCATCTCCTCCGCCGTCTTGAAATACAGCTCGGGCGAATAGTGCATGCGGTTCTCATCGATGAGCAGGTGGCCGGTGCCAATGCAAATCATCACATCGTGGGCCTCGTGATCGCTGCGCTTGAGAAAATGCACGTCGTTGGCGGCCACCGGCTTGAGTTGCAGCTCCGCGGCGAGTTTGAGCAAGCCCGGCGTGACCCGGCGCTCGGGCTCCAGGTCGTGGTGGTGAATCTCGACGTAGGTGTTGGCCTTGCCGAAGAGGTCGCACAGCTCGATGAGCGTCTCGCGGGCCTGGTCCTCATCCCCGGCCAGCAGCCATTCGTTCACCGGCCCGGAGATGCAGCCGCTCAGGCAGATGAGCCCCTGGGCGTACTGCCGGAGGGTCTCGCGATCCACCCGCGGCTTGCCGTGATAGAGCCCGTCCAGGTGGCCCTTGGAAATGAGCTTGCTGAGATTGTCCCAGCCCGCGTTGGTCTCGGCCAGCAAGGTCAGGTGCGTCGCTCGCTTGCGGCCGGGAATCTCGCGCCTGTCCTCCAGCGTCGTGGGTGCGAGGTAAATCTCGCAACCGAGGATGGGCTTGACCTGGTTAGCCAAGCAGGCCTTGTAAAACTGGACGGCGCCGTACAGGTTCCCGTGATCGGTCATGGCCACGGCCGGCATCCCCAATTCCCCCGCCCGTTTGGCCAGATCCTTGGTGCGGATCATGCCATCCAGCAGGGAAAACTCGGTGTGCAAGTGAAGGTGGACGAAAGAATTGGACATCGGACGCCCGATCATAGCGAGGCACCGCCCGAGGGCAAGCGGCACGATGCGCGATTTTCCGGGGGTTCCGGCCCGGCTGGCCCAGGATGCCGGGAACTGCACGCGGTCTCCGCGCAGAGCGGCCGGAGGTGGTTGTTAGATCCGCCGCCGGCATGGGTGCAACTTCCTGTTAGGCAAGGGCTTGCCTGCGGCTGCCGCGGTGGATCCTGCTCGCCGTGCTGCCATGGCCCGGGCGTGCTGCGGCCGGGTGTCCGACACAGCCATGCCCAAGCAGGCAAGCGCTTTGGCAAAAGTGCGTTGTCATGGGTTCCCGGCGGTCTTCTGCTGGGCCTCCGCGCGGAGGGTTTTCATATATTCCAGCGCCAGTTCGGTCTGGTGGTGGACATACCCGAGGCCGGCGCATTCACCGTTTTCCATCGCCGGATGACAAAACTCCCAGTCCATGAATCCGTCGTAACCGGCTGCCACCAGCGCGTCGAAATATGCCGGATACGCCACCTTGCGCCCCCAGAATTGCTGGTCGAAATAGCCCGCGCCGGCCAGCACCACCCGCCCGTCCGCATCCCGGACAAATTCACCGTTCACATGCGAATGGACCTGCAGATTTCCGGATGCCCTGACCATCTCCGCGGCCCGTTGCTCCGACTCCGGCTCATCCTCGATGTTGATGTCCATGCAGGCCTTGAAATGCGGCGAACCAACCTCCTCAATCAACGAGAGCGTGTCCCGATAGTTGTTCACGATGTCCGGCCCGTGGTTTTGGACCGCCAGCACGATCCCGTGGTCACCCGCCATGGCCGCCAGTTCACGGATGGCAGGCACCACCCAGCGCCGCCGGTCCTCTTGCCAGAACGGATAGGGGTCGTGGCCATACGTCAGATCATAGGAACCGATGCCATCATGCATGGTGATGCCGCGCCATGCCGCGAAAATCTTGCAGATCGGAGCACCGAGATCGTGCGTCAGCTTGATACATTCCCGCACATAACAGATCGTGGCCTCCTGCCGGGACGCGACCGGGCTTGACAGATCACAGTTGGGGGAAACCGCGGAGATCGGCAGGTCCAGTTCTCCCGCCAGATCGCGGAAGCGCCGGCGGTCGTCCGCTGTGAGATCCATGGGTGCCGCATGCGGGCGTTCGGTATCAAGCTCCAAGCCCTCCCAGCCCTGGCTTTTCACCAGTCGTGGCAATTGAAACAAATCGATGGCGTCGCCCCGGTACCATACCCCGCGATAGGTAATACTATAGATTCCGATTTTCATTGAGGTGATTGAAGGAGGCTCGCTGCCGGCCGCAACTAACTGGCGGGCAACCTCGGCGGTTGCATTGCGGCAGCCGGTTCCGCCTGGCCGGCGATGAGTTGGGCCAGCAACTCGCCACCGCGCGGCAATACGGTTAGACGCGCCCCGCTGCCGATGACCTTCTGGGTTTCCAGAATCTCGAACATTGCTTCGGCCACGGCGTGGTCTTCGGAGATGAGTTGCAGGGCTTCACCGACGATCTGCGGGCGGATGGCGGCGGCCTTGGCGAATTCGACGGCGGCCTGGCGTTCGGCGGTGCTGGTGATGATGCTGACCTGGTTGGCGCCGTCCTGCTTGATGGCGGAAGTCACCTGGCGGAGGCGGTTGACGACCTTGCTCTCGATCTGGCGGATCATGCCGACGTCGCGGAAGTGGACCTTGCGGATGTAGATCGAGCCGAGCTTGTAGCCCCATTCGTGGGACTTCGGGGACACCTCGTTGCGGACGTTGTCGCTCATTGGGTGGCGGTTGACCATCATGGTGGCGAGCGGCATGTTGCTGAGGCAGCGCACGGTCGAGTTGCTGACGTTGGCGGAGAGCGAGCCGCGCGGGTCGCTGTTTTTGAACAGGTAGGCGACCGGATCGCTGATGAACATCTCATGCCAGATGCCGATGCCCATCGGCGCGCCTTCCTCGGAATTCACGGCCTGGCTGCGCAGGTATTCCTGGTCGAGGCGCATGTCGAGGATATGGCATTTGCCGAGCCAGTTGACGATCAACGCGGCGGGTCCGAGTTTCCAGGGCAGCAGGTGCAGGCCGGGCTCGTCGATGGTGGCGAGCACCTTGCCGAAGAGGACATAGACGTTGCACTGGCGCTCCTGGATGATCGCGTAAAGCCCGAACCCCCGGGCAATGCCGAAGAGGATGGGAACGACGATGAAACACCCGACGAAAGTGCTGCCGGCGGCGACGAGGAAGTTAATCATTGCTTGGACTCCACGAATACTTGTTGGGCCTTCTCGAAGAGGGCGAGGCGGACGTTGCGGACATAGGCGCGGAGGGCCTCGCTGCCACGGCGTTTCAGATCCGTGAGCTGGGCGGCGAGCCGGATGAGCGGTTCGACCTCGGCCTGGGCGCGGAGGGTTTCAATCTCCACCGCACGCCTCGATTGCACGATCTTCTGGTCGGCGGAGGCCTGGGCGAGACTGATGTCGGAGGAAACCTGGTTGTAGGCGGTGTTGATCGCGGCAAGGGCGGACTCGACTTCCGGCGGCGGGTCGATGCCGGTGATGAGGGTGGCATCCAGGACCATGCCGTAGCGGGCGGCGGACGAGGCACACTCGCGGTCCATGTGTTCGTTGAGGTCGCGCAGGTTCTTGCGCAGGTCGTTGATGGAAATGCCCATGACGGCCGCCGTGTCAGGCGTGCCTTCCGCCACGGCCGCAGGGGGTGCCTCGAAGTTGGCGATGCGTTCCCGCAAGACCGAGACGAAATAACCCATGACGTGGGCGAAGGGGTTCTTGATGCCGAACAGAAAGGCGTAAAGGTTGCGCTCCGCGACGCGGTAGCGAATCTGGCCGCTCAGCCCGGTGTTGAGCTGGTCCTTGGTGACCGCTTCCAGCAGCGTGCCATTGTAGTTGGCCGAGGCATCCTCCGGATCCCACGCCATGTTGACCGTTTCGGTGGCGATCGAGATCTTGCGAACCTGCTCCCACGGCCACTTGAAATAGGGACCGCCGGGCAGGATGACGCGCACCTGCGGGTAGCAGTAGCGCGTCTTCTGATCCTCGCTGAGCGACTCCGCGATGGGATCGTCGATGGTGGTCAGGTTCCCGATCCGCACGGCACGCCCGCAACGGGTCTTCACCGCGCGTTCATTTTGATTGACCGTGTAAACCCCCGCCACGAGGTAACGCAGGAGAAACCAAGCGACGAAACCGAAAATGCAGCCTAGAATGATGGACATGGCAACGATGGGACGAACAAACCCGACAACATCCGACATGACCCGACTTGTCAAGGATGAATCCGACAGGATGAATCCGATTTCCCATGCCGGCGAACCCGCCGGTGAGCTGACTGCCGCACGCTGGGATGCAGGCCCGCAAGCCCGGATCTTTGGACACGGGGGGATTTTTCACAATGAAAGGTTCGTCTCACGGGACCTGATGGACCACCAAGCGGGCGAAGGTTTTGTCCTTGCCGTCCGGCAGAGTGCAGGAGAGGGTGGTGGAACTGTTTTCGGTGTAAGTCGCCACCTCGGTCCATGAATCCGTTAGGCCGAGGTCGTCGGATTCCTCAATTGCCCAGGTGACGTCGCCGTTGGCCACGGCGTCCTCACCCTTGCTGAAGCTCACCCACTTGCCGGTGAAGGTGCCGGTGGATCCATTGGGCACCGTCGGCTCAAGACCGAGGGCGTATTCCATCAGGTTGTTGATGCCGTCGAGATCGAAGTCGCCGGTGGCCGGTTCGCCGGGGATGCCGTGGGTGGACGCCCAGCCGGCATAGTTGTTAGTGCCGCCCCTTGCGACGGTGAGTTGTCCGGTGGTATGGGTGAAGGTCCAGGTCAAGTCGCCGCCGGTGGTGGTGCTGGTCTTGGTCCAGACGCCGCTGCCGGGAGTTTGCTCGCTGAAGTCCACGACCTGGAAGTTAGCGTCGAAGGTCACGGCAAGGGTGCCGACATCGACCAGGGTCCACGAATTGCCAGTGGTGGTATCCGCCTCGGTCAGGTCGATGACGAGGCCGCCATCGAGGGTGCCGGTGCCGGTGCCGGTGAGCTTGTTGGAACTCCCGTTGGTGGTGGGCTTGAAGGTCAGGCGGCCTGTGCTGGCGAGTTTCAGCGTGGAGCCCTCGACAATCGTATCGCCCATATGGTTATTGTGGCCGGAGAGCGTCATCACGCCGTTGCCACTCACGCTAATGTTGTTGACGCCGTTGAAGCGGGAGCTAATCCCATCGACAATCAGGTCCGAGGCCGGTGCCAGAGACCCGCGCGTCACGACAAACACCGCGTCACTGTTCTGACATGCGAGCTGGCTGATGGTGGCCGGATTTCCGCTGGCATCGGAGGTGGCGTTGATGGCCTGAGTACTCCCAAAGAAGGTGATCCAACCGTTCCCGGTGGCCGACAACGTGCCGCCGGTCATGCTCACCGGATTGCCGAGCGTTAAAGCGCTGCCGGAATCGTTGGTGACCGTGCCGCCATGGATGACCAAGGCTTCCATGCCGCTGGTCCAGCCGATGGCGTCACCGGCCGTGGTCAGCAGGGTGCCGCCGGCATCCACCGTGATGGTTGTCACCCCCATGAGCTGGCCTTCGCCGGAACCCGGCCCGTCCAACTGCAGGATACCCTCCTGGACGGTGACCGAGCCACCGCTGAACGAGCTTGCATCGCCCAGGACCAGCTTGCCCGCGCCCGCCTTGACAAAGCCGGCGGCACCCGCCAACGGTGCCACGAGGGTGGCGGTCCGGTTGCTGACCGTGATCGTGGGCGTGCCGGCACCATGGTCCAACGTCAGCTTCCCGGTTGGACTGCCGGGCTCGACGATCCAGGTGCTGGCATCGCCCGCATCCCTGAAGACCAGGCCGCCGATGGTCGGCGAACTGTCCAAGGTGACGATGGTATTGCCGGAAAGCGTCAGCGTGCTGAAATCCGCCGTGACGCCACTGCCTTGGCCGACCACGCCAACCAGCCAGTTGCCCGTATCCGGCCAGGAACCGCCGGCCAGGTTCGTCCACGTCGGGTGGGTCAGGGTGACGTAGGCCGCGCTGGCGACGGCGCTGTCCAGATAGCCGCTGCAAGTGGCGATGGCCTTGACGGTCAGGTCCGCCGGTACCGGAATGTCCACGGTCGCCGAAGCGCTCCCGACCTCGCCGCGCGACGAGTCGATGGTGGGGGGGCTCCCATCAGTGGTGTAGAAGACGGTCGAACCGGCAGTGCCGCAGGAGATGGTAACCGTTTGCACGCCCAAGTAGGCGCCAGCCGGGAGACTGAAGGTGGGCGTGGCAACCGTGGGCGAACTCTCAAAGGTCAGGTTGGTGGTGCCGGAGGACAGACTCATGCCCGACGACACGGTGGCCTGCAAGGTCATCGCGTCCGCCGCCGAGTACCCCAAATCCGAGAACACGAAGCTGCTTGCCCCGCTGCCAATCGTTCCGATCTTCGTCCCGCTCAAGGTCCCGGAACCGGAGATCACGCTCAACTCGACCGTGGTGTCGCTCGTCACCTGATGCGGAAAATTGCCGCCATCCTGCGCCTGCACCGTCACGCTGAAGGCCTGCCCCGCCGTCGGGCTGGCCGGCACCGACGAGAAAGCGAGCTTCGTCGGTGGCAGCGGATAGCTGACAATGACCACGCCCGAACCGCCGGCCGCTCCGTTCCCGCCGGCCCCATTGTTAGCACCACCACCGCCGCCACCACCCGTGTTTGCCGTCCCGGCTGTGGCAGCGGTGCCTCCGGATTTATCGCTACCCTTACCGCCTCCGCCGGCACCGCCAGGACCGCCGGCGCCATTGCTCCGGTTGACATCGGCCCCACCCCCGCCACCGCCACCATAATACTGCGCACTGCCTGAGATGGAGTATTGCACTCCGGCTCCACCGGCCCCACCCAGACCTACATTGTGCGGGCCGCCGACAGCGCCCGCGCCGCCGCCACCCGTGCCGCCGTAGCCTCCGTCGCTCGAGTTCATGGTGCCACCGTTGTTGCCCTGGCCCGTGGTCCCGCTGCCACCAGTTGCACCAGTCCAGCTCCCACCCCCGCCGCTACCACCCGAGCCGGCAGGAGTGTTGGGAGAGCCATAGCTGGCTCCATTTCCGCCACCTGTCGCCGTGAGACCCGAGAAGACGCTGTTAGCTCCGCTACCGGGAGCGGCACCACCTGATACGCCGCCGACGCCTCCGCCACCCACGACGACAGTCACCGGGCCGCTGACGGCGAACCCGGTCTGGTGGATCACGCCGCCGGCGCCCCCGCCGCCGCCGCTATTCCCGCCGCCGCCGCCACCGCCGCCCACCACCAACACGTTCACGGAGGTGACTCCGTCCGGCACCGTCCAGGTGTCGCTGCCGCCGGTGAACTTGACGATGGTATTCCCGCCGGCAGTGGTGGTGGTGGAGGTCAACTGCGCCGAGGCACTTGGCACCGCCGCCAACAGCGCCAGCGCCCCCAGCAGGGCGGCACCGCACGCAAAAGGCGCGAGGATTCGTTGTTCTAACGGATATGGATGATATTGGTTCTTCATGGTGTGTTCTTGATTGTCAGGCATTCGCATTTTGATGATCGGAGAAGCGAAAAAAGCGGTCATTTCGATGAAGCGGTGACACCTTACCCCCCCGGGGCAGGCGCGTCAAGTTAAGGGAAAGGTGATCCCTGTTACCGACAGTGACCCGCAACACCAGTCCCAAGCAGGGAACCGGCATCCGTTTTGTTCCCAACGGCGTTCTGGCCAGCCTCCCGGCTCTTGGGCGGGTCTTCAGCGAAGGCGGTGGCGGAGCCGACGATGGCGATGAGGCAGGCGAGGACCATGGCGCTTTTCATTTCCATATCACTCAGATGGTTCACGCCTTGATAGTATAAGAATGGACGCGGCTGTGACGATTCTTGGCCTTACTTGATCATTGGAAGTTGGAAGTTGGAGGTTGGAAGTTGGAGGTTGAATGTTGAATGTTGAAATCCTCGGCGTGAAGAATGGTGTAGCCGCAGCTCTAACGGTTCATTTCACCGTCTGGACCCGCACGAACAACTTGCCGTTCTCGGGTGAGGCGGTGAGGGTGACGGCCACGGTTTCGACATGATTCGCATCCGGAGTGCCGGGCGCCTGGCTCGCGCTGGCGGCGGTGTCCTCGGTCCACGACCCCGGCTCAAGGGTCGTCGAGGTCCAGATGGTGTAGGTCAGCCCGCTGAACTCCCGCTTGCGCCGGGTGTAGCTGAAGGTGCCGGTCGTGGCACCGGCGGCTGGCTTGAGCGCCACCGCATACGGGTTGACCGACGAGGCGCTGGTGGGGTCGAGTCCCCAGATGCGTTCCTGGTCGTTGGTCAGCCCGTCCTGGTCGAGGTCGGCAGCCGGATCGCTGAGGTTGGCACCGGGGTAGAGGGCAGTCCATGCGATGTAGTCGGGGTCGCTGACGGCACCCGCGACAACCACCGTCTCATAGCTCCCGCCGAAGCGGATTTCGTCGATCTCGGGAGGAACCGTTTGACCATTCCCATTGGCGAAGCTGATGGTGGCCAAGATGGATTGGTCAACAACGATGCCGCTCGTAATCGCGGTAGCGGCCGTGACCGGCATGGCCAGGTCGGTGCCCGGCAGATAGATCGAGAGGGTGGCGGAGGCGGCCGGGGTGGCACCCCAGACGATCTTGCCGACGACCAGATGCACTCCATCGGGGATGGTGATGGCAGTTGGGGTGCCTACATGCCCGCCCCCTCCGTCCCAGTAATAGGCATCAAGTTTCCCATTCGACAGCACGAAGCCAATGCCGGGGCTGTTATCATTGGAACTGAGTCTGCCCCAACCGTCTGCGGCACCTTTGCCGAGGCCAAAATACGTTGTCTGATCCGGATAGGATACGACGAGGGCGCTGAACCAGAGTTCCGCACCGGGAGCAAGCAGGCCGGCATTTCTCAACGTGGTGCCTGGGCTAGTCCCCGCACCGTTGTTCCACCAGTCTGGGGCGACTCCCGAACTCACCGCATGATTCCCCGAGGTCGCGAGGCTGCCATAGGACAAACTCCCCGCCGTGACATTGACTTTGTCATTGCCCCACCAATTGCCGCTCAGTCCGGTTCCGGCGGTCTGGCCGTTGAGGGGACCGGTGGCACCGGCGAACGGCTCGTAAATCATTGTGGAGGCGAGGAGATCCGTGGTCGCGGAGGCTTCCGCGTAGAGGGTTTCATTGCGGGCCAGCGACTTGTCGCGGGCCGTCACCTGATAGGTGTAGGCGGTGCCCGGGCTGAGTCCGACATCAATGTAGGCCGGGCTGGCTTGCCAGCCGCTGTCGTGGCCGCTGACAGTGGTGTTGGTGAAGAAGTATTCCACCCCGTGCGGGTCGCTGGCGGTGGTGGCGGTCATGGCGATCGCGGTGTTCGAGCCTGCGGCGGGCGGCGTGGCCCAAGTCATCGGACTGGGGTCCGGCGGGGTGATGTCCGCAGGCAGCGTGCTGGTGGACTCGACCGATGACCCAAGGGTTTCATTGGCACTCACCGACAGGTCGCGCGCCTTGACTTGGTAGGAGTAACTGGTCGCCGGGGTGAGGCCGGTGTCGGTGTAGGTCGGGCTGGCCTGCCAGTCGCTGTCGTGGCCACCGCCAGCGGTGCACTGGAAATAGTATTCCACCCCGCTCACGTCGGTCGCGGTGGTGGCGGTCATCGTGATTTGGTTTTCGTCGGACCCTGCCGGAACGCTGGCCCATGTCATCGGACTGGGCTCCGGTGGAGTGTTGTCTCCCGCAGCAGCGGGCGTCACGTCGGCATAGCTTGCGCCGAAGCGGATTTCGTCAATAACGGGAGTCGTCGTATTTCCATTCCCATTGGCGAAGCTGATCGTGTTGAAGGTGGCTTGGTCAAAGATCACGTGGGTCGCTTCCGTGGAAGCGGCCGTGGCCGGCAAGGCCAGGTCGGTGCCCGGCAGATAGATCGAGATGCTGCCGCTCGTCGAACTGTCCGGACCCCAAGTGATCTTGCCGACGAACAGATTCACGCCATTGGGGACAGTAGCCCCAGGGCCGCTCCAACCCCCAGTGCCGTTCCCCGGATAGGCATATACCTTCCCACCAGTCAGCCTGAAGCCGACGCCCCCGCTTCCCATTCTGCCCCAGCCGTCTGCGACGCCATTGCCGAGGCAAAAATACGTTGAGCTGCCATCACTGAAGGACTGGACGAGACAACTGAACCAGAGTTCCGCACTGGGAGCAAGCAAGCCGGCAGCGCTCAACGTGGTGCCGGGACTAACCCCCGCGCCGTTGTTCCACCAGTCTGGGGCGACCCCCGTGGGCTGCACACGATTCCCCGAGGTCAGGAGGCTGCCATAGTGGAGGCTGTCACTGGTGACATTGACTTTGTCGTTGCCGGTCCAAGTGCCGGTCAATCCGGTTCCGGCGGCCTGGCCGTTGAGGGGGCCGACAGCCTGGGCGAACGGCTCATCGATCACTGCCTGCGCTGGCAAGTGCAGGGGCGCCCACAGGGGGGCTGCAGCGAGGATGGCGATGATGAACGGGAAGTCGAATCCCGGTGATGTTCTTTGCATATGTCTTTTTGTTGGGGTTGGTTGGTTGCGGCTTGCGGCACCTTGATCGATCCGCTCCCGCCAAGCGGGGAAGCAGGGCGGAAAGGCGCATGTCACTGGGATCAGGCCGCATTTTCTCCCTCTCCCACATGGCCGCAAGAAATATTTTCTTCACAACCGTTCCAGTTTGCGGCACGGTTTTGCCCGATGAACGGGAGGCCCTTCATGACGATTGCCGAGCAGGTGGCGGGGCATCTGCGCGGGGAACTGTTGCGGGGGCGCTGGAGCGGGCTGCTGCCGGGGGGCCGGCAGCTCTCGCTGGAACTGGAGGTCAACATCAAAACGGTGGAGGTGGCGCTGCGGCAACTGGAGCGCGAGGGCGTGCTTGCGGGCCAGGGGGCGGGGCGCAGGCGGCGGATCGTGGTGGCCGAGGCCAAGACGGCGCACCCGCTGCGGGTGGGTATCCTGCTGTACCACTGTAACGATCGCCGCTTGGCCTTGGTCGTCGAACTCCAACACATGCTGGTGAAGGCGGGGCATGCCACAGTCTTCCCAGCCAAATCGCTGGTGGAACTTGAGATGGACGTGAAGCGTGTCGAGCGGCTCGTCGGGCAAACGGCGGCGGATGTGTGGTTGGTGCTAGCGGGATCGCGCGAGGTGCTGGAGTGGTTCTGCACGCAACCGCTGCCGTCGTTCGCCCTCTACGGGCGGCGGACCGGGCTGCCGATCGCGGGCACTGGGCCGGACATCCAGGCCCCCTTCGTGGTTGGCGTGCGCCGCTTGCTGGCGTTGGGGCACCGCCGCATTGTGGTCATCTGCCGCAGTGAACGGCGCAGGCCAACCCTGGGCAATGCCGAGCGCGCGTTTCTCGACGAACTGGCGGCCCACGGGGTGGCTCCCGGACCATACCATCTGCCGGAGTGGGAGGAGACCCGGGAAGGCTTGCAGGAACTCCTGGCCTCGCTGTTCCAGGTCACCCCGCCGACCGCCCTGATTTTTGATGAAGCGCCGCTCTTTGCCGCAACGCAGCAGTTTCTCGCCCGGCGCGGCATTCAGGTTCCCGAGGAGGTCTCGCTGTTCTGCACGGCTGACGATCCGACGTTTGAGTGGTGCACGCCGTCTGTCGCTTGCATCCGCTGGGACGCCCGCCCGGTGCTGCGGAGCATCGTGCGCTGGGCGTCCAACGTGAGCCGCGGCAAGGAAGACCGCCGCCAGACGCTGACCCCG
Organism: Verrucomicrobiota bacterium; assembly: GCA_026397725.1. Lineage (GTDB taxonomy): Bacteria > Verrucomicrobiota > Verrucomicrobiia > Verrucomicrobiales > Akkermansiaceae > Luteolibacter. The sequence continues at coordinate 32,907 of JAPLUI010000088.1, read as the reverse complement.
GCCGGGTTCATCCCCGGCGGCACGATCGGGAGGGTGAAGGGCGGGTGAGGTTTGCACTGGTTCAGCGGCGATACGATTCGGGTGGCCCCAGATAGGTGTCCTGCGGCGGGGCGAAGTCCAGAACGAGCTTGTCGATCACCACGCCCGGATCAACCATCCAGACGGTGAGCGTGTGCTGGCCGGGCACGGTGATCTTCATCGTGGCGGTCAGGCGGCGGAGGTTGGCCAGCACATCGCCGCCTTTTCCTGTTAGAATCCGCGGCGTTTCCCCGTCGAGGCTCACCGCCAGCCGCGCTCCCCGATCCGGCGCCACCGGCTTGGTCGGCAGGCAATCAATGTCCAGCCGCGCCTCGCCCAGGTGAAACAGATAGATATCATAATCCAACGCCGGACTGGCGGCGCGGATGTCCTCCGCTGCCGTTCGGCTGGGCACGGTTGGAGGAAGCACGGCGACCGAATCGCCCGAGCGACCAAGGCCCTGGATGACTTCCCACGCGGCCCCGCCGCGCTCGTGTTTGCGGGTGAAGTGCTCGGCTTCCATGCTGACGCAGCCGTGGCTTTCCACATAGCCGGTGAGTTCCTCGCGCGATGGCGCGGCGGGTTTGAAAACCGGCACGGTGATCGATTTGTGGCCGGCGTTGCTGGTCACCCCGATCATGGCTGTCAGGTTGTCGCCGGTGGGCACGCGGTTCCAATCGATGGTGACCCACAGCCGTTGTTCGGTGGCGAAGGCACCGGATGTTAGATCGAGTTGGACCCATGGCTGTGACGGGATCGCCGACCAACGAATGTCGCCCTTGCCGGTGTTATAGAGATCGATGAAACGTTGGCCTTGGGTATAGACGCTCAAGTCGGCCAAGGATTGCGGGTCGCCGCCTTCGAGAGCCGTGCCCAAGGCCGGCGGGCCGGTGCCGGAACAATCGCTGAGCGGCGGCATTTCGAATTGGCGAAACTGGGTGCCCCACGGACCCGGAGCCGGGCTCATCATGTGATTCCACTTGGCGCCGGCGGTCACGAGACCGGTGTTGTAATGGTTGGTCAGCTCGACAATGCGCGCGGCGGCGGCCCGCGCCTTGGCGGCATCCTCACTGGCACAGGCGCGGCCCTCGCTGCCGTGGCGCGTGCTCTTGTCGGCGAAGATGACCTTGCGGTTGAGCAGGCCGGCGCATTGGACCGGATAGAGAACCAACTCGAAGAAGGCGTCCTTGCGGGTTGCGGGCAGTTGGTCGTAAATCTCCTGGGCGCGGCGGGCGATGGCGTCGTATTGGTTCACCCGTTGCATCGCTTCGTCGTTGGATTGAGTGTGGCTGAACCACGAGTATTGCAACGGGTTGCTGCCTCTGGCCTGCACGAGATGTTCGGGGCGGCGGGTGAGGCCGAGGCGATAGTATTCCTCCATGAGGCCGGCGATCTCGTCGGCGAAGCGCGGGTCGAGATCCCGCGCGGCCCAGTGCACGAGGAAATCGCGGATGTTGTCGTGGCGCCAGCGTTGCGGGTCCCACGCCAAGTCGAGGAAGAACTCGATGCCGATCTCACCGGGCTTGATGTCGCCGACATTGAGCACCCACAGGGATTTCGCGCCATATTGCCAGGCCTTGCTCATTTCCTCCCAGATGAGGGCGGGCGGCGTGGTGTTGAGCCAGGGGTAGGCGTTGGTGGCGCCGTTGAGCCACTGGATGTGATAGTAAACTCCCGACCCGCCGGAACGCTCCCGCTCGCGGGCATTGGGCACTTGCCGGAGGTAGCCGAAGTTATCATCCGGCCAGCAGAACATGATGTCGTCGGGAACTTGCAACCCTTTGTTGTAAAGTTCCAGCACTTCGGTGTAGGCAATCAGCACCTGCGGCACACGGGTGAGGTCTTGGTCAACCCACTGTCCAAGAATGGTTCGCTGGTCGGCCATGATCCGCTCAAGAACCGGCACGGTCACGTCGCTGCCGGCCTCATCATCCCTGCCCCTTTTGCCCAGCGTGTAAACATTCTCGTATTTCCCGTTCGCCTTGACGCGGTCTTCCCAATATTTATAGATATGATCCTTGTTGGTGACATAGTCCCAGGGTTCGCCGGGATATTCACGATCCCACTCGGCACCGCGGATGTTGTTGCGCAGCATCGGCTCGATGTGCGAGGAGCCCATGACAATGGCGTATTCGTCGGCCACCACCTTGTTCTTCTCGTAGCAATTGAACGGGATCGTCCCGCCGTCTCCATCGTGCATGGCCGGCCAGAGATGATTGGCCTTGAGCCGCAGCAGCAACTCGAAGATTTTCGCGTAGGTCTTGGGCCCGAGTCCGTGCCCCTCCTCAGGCGCCAGGGTTTTCATGGCCCACGGCCGGATGCCCCACATCTCGTCGTTGATGAAAATGCCACGGTATTTCACCGCCGGCGGGCCGACCCGCACCCGCTCCGGCGAGACATAGAGCGCCTCGCGGCGTGCGGGCGTCACGTCGGCCCACCAATACCACGGCGAAACACCGATCCGGCGCGACAATTCATAAACGCCGTATGCCGTCCCGCGGCGGTCGCTGCCGGCAATGACCAAACCCCGGCGGACACCCGGCATGGGGTCGGCCACCGTCGCGATCACGAACGATTCCCACTGGCCCGCCACATCCCGCACCTCGAGCCGGCCGTTCTTCACCAGGCCGTCGATCACCGGACTCTTGCCGAGCGTGCCGACCAGCACCGCGTTTTCTGTTAGTTCCCGCGTCGCATGTTTCACCTCGGGCTTGCGTCCGGTGACCCGCTCGACATCGGCGGCCAGATCACGCGCGGCGATTTGCGCGACTTGCCAGTCATCGGCCGCGACAAACACATCAGCAGCGGCGGTTGGCGACGCCAGGGGGAAATGCCCGGCGACCGCTTGCTCGCTGACCCATGCCCGCATGGCATCCGCCTCGCTCGACTCCGCTCCGCGCACTGCGGAGAATACCATAACTGATACTAACAGGATTCCTCGAATCGTTTTCATGATTTGGCCTCCAGGATGCGGACTTCAAACGGTTTCAGCTCGAGCATGAGCCGGCGCATCGCCTCGGTGTCGAGGACATCCTGCGCGCCGCCGCTCGCATACCTGCCGGTGGCGATGCCGTCGAACTTGAAGTGGTTGACACCGTGCTGGCGGATCATGTTCACGCACGCTTGTTTGAAGGCGGCATGGTATTTCGGACCGGCCAGCGAAAAGCCGGTGGCGTTGGTCTCATAACCCTGCTCTTGACCGAACTCGAGCCGTTGTTCTTTGGGAACACTGTAGCCGCCGAATGGCGAGAGCCAGACACCCAGTCGCGCCTGGTATTGCCTGCAGGCTTCGGCGAGCGGCGTGAACTCATTGGGAAAACCTGCATTGAACTGCCACAGCGTTTTCGGATCATCCCAGCTCAGGAAGACGTTACCCGCCACGACCGGCGAACCATCCGCGCAACCGGCCACGCGTGCGCCGGGAACAGTGAGGTCCAGCCAGGCGATCTCATGAATGACACAGTCATCAGCGGTGGCACTTACCGCCATCTCCAGCCGCAGGTAGTTCGCCCCGTCCGTCATCACCGCGTGCCACTTGATGCGCAGCTTCCCGTTCGCATCGGCAAATTCGGCGCTCAGGCAGCTCCCCGACAGACGGCCCGCCAGCCGCGCGGACTTTGGATCGGGCACCAGCGCCTCGAACTTCGGTCCCGCGGTCAGTTTGCAATCGGCGGCCTTCACGACGCGCCCGTCGGGCTGGCTGATGGAAAACAGGTTCCCCTTCCCGCAGTCCAGCGCCTTGCCGTTGAGCACGTCGTTGATCTCGCGCAGCCGCAAACGAGCGTCCCTGAACGTGAAGCTAACGCTGATGGCGTTGTTGCCGAGAGTGAAAGTGTCCCCGTCCTGCTTGGTGGCGGCCGCCCCGATCCGCGGACCGGGGAAGTCCACGCCGGCAATGGCCGCTGCCGCCGCCAGCAAGCAGCCTATGGTCAGCAGCACTGATGATGGGAAGTTGCCTTTCTTGTTAGTCATAGGTGATCCCGTTTTCGGGAAGGTCTGTGTTTGGAACATGCGGCTGATTCTTGCCTGCGGCATTCACTTCTAACATCCTCCCGACTTCCGCCAATCCATCGGGTGAGGTCGTATTTCATGAACACGGCGCCCGATGATCCAACCGCCACCTTCGCAGAGCAAGACATTTCACATCGTTGCGGACCGACCGGTTGCCGCCGGCGTCTATCAGGTTCGGGAACTTGCCCTGCGGTTTGACCACCGTGTTGAGGGTCCCCGGCGCGGTCCCATTGACCTCACCCATGCCCACCATGTTGGATTGGCCGGACATGATGAACACCTTGACCGCCTGGTTGGTGGCACCGGTGGAACCGTCCGGCTTGGGCAGCGGATAGGGAAGATTCGGTTTGGCGCCCGGGTTGTTCGGGGCGGTGAAGGAAGCAGTCAGCAAGGGACCCCCTGACACCTCGCCCTCAGGGGCAAAGTGGGACCGGCGAGGCCGCTGGTCCCTACCATTTTTTCCGGTCACGGCACCGACACTTTGAGGCGGGCGAATTCCTTCGAATCAGGAGCTTGAGGCACGGTGAGGGTGACGGTGTCGAAGCCGGTCGGCGAATCCTTGACGACGGTCACACCAGGGTTGACGGGACCCGTAGCGCCAGCGGGGACGGCGTTTGGGCTCGGACTCGGCCAAGTCGCCAGATCGATTCCCACCTCGATCGCCACGATGGTGGTGCCGTCGATGGAAGCCTGGTCCCGGGTGAAGGTGAACACCATGTCGCCGCCGAGGGTGGTGGAGACTTTCGGCAGTTTGCCGACGTCGGTGGTGTTTTTGGAGCCACCGAGCACATACTTCACGCCGTTGCTCACGCCATCACCGTCATTGTCGTCCTTGGCGGTGCCGGTCGGAGCGTGGGTCGCGGCCCAGATTGCTCTCTGAGTGACTGGCCCTAACCACCGACGATTTGAATTTATCATAATCGCTGTACATTCGCGGTCAACCCAAGGCCGAATTGCGCATGTGTCTATATCCGTGGTATGGGACTTCTCGTCGAACTGTCCGCGCCCCTGAATCGCAAGTCCATCATCGCGTTGGGGAAGGCCACCCCCTCGGCATGTCCATATTTCCACTCACGCTGGTGGCCCCGATGCCGCAGGCAATGATGCCGACGGGCACCTTGAATTTCCCGGCGATGGCATCGCCAAAGGGTGGCTGAAAACTGCCTTGGCCGCCGCTGGCACCGGGCTGCGGGTCGTTGGCCAACTGCCAGCGCTTGCCATCAGAGGCGGCCACAAGTCCGGTCGTGGTCTTTTGCTGCTCGGCACCGTGATTCGATGCGTTCGACTGTCCGGCGACCACAAAGATGTCGCCCACCCCAACATGCTCCACGGCGGCTTCACCCAGCACCGCCGGGTCGGCGGCGGATTTCCGGAAGCGCACTTTGAGCGCATACCAACCTCCTGCTAGAAGCTTGAGGCTGCCGCTGAACCTACCGTCCTTGACCTGCGTGCCTTTGGCCACCACGGTCCAATCGATCGCCTTGCCACGCATCCCGGCACCCAACCCGGCTTTGGCCTCGACCACGGCCGCATCCGCCGGGACGGTTCCCGCCACCTTGACCTCAGCCCATTCCTGGGCATTGCGCTGGATGACCTGCCAGTCAAGCGGCAGATCGAGCACGATTTGGGTTTGCGCCGACGCCGGAAGCGTCAGCACCATCGCGGCGATGCCGCACAATCTAACGTGTTGTTGTTTCATGGATGGTTTGGCAATGGGTCTATGCGTTCATTTCCCCGGCATGTTGACCGCGTCCTTGGCCCGAGACTCGGGCGTGACGATGAGTTTCTCCAATTTGCCCGCCTTGATCACGCCCTCCACGGTGTTGGTGTATGGCGCGTGCAGTTTGAACTCGCAGTCCCAGTCCTTGGGCCACGCAGGCAGCAGGTAGATCTTGCGGCCATCGGCCTGCAGCAGCATCGATTGCACCGCGGTGAGCAGCACGCCGCCATGATCCTGGTCGGGGAGCCAATCGTAGCCAGGCCCCCAGAACGTCGGAAAACGCGAGGCCTCATTCTTGCCTTTGGAACGCTGCACCACATACTCGCGGGCCCGCGCGATCTCGCCCAGCCAGGCCATGAAGATATCGTCCTGCCGCCAGCAACTGGCACCCTTATGAGCCCTGCGGTTGAGCGCCTCCACCCCCCACTCCAGATTCGGTCTGCCGATGGCGATCTGGCGGAATGGATACACCGCATAGAGTTCTGGAACCTCGCTGTTTTGCATCGGTGGAAGGCGTGAAGCAGGTATTCAGAAAGCAGACCGCGTCGAAATGTGTCTCAAATCTGCCACGGTGATCGCATGGCGCGGGTTAGCATTCGGTTTGCCTCGTCATCATTCGTGAACCTTTCCTTGGCTGGCTCCCAGCGGAGTTTCCGCCCAAGACGCGTGGCGATGTCGCTCAAGTTACAGATGACGTTGGCATGGTGACCCGCTTCGATGGTGCAGACCGGATCACGGCGGGTTCTAACGCAATCGAGAAAATTCCCGTGATGGTTTTGGCTGTCGTAAAGTCGCAGGTCACCGGACTTGAATTGTAGCTTGACCAGCGACTCGGGGATAGACCGGATACCCGCGCGGTTGACGAACACCTCTCCCTCGGTGCCTTCGAAGCGAATGCCATACGGGTTCTCATTGTCGCTGGTAAAGATCAACCGCACGCCGTTGGCGTAAAGGTATTCGGTGTGCCAGGTCATGGCCGTGTCGTTGAGCCCCGCAGCGGGGAATGTGGCGCGGCCCTCCACCTCGATCGGCCCGGTGTGGTCCGTGCCATTTCCCCACTGGGCGATGTCGATGTCGTGCTGGCCCCACCCGGATTGAAACCCCACGGTGTAGTCATAGGTCAGCATCCAGCCTTTCAGGTTTACAAGACGCTCGGGGAAGTAGGGACTCCAACTCGTCGGTCCCAACCACATGTCATAGTCCAACCCATCCGGCACCGGCTCGTCGCGCACTTCAGGCCCGGGATAACCTTTGGGATCGCCAACCTTGATCGTCTGCAGTTTTCCGATGTATCCGTTGCGGACCAGTTCGCACGCGAGGCGAAAGTTAGCGGCGGAACGCTGCATGGTGCCAACCTGCACGACGCGGCAATAGCGCCGGGCGGATTCGACCAGAGCCCGACCTTCGGCAATCGTCCTCGTCAACGCTTTCTCGATGTAAAGGTCCATGCCCACGCCAAGGGCGGCAGTGCCATGCAAAGCATGCCAGTGCTCAGGAGATGCCACCAACACGGCATCGATGTCCGGGCGCTGCAGCATCTCACGAAAGTCGCTGTAGGCAGCGCAACCTTGGAAGGTGCGGCCCCGCACCTCAGTGTAGGCGTCATCCACTCTCCGCTTGGCAGCTTCACGCTTGACGCGCACCGGATCGCACACCGCCACAATCCCGGCATCGGGCATGCCCAGCAGGATGCCGAGGTGATGATTCCCCTGGTCGCCGACGCCAATCATGCCAATGGCAATTCGCTCACTGGGCGCAATGCCACCATTCCGACCTAACACTGAACCCGGCAACACCAGCGGCGCAAGGGCACCAGCTCCCAAGGACTGAAGGAAACGCCGGCGCGATGATTGTATCTTGTTATTCATTGGACATTCCCGGCACAATTTCAGGATCAATCATTTCTCCCAATCGTCCGTGCGGAAAGGCGAGGCGGGCAGGCTTTGGTGGTTGTAGAGCCAGCCACCGATGAGGGCACGCAACTTCTGATAGTACGTCTCGCCCTCGTCGCCGTTGGACTCGCCTTGATACCAGATGGCACCCTTGATCCCATAACGGATGAGCGGATGGATCTTGCCGTTATACAGGCAATGCCAGGTCGAGGGATAGCTGCCATCGGACTTGTACTCGGCCGGCAAACCGGTCACGGGGGGCAATTCCTTCACGCTGGCCAAGCCGGCGGGCGAGATCCAGGGCTCGATGCGCGGGCCATTCCAGGCGGTCTTGATCAGACCGATGGGAACTCCGGTTTCTAACTGGAGCTTGCGGCCGAAATAGAGCCCCACCGCCGTGAAGCGGTTGCCCGTGGTCGGCTTGCAGGGCAGCCAGGCAGCGCTTTCTTCCGACGTGCCATTGCCGCGATTGACTTTCACTTCGGTTTCGGGGCGCATCGACGGCTCATTGATGAGATGGAACTGACGCAACACGGTGCCGGCCGTGGTGACTGCAAGCGTCGGCGCGGGGGGCAGGTAGCTCACCGGGTTGACGGGGAGACGCAGTTCGCTGCCATCATCTAACACACCATTGCCCGGCACGCCATCGATGGCATATTGCAGCCAGAGTTGGTTCGGCTTTACCGGCAGCGGGGAGGCGGCGTGCAGCGAACCCGCCACAACGCCGAGTGGAATCAGCAACCACCATGCTCTATCTGATTGGATCATTGGTGTTTTCATTTCCTGGTTCATTTCCCCAGCATGTTGACCACGTCCTTGGTGCGGGTGGCGGGCGTGACGATGAGTTTCACCAATCATACAGCTAGGGGTTCTCGGAATAATTGCCCTCCTTGAATGAACCCGAGGGACGCAGGAGTTTCACGCCGCCGACGTCGGCCACCGGCAGCGGGGGCAGTTCCCCCAGCATCCGCACCCAGCGGGTCCGCTGGGCCTCGGTGGTGAGGTTTTGCGGCAGGGCTAACAGCCGCGGCAGGATGAAGCGCAAGCCGGCAATCTCCGGCATCGGATTGACCGTCCATGGAAGGGCCTCGAGCGACTGCGCGGGGTCGATGATGATTTTTCCGGCAGGGTCGCGCTTTGGCCAGTATTGGTCGAAGAACGCGATGATGGGGTCGGCCAGCGGCACCAGCGTGTTGCGGGCGAACCGCTCGTCCGGCTGGAAATCATAACGGTCGAGCATGAACGCCGTCAGTTCCAGGCCACCGCTCCAATAGCGGTGGATGCAGACATTGCCCGGCTCGGACGACTTGAGGGCTTTCTCCCCGTCCTTGACCAAATCGACGCCATGGAGACTCGCACCGAATGTTAGATTGAGCAGCGGATCGGTGAATTTGCCTTTCAAGGCCGCGAGATTCTGCACCTCGAGGCACACCGGATAGAGGGAGCGGGTATTGCGGTGATACCAGACGACCTGTGGCGCGGTGGTGGTGGTGGCGACGACATCCGGCAATACCGTGAGTTTGTATGACTGCGCCTCGGGACTCTTGCCGTCGCCATAGCCATAATCCTCCTGGGGCTGCAACGGTCGCTCGCGCAACCGCCACAATTCCACCTCCGCGCGGCAACTAACAGGCACCACCGCCTCCGCGTCCACGCGCACCACCGGTTGGTCGGCATCCACCCACAAGGAAATCCTGGCGGGCTGGTTTTGGATTTTGGAATCGATCTGTATGACACCGTCGCTGAGTTTCAATTCCTGCCGGAAGTCCTCCTTCACCGCCAGCGGCGGATCGAACTTCACGCGCACCCGGCCGATTTTGCACAGGCGCGCGTTTTCATCCCAGGCGTCGGTCTTGCTGACGTAAAACACCAGATCGCCATTTTCCTCCACCCACGCGTTGATGCCGACATCGCCGTTGCCCAGCGGCATCGAACCGTGCGCATCCTTGCTCGGGCTGTCCCACACGACGTTGTAAGGCGCGAGTGCCGCCTCCAGAGCCGGGTTCCCTTTGGCGTTGCCCGCGCCCGCGGTGGCCGCGGGAACCGCCGTGGCGGCAGACAGAACCAATGTCATTGTTAGTATTCCAACGGTGTATTTACTCATCATGAGACATACTCTATTTGGGGTTGGGGTCGTGGCTTGGGGATCAAGGGGTTGACAACGTGACCGGGGCTTCCGGTTTTTCAAGGTATTGATGTCAGAATCATGGAAGAGGGGCTAAAAGAAATGTAGCGGCGCTCTATGAGCGTCGTTAGCGAATGGAACGGATAAGAAAATCGCCACGCCATGGCATCGGCGGTCATGGGCCGCCGCCACAATTCCGCGATCTTCAGCCACGCTTTGGCATCGGCGGTCATAGACCGCCGCTACAATTCTGTGTTCTTCAGTTCTCATTGTGCCTTCAGCGCGAGTCGGGGCTGCGGCGCAGCGTGAGGAGTTGGAGAAAGCCGCTGCGGGAACCGTCGGATGCGAGGAAATACGAGTGATCGCTCTTGAGAATGATCATCTGGGCCTGTTCGTCCGGATGGACGGGGATGACATTGTTTTCCTGCACTTTCCATTCGTCGCCGAGTTGGTAGGCGAGTTCGTAGATGAGATGGTCCTTGATGGCGGGGACGATGATGGCGTCGCGGTTGTTGAGTTGCTTGACGGGTTGTCCGTTGCAGCGCATGGCGATGGGGACGGGGCAGAGGTTGTGAATGCGCACATGACCGACCGGGAGCTTGGACGGGTCGTCGTCGATGACATAGGCAGTAAACGTGCCGGCCTCGGCGGCGGCGAGCAGCACGGTGGCACGGCGGCACGCGCCACCCGGCAGCACGGCGAGGGCGACCAGAGAGGGGTCTTTCTGGCGGCGTCTTTCGAGTTCGAGAGCAAGGCCTTGTTTGGGCGCCGGCTTGGGGGCGGGGTCGTTCTTTGATTCGCTGGCAAACGGGTTGCGCGGGACGATCCTGCCCGCGGCCGGGAAATCCACGGCAGGCGCCGCGGGTGCGGGGGCGCTGCCGGTTTGATAGATCGACATGATGACCGGACCGGAATAGGCGACGGGCTTCGAGTAGCGAAAGCCCAGCGCGGTGATGGTGCCCTTGCTGGAACCGGGTTTGACGGAGAGTCCTTTGATTTCGTCGCCCCAGGCGACGACGTCGATTTTCATCGACACATCGTCCTGCTGGGCCCGCGAGGGGACGGCCAGCATCACGAGGCAGACGAGCGCCAGGGTGCTAGATTTCATCGGGGGACAGCCAGCGGAAGGCGACGATTTGGAATTGACGGCCATAGGTTTGGTTGAGGGTGGTGAGGGTGGCGCCCCGCGCGGACGGCGGGTTGGCGGGATCGATGTAGGCAGGCACCCGTTGCACCACCGCCTCGCAATACACCCGGGCGGCGGTGATTCCGTTAGAGTCGAGGGCTTCGCCGAAGGTGCGGATGCGGAACGTGTCGGAGCGGGCGGTTAGGGACGGGCCGATGACTTGGAGCACGTCGGCCTGGGTGAGCCAGCCGGGGATGCCGGTGGAGCGGTATCCTTGTTCGGGTTTGTATTTGGCGTCCTTGAACATTTCGCGGTTGGCCAGGATGCTGGCCACCGCGCCGTAGTTCATTGCGGCGGACGTCGCGGCCCAATCGGGCACGGCCGGGTCCGCATTGGGAATATTGCCGCCGGTGAATTCATAGTTGCCCGGAGTGCCGTCGTAGTCGGCGCGGGGCGCGCCTAGTTTTTCGAGCAGGGTGACCTTGTCCGCGGTGGTGTTGATGCGGGAGAAGGCCTTTTTGGTGCCGGCGAAGTTGATGTTGGCGCCGCTCTCGTCGATGGCGCCTTGGAGGGCGCCGCAGCGGGTGAGCGCGGGCTGTGTTGTTAGATCGGCGAGGGCGCGGTTGACGAAATGGGAGAGTGAGACGAAGGGGCCGCGGAGGCGGACTTGTTTGACGATTTCCCCGGCGAGGTCATCGAGTTGCTTGTCGGTGAGGCGGCGGTAGCCGGAAAACGAGTCGGCGTCGCTGCCGGTGGGCGGGTTGGCGGACGTGCTGATTTGTTCGAGGGTGCGGGGGAAGGCAGCGTCGGTGTTGGCGGCGGAGTCGGCGGCGTGTTTGAAGTGCTTGGCGCTGGCGAGGAAGGCTTTCCAAGCGTTCTTGTCGGTGGAGTTGCAGTTGAAGGCGCCGTCGAGCATGAGCAGCGACGCGGCGGTGACGGGATCCCTGAGCCGGCCGGAGGGGTCATTGGCGTCCAACGTGACGAATGAGGGGTTGTCCGGCGTGGTATTGCCGCTGCGGGGGATGGTCGAGAAAAAGTAGCCGTCCCACAGCGAGGCATTGAGCAGATAGGAGATGTCATAGTAGTTGGTGGTGGTGCGAATGGCGGCGGTCATGTCAGGGGCCCCGATGATTTGATAGTCGGTGCGGGATTGGGAGACGGACTTGCGTTTGACAAAGGGGGAGGCATACGAGTTGCCGACGGCGTTGCCGGGTTGGTGGCCGACGGAGGCAAACTTGTCGTCGCCGGTGAGGTCGGCATGTTGGAGTTGGGCCAGCGAAGCGAGTTGGGGCGGGATGCTGAAGAGAATGGTTGTGGCGCTGCCGCTGACGTGGGAGCGGCCCCAGCGGATGGTGGTGGTGGCGAGGTTGCGGGTGAAGGTGGTGCCGGTCTCACCGCCGTGATCGGTGGAGCGCAGCGGCTGGACCGGGGGCAGCAATGAAGCGCTGTTGGTCCATTCCGTGAAATAGGGTGGCGGATTGTAACTGGTGATGGGTTTGCGCAGGCGGGTGGCTTGCAGGTTGAAGTCCGCATAGGTGCGCAGCGTGGAACTGCGCTGGCCCATCTCAAACGCCGCGGGCATATACTGCTCGTAATCCTCACCGGGTTGGCTGATTTGGAAACTGTGGCACAGCAGCGGAATGGGTTGCGTGAGTTGCTCGGCCTCCGCATTGGTGAAGGAACGACCGACGGCAGGCCACTGGCATTGGTCGAGTTCCAGGCGCTCGACCCGGCGGAGGATGTTCGAGGAATCGGCGAGTCGCATTTGGATCGTGGCGCAGGAGGTCTGCCATTCCTCGCGGACGTCGATGAACCCGATAGCGTCATAAGGCGTGGGGTTTTCCAATTCGATGCAATTGGTGAAATCGCCGACGGTGTAGGGGTCCACGGGCACCAGATTGATGGTGAGGCTTGAGGCCCCGGTGCTCACGGAGCGATAGACATAACTGCCCATGGTGTAGGCGCGGGCTTCGCCGGGGGCCAGGCTGGCAGGACTGATCCTGAAGACGGCTTGGTTGAAGACCGCGGGGGCCGCCGGATTACTGGGAAGGTAGGCGGCAACGGCACCCAGGCTCCAGATGCAGGTGAGCAGGTTGTTAGGAGGCGTATCGGGGAGCAATTCGACCTCGAGGGCGTTCTTCCATTTCAGCGGGCAGGAGTAGGGATTGGCGAGGGTGATGGCAATCTTGGCGCACGGGTTGATATTGAAACTGTTAGCGGCTTTCGTCTTGAGTCTGGCACCCATGAGGAGACGGAAGTCGGTGACGAGCGGGGCGATGGCGGCGGCGATATCCGAGCTGGCGGCCTTGACGATGAGCGCGCCGCTTTCCAACGACTTCGCACGATCCGCAAAATCCTTGAGAGCATCCCATTTGGGGGCCTTGATCGTCGTGGCGGCTGTGCTCGGAATGATGTTGGTGCCTTTGACCGGGTAGTTGGCGATGGTGGCAACCGCTTTGGAAGTCGGCAGCGTGCCGGCGAGGATCGCGGTGAGGTCGATCTTGGTGCCGCCGTTCAACGAGTCTGTTAGAACGGCGCGACTCTCGGTGGTGGCGGAGTGGAAAATGCTCTGGAGCGGACTGGTGCCATTGCTCTTGGTGCCAGCGCCGGGGACGAGCAATGCCGTCTCGCCGAGGGTGACAAGTTTCGGTAGCGCGGTGTGCGTGCCCGCGGCCGGCACGGGGTATGCGGCGAAACCGTCAACGGTTTCCCAGCCCCGCCGTTGGGCGCAAAGGGCGGCGTAGCTGGCTGGATCCTCGGAGGTCTTGTCGCCGTTGATCTTGGCCTTGACACCTTCATCCCCCACCCACCAGGCGAACCGCCCGACAGGCTTGGCGGAGTCCTTGTCGAGAACATTGACCAGCGGAGCAGCGACGTAGCGGTCGGTGGCGGAAGTGGACTTGCCAACGGAATTCCTGCCGACCAGCACCACCGCCTTGGCAGCATCGCTCACGGCACCGTCGGGGCCGACGGCATACGCGGCATCGGCAGGGCTGATGCGGGGGCCACCGGCCGGATAGGCGGTGGTATTGCCACTCACGAGCCAGTGGACGATGGTGGGACTGGGAGTCTTGGTGAAGATCGAGGCGGGGGTGTCCTTGTTGGCGAACACGCCGGTCCAATAGCGCGTGCCAGGCTGGACGGCGGAAAGCCCCTTGGTGAGGTTGTTGATGGATTTGTCGTTGAGGGGCGGCCGGCCCGCCGCCAGCGGGGTCCCGTCGGTCGCGCCGGCCATGTCCGCGGTGGCGGTGATGCGCTGGTCCTGGCCAGCGTATTTCTGAAGTTCCCCGATCGCGAGCACCAACGCCATCCGCGCATTGTCGCGTGCGGTTTGCATCGCCTTGCCCTGGGTGGACGCACGCATGGTAATGGACGACAAGGTCAACAGTCCGACCGCTATGACCGTGAGCAGGATCATCAGCGTGAGCGTGATGACCAAGGCGAAGCCGCGCGTGGGATCACGCGAGATGCCAGTGACGGGCTGACGGCAGGGGATCATGGGTAACCTAAGAGCGGGTGCTGCAACCAAGCAAACCAGATTCATTGGGATTCGGGATGGGTAACGCGGCAAGGTAGCGGCGGCTTGATGAGGCTGCGGACATCGGGTGGAAGAGGTTGGTAATGTGGCGGGGGAAAAATGTCATGGAAAATGAGCTAACGGAATTGTCAGTCTCTCTCATTGTGCTTGTACGCGGACGAAGAGATTGCCGGCGACCGGAACGATGGTGACATGGACCGTCACCGTCTGGATGTCGCCGTTGGTTGCGATGGCTTCCTCGGTGGCAGCGGCGTCCGTCACCCAAGCTCCCAGCGTGGTGGAGGCAAGTACCTGATAGATGAGGCCGGTGCCCACACGCCGGGTGTATTGAAACCTGCCGCTCGCCTTTTCAAGCGGCTGGGTAATCGGGTTGACTGACGATCCGCTGGACGGATTGAGGCCGAAGGCAAATTCCTGCATGTTGGTCATGCCGTCGTGGTCGGGGTCGTCCATGGGTCCATCGTTCACGCCGGCGGTGAGGCCCTGCGCGGGGTCACCCGCCCAGGTCGCGTAGGGCGGCAGTGGCGCCGGATTCACCGTGAGCACGCCCGGCACATAGGTGATCGTATAGTTGTTCGCATCGAACGTGCCGGCCGTCGCCGCGCCGGGCGTAATCGGATAGGTCGCCACCGCCGCGGTCGCACCGCCGCCACCGCAGGCCAGGGTCACCGACCCGATGGTTTCACCATGCTGCAGGCCGCTGCTGGTGAACCGGGTGCTGCCACTGCCGAAGTCCAGCGTCTGGCCGTAGGTCTTGCTCTGGTCGTCCGCAATGACTGTTAGAGCCCGGGGCGCAATGTCGGCTGTTAGACCGGCTGGTTGCGTGAGGGTGTAATTGCCACTGCTTGTCCCGGCGAGGGTGTTGCCGGTGACGGTCACCGGCTTGGCGGTGCCGGCGTTCGGGTCCGCGAACGTCCCTGCGGCCGTGCCACTCAGAACCAGCGTATCGACCGTGTAGGGCTTGCCGTCAGCGGTGGTGCCGGCGCCCGCTGCTTCGGCGGCTTGCAGCGCCGCCGCTCCCGTTAGACCGACCGTGGGGTTGCCGTCATAGGTTTTCCCGGTGGCCGTGAGGCCGCCCACCGTCAGCGCCTTGGGCGTGATCTGCACCGCGCCGGTCACGCCGGTCAACGTGTAGTTGCCCGCCGCCGCTCCGGTCAACTGCAAGGTACCTGCCGCCCTGAGAGTGGCGATCGCGCCGGACCACTGCGAGGAGGTGCTGACCGTACCGCCAGAACTCGCGGCCTCGGGAGCCGTCACCATCCGCTCCAGGGCATAAGTTCTGGCACCTGTACTGGAAGAGCCCGCAGTGGCGGCGTTCGCCACCGCAATGAACGAGTTCTGCACACTGCTCAGGTTATAGCCGCTGTTGACCAGGCCGATACCGCCAATCCACAACTCGTTTGCCTGCGCCGTGGCTGGCGTGGTGCCGGTGACTGCAGCGTTGCCGCTGCCGGTGGTGTTGGCCGTTTGGTCCAGCGGTCTTTCTGTTAGAACTCCGCTGTACTCCATCACCACCGCAGCCGAGCGCAGGCTGGCCTGGGCGATGGACACGCTTGCCGCCGCTCCGGAGACATTGGGCGCGAACCAGATTTCGGTGGTCGTGCCGGCCGTGCCGACGGTTTGCGCCGCACGCGTCCAGGTGGCCCCGGTCTGGGTGATGCCGGTGACCCTGCCACTGGATGTGCCGCGCGTCGAGATCACAGCGACCATGGTGTTGCCGTTGGCGGGCGCGGTGCCCATGTTCACCGGGATCGTGGTTGCGGCGCTGCTCCCCGTGTTGCCCGTCGCACTGCGTACGCGAACCGGCGTGACATAACTCATGACGATCGCCTGCGCCCCGGCGTCCCTCGCTGCTAGATTGACGCTGCCAGTCAAGCCGAGGCCCGCGCCGTCCACATTGTTAGATACCGACAGCACGCCTGCCGCCGCTGTGGCGGTCCCGTCATAAACCCGCGTGCCCGTCAGAATGACCGGCCGCGCGGTGATGGTGGCGCTGGGCACGGCCGGTTGGGCGGATAACACATAGTTTCCCGCATGGGTGCCGCCGAGCGCGTAGCCGCTGGCGGTCACCGCCCAGGTGCCCGCGTTGGCGCTGGCGAAGGTGCCGCTGCCGGCGGTCACAGTCACGGTTTCGCCGCTGACCACGCCGGCGGACAGCGTGCCTCCTGTTAGAACGGCGGCGGTGGTGCCGTCATAGGTCTTGTTGTTAGCGGTCACGCCGGTGATGGTCAGCGGTATGGCGTTGACCGTGTAGCCGAACGCACTGGCGGTGCTGGCGGCAAACGACGCGTCGCCCGGGTAGCTGGCGGTGATCGAATGGGTGCCCATGGCGAGCGTGCTGGTGGTGAAGTTGGCCTGGCCCGCAGCCAGCGTCCCCGTGCCTAACACCGTGGCCCCGTCACGGAACGTCACCGTGCCGGTCGCCGGTCCGCCGGTCACTGCCACGGTCGCGGTAAAGGTCACCGCAGTGCCATAAGTGCCTGCCGCGCCCAGCGACGACGCGAGGGTCGTGGTGGAGGGCGGCATGATGGGAGTGGCGCTGACCACGCTGGAGTATGGGCCGTCACCGACGCTGTTGGTTCCCAACACCTTGAATTGATAGGATGTGCCATTGGCCAGGCCGGTGGCGGTGTATGGCGATGCCGTGGTGGTGATGACCTGTTCCGCATTAGTTGCGGTGTTTTTGATAGATATCTTGTAGCCCGTCGCTCCGCCCGGGGCATGCCAGGTCAAAATGATCGAACCGGATGCTGCGGGCGTTGCGGTGAGTCCGGTCGGCGCATCCGGCGGGGCCGGGGTAACGGTTTGGGACAAGGCACCCGACGTGCTGGTGGCATAGCTGCTGTTGCCGCCATAGACGGCGACGATGTTGGGGTGGGTGCCGACTGCCAACGTGGGAGTGGTGATGGTGCAGGCGCCATTCGTTAGGGTTGTGCTGCCGAGGGTTGTTCCGTTAGGTCCGCCGTCTTTCAGGGTGACGGTACCGGTCGGGGTGCCGGAAGCTCCGGCCACGGTCACATCGAAGCTCAACGCGGTGCCGTAAGTTGAAGTTGAGCCCGTGCCCGGGTGGCGGGCCAGCGTGGCCGTTGAAGGAGTTGTGCCCACGATGGCCGCGGCGGTGACACTGACATTGTCCATGAAAACGCCGTCGTTGTCGCCGTGACCGCCGTCGAAGTTGTAGTAATTTCCCAGCGTCAATGTCGCCGTCGTGGTGGTGGTAGGAGTGAACTTGAATCCGTACCGCACCCAATTCGGATCGATGGTGGTCACCTGTTGGATGGTGCTAGAAGCGGGTTGTGAAATCGCCGTGCCCCATTGCGTCGTACCCGATACCATCCCCAGTGGCACACTGAGTTCGATGAGCCCCTTGCCACCTCCGCCACGCTGCTTGTTATAGCAAGAAACGGTGTAGGTCGTGCCCGCACTGACGGCGAAGGTCTGGGACACGGCGTTCATTCCCTCCTTATAGCATAAATTCACCACGCGCGATCCATCCTGGGCCGGAAAACCCCAGTCCACTGCCTTCACGTACCACGAATTGAAGTTGCCATTCCACCCCACCAGATCCGCCGAGGGAAGGCTAACAGTCGTGTGGCCGGGAGGAGAGGGGATGTCCTTGCCGATCTCAAAACTGCCGTTCGAGATGCGGTTCGGGTTGAAGGGGAGGACCGTGATCGTCACATGGTAGGTTTTGGTGGTGATGCCGTCCTGGGCGGTGATGGTATATGCGGCCGGGTTTGCGGTGGCGAAGTTCGGGGTCGGGACCACCCCGCTGGCCGGAACGCCCGCAGCACCGCCGGAAATCGTGTAAGCCGGCGCCAGGGTCGCCAAGTCCGTCTCATAAGGCACGGTCATGGAAATGGAGTTCCAGTCAATGGCAGCGCCGGGGCCGAACGTCAGCATGTCACAGACCGAACTCGCCGCGCCCTGGGTGACCGTGACGGTAAAGGTTTTGGTGGAGAAATCCTCGGCGATAATCGTGTAAGTCTGCGGGGTGGAGAAGTTCCGGCTGAGGCCCGAATCCGGAGTGCCCAAGGCCAAGGGGGAAACCGTGTAGGTCGGCGCCAGGTTTGTTAGATCCGTGCCATACGGCACGGTCCAGGCCACGGTGCCGGCTCCGGTATCGATCACGGCGTTGCTGCCGGCGACGTTGGCGCCGAAGGTCAGCACCTCCTTGGCCGTGGAGATCGTCGTGAAACTCTGCGCGGGAGTCGCCCAGATCGTGCCCGTCGCGTTGGTGGCGCGGAAGGTGCAGTAGTACGTTGTGCCGGGGGCCAGATTCGTGAGCGTGCGGTTGAGGTCAATCGAGGCCACATTGGTCCACGAGCCGATCATGGCCGAGTTGGCCCAGTTGGTCGGGTTGATGCCACCGTCCTCGGGGCCCCAGTAGGCGACCACGTCATAGTTGGTCCCGTTGCACATCAACGTGGCGTTGATCGCCGCCGAGCTGTTGGTGATCCCGGTGGCGGCCCGGTTGGCCAGGCTGCCGGTGGCAGGGTAGGTCGTGGTGAGCCCGTATTTGGCCGTTAGATAGCCGCCGACCTTGGCCTCCTCCTGGGATGTTAGAGTCCTTGAGTAGCCGAGAATCTCGGTCACCTCGAACTCGCACGACTGGCCATCGCCCCTGCCGATCTGGTAACTCGCCGCACTGGTGTCGTTGTCGTTCACGGTGATTTTGAGAACCATGTAGTTGGTGATGGTACCGAGGTTGAACCCCACCCTGCCCACTTGGTTCAGCGGGATTGACGTTCCATTCTTGGAAACGGCAAGCGGGAATTGGTCCTCATCGAACCCGGTGCCATTGATCAGGTAGCTTGAGGACCTTCCCGTCCTGCGGCCGAGGAAAGCGCCCCACCCGCGCCAAGTCGAGGATGGGGAACGCACGACGACGTATTGCTCCTTGACAAACAACGGGCGGGCAAGATCGAGGAAACCGGCGGCTTGGTCAGTGAAGTGCAGCGCGGGTCTCGAGAATAGCTGGTTCCGCATGACAACCGGCTTCTCCCAAAGTTCAAACACCGCGTCATGACCGTTGCCGGACCGGTCATGCCAGAACGTCACCTGCTGGGCACTGTCCGCAGTGACGCCGTAGGATGCATCGAACCAACAGGCCAGCCCGGAAGTCACGGGAACCGCGTTGCCGCCCACCGTGATCACCACCACGGTGGACGTGCTGACCGCGCCCGTGCTGACCGTGGCCTTGGCTGTTAGATCGTACTCGCCCGTCGCCACATTCGTCCAACTTACCGCATACGGCGCGGTGGTGTCCGACCCGAGCAGCGTGGCGCCATTATAGAACGACACGTTGGTCACCGTGCCGGCCACATCCGCGACATCGGCCGTCAGCGTGACCGTCGCCCCCGGCACGAAGCTGGCGCCGTTGGATGGCGACGCCAGGGCCACGCCCGTCACGGGGAATAACAACTCCTGCGGGATGATCGTGGCGGCCTGGCGCGACGGCATCGACCAATACAGCCGCGCCGTGGCCGGATTGGCATTGTCATAGTATTCCATTTTCAGGCTGGATTTCTGCCCGGCGGTTAGGGTGAACTCCGCGCTGTCGTTCCACAAGCTAGTCGCCTGGTCGTTCCAGTCGTTGATCACCTGCACGCCGTTGATCCACAAGCGGACGCCGTCGCTGGTGCGCGTGGAAAGCCGGTAGGTCCCGCTCTCCGGTGCCAGCACCTGGCCGGTCCAGCGCACGCTGTAGGTGCCCGCGCCCAGCGTGTTAGGCGGCGCCGTGCCCCAGTCGAAGTTGACGGACGGGTCGATCCGTGTCGCCTTGAGCGAGGTGAAATCCATGTTGTCGAAATAGCTCCCGTTCAAGCCGGTGCCGCCGGCGCCCACCACCATGTGTACCGTCGCGGGCGACGAAGTGGACAGGCCGTCGGTGGCCGTGAACGTGAACCGGTCCATGCCCTGGTAGCCGGCTGCCGGGATGTATGTTAGATTTGGCGGCGTGCCCGTGAGGGTGCCGTGCAGCGGCCGGGTGGCGACCGCGCAGGTCACCGTGGCCTGCCGGCACGAGGATCCTGTCAGAGTGATCGCCCTGGCCGTGTTGGCCGGGGTGACCAGGATTTGCGGGAGGGCCACCGCCAGCCCATAGACCAGGTCCGGCGCGGTCGTGGCGGCTTCGATCCTGGCGATGGCGGCGTCGAGATTCGCGGCGTTTTCGCCTCCCACCGGGTCGGTGGTAAACATCCACGCGAGATCCTGGACATACAAATTCGGCAGCATCCGCCGGGCCGTCTCGTCATAGGGTTTGAGGAAATCGTAGGCGGCGGCGGCGTCCCATCCCCAGAAAGCCGTCTTGTCCATGCACAAGTCGATTCCTTCCGCAATGTGATATTTCGACAGGGCGGACATTGCCATATAGGGGCCGGCCATGGTGAACATCCGGTCGCATGGTCCTTCCAGGGTCACCTCCTCGAACAGATCCGGGGCCAGGGCCTTGACGTCATCCAGGGTTAACAGGTTCTGCACGAAATTGGAAAGCTGGCCGCGCCACATTCCGGCCGGTTGTTTGATGCCGGCCCGCACCGCTGGATAGAGCAGGCTCTTGTCGGCATTGATGGTGGTGCTTCCCAAACTGTTGAACAGGGTTTCGGACAGATAACCATTGGAGATCTGCAAGGGATCGTTCCAATTGAAGCCGGCCTCGAACGGATAGGTGGGCTTCACATTCGCGACAAACGCATCCAGCATGTCGGGCACGGCCGAGGTTGCCGCCGCTCCCATGGCGGTCAGTGCCTTGGCGGCTTTGGCACGCACCCAAATGTCAGAGTCCTTGAGCCGGCGGGTCAGCGCGGGTATCGCGCTGGTGGCTTGCAGGCAGCCCAGGGCGGTGCAGGCCGCCTCGCGTTGATTGGCATTGGTGGGATTTCCCGCCATGGTGATCAGCGAGTTGACCTCGGTGGTGGTCAGCGAGCGGGTGGCCAGTTCGGTGGCGGCATTGAAGCGCACGATCGGATCCCATTCGTCCAGCGCGGCAATCAATTGTGCCTTGGTATAACTGCCGCAGCGGGCGGTGAACTCCGCAGCCCAGGTGGCGTTGCTCACAGCCTGGGTGCCAAGCTCGTTGGCGGGATTCGCATTCTTGCCGGTGATGTGAAGTTTCTTCAGGGGGATGCAGGCGTGGAGGAGGTAATAGGCGGTCGGATTGTCATAATAGACATTGGAACTATCAAAGTAGTCGGCGGCCTTGCCGGGTGCCCACTGCTCGCCGCCTTCATAGACAAAAGCACCGTCACTGCGACGCTTCAGGTCGCGGTCCCAGCGCAATTGCTTGTGGTATTCAGCCGCCGCGAGCGGGCCGCCCATATTGGCGCCGAGCATGGTCCACAAATAGCTGAACCCCTGGCCCGTATGCCCGTAGGCCTCGCCGTTGGATCCCGCCAAGGCCATCCGCGAAAAATACTCCGTCTGCACAGGCTTGTTGTCCATGCACGCGAACATGACCGCAGCCAGTCCGTCCTTGCCGTTGCTGCGGTGATCATAATACGTCCGGCCCTGGATTTGGTAATCACCGCAATACGGTTGATGTTCCCCGTAGGGAATGGACCCACGGTTGACATAGTAGCCGAAGAAATTGGCGGCCCGCGCGATGGCCGGATCGATCTCCGAACTCACCACGCCCGCCTTCTTGCCCAGCGCGATCGTGAGCTGGGCGACCAGTCCGGCCTGGTTGACCGGACCATACCAACTGATCGAGCCGTGGGTGCCGCCGGCCTCCCAGCCGCCGGGCGGTGGCACATTGGAAAACCCGTGGCCGGCCGTGCCGAACATGCTGGTGTGTTTGGCCGCGTAAATGACATATTCGCTCAGCCCGTGAAACACCTGAGCGTCGTTGGTTAGCATGTAATACTCGGCCAGGAAGACGCTCTGGTAGCAACTCCACGCATCAATTCCGGTGCGCTCCAGGTCAAGCGTCGCGGGTGCCAGCGACCGGGCATAGGCCTGCAACATCGGCAGGTAGGTGGCATCGCCGGTTGCCAGCAGGGCCAGCGCATTGATGGATCCCGGCCCGTCAACATTCCACCCGTTGGTATTGATGCGTTGTGCCAGACTGCTGGCGGCATTGCCCCTGATCAACGCGGTCTTGGAACAATTGTAGGGCGCCGTGTCGGAGTACGCGCCCATGACAGGCAGGGTGATGGACACCTCGGTGGTGACCCCGGCACGCCAGCGCCTGAAGCTTAGAACACCGGTGCCGGCCTCGGCGGCGCCGATCGCCAAGCCCAGGCTTTTGCGGGCATCGCTGGTGAAGAGCGGCACGGCACCGCTGCCCGCGCTCGCGCCCAGGATCACATCATCGATGGCCAGGATGCCAGCCGCCGGCGTGCCGGCACCCACGGCGGTCACCAGAATCTGATAGGGTGCAAACGCCGTGTACCCATCCTGCGCCGGGGTCTCGGGCCAACCATTGTCAATCCACCCGCGCATCCCGGTAGGCCCCAGGTTGTAGGTCCAGGTGCGGTCAACCGTGGAGAGATTGGTGCCGACGGTGAGATCAATCTTCAGCGCAGTGACAGCCTTGACCTCGGCGGGCATGGCTAACAACAAGGCCAGTGCGGCCGCCTTGGCGAAGGAACGAATGGGTCGTGGAGTGGTGTTTCGGTTCATGGGTGGCGGGTTGGCAGGAAATGATGGAAGATGAGCTAACGGATTTGTGGCGGCGCCCGATGAGCGTCGCTGATTGCATTGCCATAGGAACGGATCAACATCGCAACGGATTGATCCGTGACGGTCAAACAGCGACGGTCACAGGCCGCCGCTACAATTCCATGATCCTCGGTCTTCACTGTGCTTGCACGCGGACGAAGAGTTTGCCGTTGACCGGTACGGTGCTGACATGCACCGTCACTGTCTGGGCGTCGCCGTTGGTTACGACCGCTTGCTCGGTGGCACCCGTGTCCCACGCCCAAGAACCCAGGCTGGTGGAAGTGAGTATCCGATAGGTCAGGCCGGTGCCCACGCGGCGGGTGTATTGGAACCTGCCGGTCGCCGGATCGAGCGGCATGGTGATCGGGTTGGCCGAAGATCCGTTCGATGGATTGAGGCCGAAGGCGAATTCCTGTTGGTTGGTCATGCCGTCGTGGTCGGGATCGTCCAAGGGACGATCGTTCACGCCGGTTGTGAGGCCCTGCGCGGGATCGGTTGCCCAGTTGGCATAGGGCGAAGGAGCGGAGGCCGCAATGGGCACCGCGTAAAACGACAGGGCGGCAATTCCGTTAGACCCGTAGAGCAAATTGCCCGCGTTGGTATCCCAGAATTGATCCACCACATAACCAATCGTCTGGCTGGTCGAGGCGCCATTCAACTGAAGTTTGACGATTTTCCCAGACGCGCTGCCCGAGATCACCTTGCCACCGACGCGATCCAGATAGAAATTCACGGTGGAGGAGGCCCTCCATTGCATGTGCTGGTCGAACTCCAGGGCGATTTCATTGTTGCTGGCGGTGGTGAACCAGGCCTGCTTCAGATTCGGTCCGTTGAGGGCGGCAGCGGGCACCAACCCATAGCTGTCGCGTGCCACCAGCGGGGCCATCGACAGGCCCATCAGGGCGTAGTCCGGCAGGTTGAAATGGCAGTTGGCACCACTTGGGAAAGCCAGGGTCGGCATGACACTCATGTTGCCCGAATAGAGCAGTGGCAAATTCCGTTGCACGTCGCGCAGCATGTCACTGGTGAAGGTGCCGCTCGCCCCGCAGCCGGCGGCATACACCTGGAAAAGATAATAATACCGCAGGTTTGGCAGGTCCTGTTTCCAGGCCGCCGACATGTCCAAAAAGTTCTGCTGATAGTATCTGTAATCCCAGTCCAGGTTCCCCCCCCAATTCGACAGGTCGGCTTCTCCCTGGTGCCACAGCGCGCCGCGGATGCCATGCGTGAGTTTGGCCGCCGCCACCCGGGTGATCAAATTGGCGTAGATCGAATATCGGCTGCCCGCCGCGTAATGATCCGCAGGATTGGCCTGGTGCTGGTCGATCCGGGTGCCGCCGACGGCCCCGTTGAGGATGCAGATCGGGATGCCATAGGTCTCCATCAGATTGCGGGCCAGCGCCATGCCCCAGACCCCGATACAAGGCTGGACGGTCACCCTGGCGATTCCCCAAGCACCGTTGAGGGGAGCGCCGCTCTCGCCGTTCTCGCCATAGGTGCGGATCCAGGTGCTGGAATAATTCCCCAGATCCGGATAGGTGGCGGCTTGGTTGTAGTAGTCATAGGCCACGGCATTCGACTGGCCGTCGATGATATAGGCATCGCCGCAGATCAGGTCGGTCACGGTCTCGCGCACCGTCTCGGCGCCGCCGGTGCTCGAACTGAGCACCACCTTGTATTTGTACAAGCCCGCGTCAATCGGCGCGGCAAACGCGTAGGCGCTGCCTGAGCTGGTTTGGCTGGAGAAGAGGACCTCGCCAGCCGTCCCGGTCTTATAGACTCGCAGGAAGACCGAGGTCGCCCCAGGTTGGGTGCCGTTGTAATAGATCGTGCCCATGCCCGTCGTGCCGTCGCGGGCGAAAAACTGACCGCTCACGGGTTTCTCGGTGGCACCCGGCGTGCGTGGCACCCAGACATCGGTGGCAGGTTCCTGGATGGTGATGGTCTTGCGACTGGTCACCGGCACTCCGCCGTTATCCAGCACCAGCGTCACGCTCAACGGACCGCTGCCCTGCGAACGGGTCAGCGTCAGGACGCCGGGCGTGATCTGCTTGATCACTGCGACACCGGTCGCACTCCAGTGGTAATTGAAAGTGGCGACCCCGGCGGCCTGACAGGCGGCCAGGTTCAAGATGTCAGGTGTGACCGTGATGGTTTGGCGGCCATCCCAGATGGATGGGGCGGTGAGTGTGAACACCGGGTCGGGCTGGGCTTCGTTCACCGTGACAGGAATCTCCACGGTCTTGGTTTCCGTCGGAAGGACCGCCTTGAACCGGATGACAAACGATTGGTTGCCCGCCACCCGGCCGGCCGGATAATCAAGTGTTAACTGGTCCACGGCGAGCACGGTATCCACGCCGCCTTGTTGGCGGATCCAATAGACCTTCCGGGCGCCGCCGGCCTGGGCAGTTAGAGTGGTGGTGGCACCTTCGTTCATGGTCACCGTGGCGGGCGTGACGGCGAACGCGGTGCCGTCCGGCACGAGGAATCCCACCAGGGTTTGCAGCGGCATCTGGTTTTGATACTCCAGTTTGACCCAGTTGGCGGAGCGGGTGACCTTGGAAATGCGCACCTCGTCCATGTCGCCGACATAGTGGTAGCCAAAATACGGATAGCCGCCGAGCCACATTCCAGCGGTGGCGGGAATGTTCATCGGCGTGCCGCCCGTCGTGGTGCCGTCGAGTTCGCCATTCACATAGACCTTCGCCTCACCATTCTGATAGGTATGGACCACGTGTGTCCATTGCGACAGCGGGATCGTGCTGGCACCATTCACGCCCCCGCCGTCGCTCCAGGTTTGCACGGACATATGTGGCGGAGCATCAAACCGCATCATCACTTTCCCTTGGGGCTGATCGGCTCCCCACCAAAGCAGCAAATGACCTGCTGAGGCGGTCTTGAACCAGAAACTGGAGGAATGGGGGTTGGAACCGTTGGGATAGATCGATGTGTTAGTCCCGCAATCGACGCCCTGCCCGTCGGCGAAGCGCCTGGCTTTGCCGATCAAACCCGCGGCGGACGAGGTGCCGCTATCGGTGGGAGTGAGATTGCCGACATCATCCTTCACCGGATTGACCGGATCGCCCAGGTGCATCACGCAGGCATAGCCGCTGGCCGCATTGAAGACCGCAGCCGGGTTGGATTCGCTGGCCACGCCGGTCTTGCCCCAGTACATCTTGAGTTCCTGGCACGCGTTGCCGGTGATGGTGGGGATCAGCACCCAGATGCTGGCGCTGCCGTCGGTCGAATCCCATTCTTCGATCTGATAGGGGAGCGCCGCACCGGCCGCGGTGGTGAAGCGAAGGTCCCGGCCGTCGCTCTGCGCCTGGCTGAAGGTGAAATTGCCGGAGTTGAGTCTAACAAGCAACGGGAAGTTGGTTGCCGTGGCACCGGCCGGGATATCCGCACCATCCGGAGTGGTCAGGATAAACAGCGACCCGGCGTGGGCCCAACTTTCATAGGTCTGCACGGTCATGGTATAGGTCTTGGTGGTGCCGTTCTGGGCGGTGACGGTGTAGGGCACGGGAGTGGTCACGGAGTTCGTGAAGTCGCGCGGGGTTCCCGAGACCGGATCGAGGGTCGCATACGGTGAAACCGTGAAGGTCGGGGCGAGGCTAGCGCGGGATTGGCCCGGCGGCACCGTGAACAGCATGCTCGTCCCGCTAATGGTAGCTGTTCCGAGACCGGGAAAATCACCCGCCAGGATGTCACAGGCCGCGCTCGCGAGTGGCGTCGCACTGACCACTCCGGAGTAAGCGCCATCGCCAAAGCTGTTAGTTCCCAACACCTTGAAGTTATACAAAGTGCCATTGGCCAGGCCGGTGACGGTGTAGGACGATGTCGTGGTGGTGACGATTTGCTCCACACTGTTGGAGGTGTTCGTGATCGACACCTTGTAGCCCGCAGCCCCGACCGCGGCATTCCAGGTCAAACCGACCGAGCCTGGTGCCACCGGCGTGGCCCTCAGCCCGGTGGGGGCCGCCGGTGGCCCGGTGATGACGACGAGCTGTTGGGCCACCGTGATTGCGCCGAGACCATGATAGCCGTTGCCGCCGGTGCTATAGACGTCGATGGTCAAGCTGCCGGAGGCATCCGTGGTGCTGGTGAGGCCCAACAACGCCGAGTTATTGGTTCCGTCCTGCACACCCGGCACCCCGGGATCCTGGCAGGCCGTCTGGGAGGTCCAGTTCACGGGCGTGGTGCCATTGAGGGACACCGCCACCGGAACATTCCACATGTTTCCTCCAATCAATTGGACATAGACGTTGTTGCCAGGCGTCAAGCCGTGGAAGGTGACGACCGAGTGAATGTCCCGGCACACATTGGTGGCCGAGATGTTATACAAGACCGCCGCATCCGGTCCGGTATAGATCGCGGCGGGGAAATTCCGGTTGATCCCGCCGGTGAGGGTGTAGTCCATCGTGATGCCGGCCATCGCGTTGGCGACGGTGACCCCGGTGGCGGTATCGGCGCCATTGCCTAACAGGATGTCGTGAAACGCGATCCCGTTGAGCGTCCCCCCGGCCAATTTGCCGTGGGAATTCTCCCGGTCCACGCCGTACGCCATGTTCAACGGCGCGTACCAGGTCAGATTGACTGCCGCCGCATTCCGGGTGAAGCCGGCGCCGAAGGGCGGATTGTTAGAGGCGGAGCGGATTTGACTCGTATCGGTGAGATACGCATCGACGGACGTGCCCCCCACGGGATTCACATGGATCGTGAAGGCCGTCGCGCCGGACGAGGCGGCATTGCAGTTCGAATCCGCCGCTACCGCCGCCGTCACCGTGTAGCTGCCGACGTTTGTCGGCGGAGTGCTGCTCGCGGGGTAAGTCGTGCCGCTGACACCCATGTAACTATAGGTCACGGCCCCGGTTGAAACCGGGCTGGTGCTGACGCTGTTCGGTCCCTGCGGCGAACCGTTGTATGCGTAGCTGCCAACATTCACCGTCACAACCGGCGTCGCCAGGTTGACGGTTTGGGCTGGGCTCAAGGCGCTGGATGCACTGGTGGCATAGGTGCTGTCGCCGCCATAGACGGCCACGATGCTGGCGTGGCTGCCTCCTGCTAGAGTGGTGGTGGTGATGGTGCATGCGCCGCTGGTGAGGGAAGCGCTGCCGAGGGTGGTGCCGCCAGATCCGCCGTCTTTGAGGGTGACGGTGCCGGTCGGGGTGCCGGAACTTCCGCCCACGGTCACATCGAAGCTCAACGCCGCGCCGTAAGTCGAGGTCGTGCCGGGATTGCTGGAATTGCGAACCAGCGTGGTCGTTGCAGCGGTGGTGCCGCTGGTCGTGCTGCCGGTGACACTGACCTTGTCCACAAAGATTCCGTCGTTGTCGCCGTGGCTACCATCGTTGACGCCCGTGTAATTGTTGCCGACGGTGAAGGTCGCCGTCGTGGTCGTGTCCGGGGTGAACTTGAAGCTGTGTTGCGTCCAGGCGGCGTTTACAGCGGTTGTCTGAACGATGCTGGTTGCCGGGCCGGCGGCTACCGCCACCGGCGATCCGTTGGTGCCGGAAACCGTCCCGGCTGCGACACTGAGGGTCGCGTTCATCTTGCCCGAGGTGCCCCGCCGCATCTCGGAATAGGTCACAGTGTATTCGGTCCCTGCGGTGACCGCGAAACTCTGGGAGAGAGTGTAGCTGCCGGTGGTGCCATAAAGGTTAAAGAGGCACACGCCGTCCGGGGTGGTCATCCCCCAGGCCGAAGCCTTGATATACCAACCCATACCTGCAGCAGCGGTCCATCCTGGCAGGTTGGCCGTATTGCCAGCCGCCACGGAAAGCTGGCCCGACGTCGCCGACGGGGCAGGAGCGCCCGTCTCAAAGCTGCCGTTCGTGATCAACTCCGCGGCGGAAACCGGGGTGAACAAGAGCGCCAAGGCCAGCGCCGGGGCGAGGCGCATGATGGCGGCTCCGAGGTGATTGATGATGTTTGAGATTCTCATGGTTGGATGGGGTGTTCCCTTGCGGTTTGCGGGCGAGGTGCCCGGGGATTTGAGGAAGTGCAGTGGGTTGTTGGTGTGTTTGCCTGGCTGACTCCCGACGCGTGGTCGCTTGAGCCGGGGTACTATGCCATATTCGCCGGGACTTGCGCCCCCCTCAATCGGGTGGATGTTGGGTGCTTGGCAATCACCCGCAGTTTGTTTCGGTGCCTGCGCATCCCGGATGCCCTTGCCCTGAGCGGGCCGGACCGCGCCCTGATGCTCCGCGATAGGCTGGATGATTGGCTCATTGACCCAGCATGTTAACCACATCCTTGTTGCGTGCCGTCGGCCTGACTGTCAGGCGCTCCAACTTGCCCGCCTTGAGGACGCCCTCGACCGTGGTGCTGGACGGGGCGTGCAGTTTGAACGAAACATCCCAGTTCTTGGGCCACGCCGGGAGAACAAGAATCCGATTGCCATCGGCTTGAAGCAGCATGGATTGCAGGGTCGTCAGGATGTTGACGCCATGGTCCTGATCGGGAATCGAGTCGAAGCCGGTCCACATCGCGGGGAAGCGGTAGCCGCCAGTAATCCGCTTGGCACGAGCGGCGACCTGTTTGGCGGCCTCCTCGCCGAGGCCGAGACAGGCGGCCTGGATGCTGTCCTGGCACCAACCGAAGTTGTGGCGGTTGACGCGTTTGGCGTAGGTGGCGCGGGCCAGCTCGAGAGCAGGCTTGCCCATCCCGAATATCCGATAGGGAAACACGGCATACAACTCGGGGTTTTCGGAATAATTGCCCTCCTTGAAAGAACCTGAAGGACGCAGGAGTTTCACCCCGCCGACCTCGGCGACCGGCAGCGGGGGCAGTTCCTGCAGGATGCGCATCCAGCGCGTCCGTTGGGCCGCCGTGGTTATGTTGTTAGGGAGAGCCAGCAAGCGCGGCAGGATGAAGCGCAAGCCGGCGATCTCGGGCATAGGATTGACCGTCCAAGGCAGGGCCTCCAGCGACTGCGCGGGGTCGATGATGATTTTCCCGTCAGGGTCGCGTTTCTGCCAGTATTGGTCGAAGAACGCGATGATGGGGTCGGCCAGCGGCACCAGCGTGTTGCGGGCGAACCGCTCGTCCGGCTGGAAGTCATAACGGTCGAGCATGAACGCCGTCAGTTCCAGCCCGCCGCTCCAATAGCGGTGGATGCAGACGTTGCCCGGCTCGGGGCCGGCGTTGCCCCAACCCCAGTCACGGTTGTTAGGCATGCCCCAGAAATTCATGGTTTCCTGGAACGACGCGGCCTCCGTGAATTTGTAATAGGCCTGCATGCGGGCCTTGCTGAGCGGCAAGGCCTCGCGATACATGCGGAACCATGGCTCGGTCATCTCGAAATCGCCCGCCGCCAACATCGGCCAGTAGGACAGGCGGGTGTTCTGGAACCAATAACTGCCGCCCCAATTCCGCCAATCCGGATCGCCCTCTTCCGTCGTGGGCGACGCCCCCGGACTTTTTTCCACCGAGAAGATCGAGCCATTGAATTTGATCGGTGCCGCGCCGCGGCCGGAACAGGCATTCATGAAGCGCTGCAACACATAACCCTGCGTCACCAGCGAGGGCCCCTCGGGGTTGGCGCCGGCATTCTCTTCAACGAACACCCAACTGCGCTGCCACAAGCCCTGCCACCATGCCGCACTTGTTAGTTGCGCCTGGTCAAACCCCGGCCGCAACGCCGCCTGCTCGACACGCTCCAAGTCCTTGAGCCAGACCTCGGGGGTCTCCGCATGCTCCGCCAGCACGCACACCGACAACTGGTGGCGCTTGCCAGGCTTGGAGGATTTCAGGGCCGTCTTCCCGTCATTCACCATGTCCCTGCCGCGGAGACTCGCGCCGAACGTGTGATTGAGCAGAGGATCAGCGAATTTGCCTTTCAGCGCTTCCAGATGCTGCACCTCGAGGCACACCGGGAAAAGGGATCGCGTGTTGCGGTGATACCAGGCCACCTGCGGCGCCGTCGATGCCGCAACCACATCCGGTAGCACCGTCAGTTTGTAGGCCTGCGCCTGCGGGCTCTTGCCATCGCCATAACCATAATCCTCCTGCGGCTCCAACGGCCGTTCGCGCAAGCGCCACAATTCCACTTCCGCGCGACAACTGACCGGCACTGCCGCTTCCGCGTCCATTCGCACCACTGGCTGGTCAGCGTCCACCCACAAGCGGATTTTGGATGCCTGATTTTGGATCTTGGATGAGATTTCAATGACGCCGTCGCGCAGCTTCAATTCCTGGCGGAAGCCGTCCTTGGGGACCAGCGGCGGGTCGAATGTCACCCGCACCCGGCCAATCTTGCACAGGC
The DNA here is from genome assembly GCA_026397725.1 of Verrucomicrobiota bacterium. Lineage (GTDB taxonomy): Bacteria > Verrucomicrobiota > Verrucomicrobiia > Verrucomicrobiales > Akkermansiaceae > Luteolibacter. The sequence goes on along the minus strand of JAPLUI010000088.1, from coordinate 1,550 downwards.
GCGCGTTTTCATCCCAGGCATCGGTCTTGCTGACGTAAAACACCAGGTCGCCCTTGGCGTCCACCCACGCGTTGATGCCGACATCGCCGTTGCCCAACGGCATCGAGCCGTGCGCGTTTTCGCTCGGCGAATTCCACACCACATTGAAGCGGTCGAGCGGGTCGGCCTGCGGCGGTTTCGGCAAATCGACAGCTCGCGCCCCGCCCGCCAGCATCAGCAGCGAGATCCAGGCACCTCGAATGTTAGGTTGCATTGGTGTTCTTGTTGTTATCGTTCGTTGCGGCCGTTGCCGCCGGGGAAATGCCGGCCACGGCCAAGCCACTGTTGACTACCGCTCCGTGGTCTCGATTCTTGCACCAATCCCAACGCGCATCCGGCATGTTTCGCGAGGGGGCTTCGAGGGCAACACCGCCTCACTGCTGCGTCACCTTGAGGCGGGCGAAGAGACTGCCGCCGCCCGAGGGGTCCAGTGTGATGGAGATCGTATCCGCAGGGTCGTCCGGGTTGGGAGTGGCAGGGGTCCAACTGCCCGGTTGGAGATCGGGCGAGGTTTCGATCACATACTCGACGTCCCCGTTGGTCATCGCATCCCCGCGCTTCTTGAAGCTCAACACGCTGCCTGTTAGAGTGCCGGGCGCGCCATCCGCGCCGGTGGGATTGAGGAGGAGGGCGTATTCAAGATTGACTGCCGCGACATTCTCGGTGAGGCCGGCGCCGAAGGGCGGATGGTTCGCGGCAGAGCGAATCTGGCGCGTATCGGTGAGATACGTGTCGATGGGCGTGCCGACGGAATTCACGTGGAACCACATGAAACCCACAGGCCCGGTCCAGCCTGGCAGGTCTGCCGTGCCGGGGTTCACCGCAGCGTGGCCCAGGCCTGTAAGGTTCTTGCCATTCTCAAAGCTGCCGTTCTGGAGTAACTCCACGGCGAAAACCGGGGAGACGAAGAGCGCCAGGGCCAGCGCCGGGGCGAGGCCTGTGAGCATGCGGCGGAATGGCTTTGGCGGCTGCATGACGTTGGGGTGGTCATGGCTGGAGTTGGCTAGGGCCAGGGTGCCGGGGGGGCGGAGAAATCCCCCAGTGTCACAGTTCCTGATCCCGGCGGAAAATGAGTTGGCACTGGTTGGCGTTTCAGACGAATTCGTGAATCATCCGCGCATGGGTTCGCGAATGGCAGCAGTGCCGATGCGGGGTCATGTCTTGCTCGTACTTGATCATTGAATGTTGGAAGTTGAATGTTGAATGTTGAATGTTGAAATCTTCGGCGTGAAGAACTGTGGAGCCGCAGTTCTCCCGGTTGAGCTACAGCGGTGCGGTGGGAAGCGCAGCGCCACACCGCTGTGGCTAAGGCCCCGTAAAAAAATAGACCTTACAATATCTGCATGTTAGCATGGAATCAATTTGGTAAAATCATGATAGGGTAAAATCATGAAGAACTGGAATTGTGCTCCCGTTATCGGGAATTCCGATCTTTTCTTCCATCATTTTACCCTCCATCATTTTACCTGTTTTCTGAATGATCAAACTTCTAACGCCATGTTTATTTATTT
>JAPLUI010000464.1:578-15039 GCA_026397725.1 Verrucomicrobiota bacterium | reverse complement strand
ATCCCATAGGACGGAAAGCGTCAAAGGAGGAACTGAAAAGCATCCATCTTAAACCCAATAAATTTCACGGTGAATGGAATTACAAAATCATACCATCATAAATGTCCGTATTGGAAAGTTTATTTATTTACACCGCCTTAGCTTGCAGAGCTGGGTGAGTACCGGCAGCTTGGCTTTGGTTGGTTTGATATTCATCAGGCCGATCCTAAGTGGGATCGGCCGCCAACCACAGCAAAAAAATCAGATTTCTATGGGATGACTGTGAAATCGTATATACTAATGAAAGCCGGATGAGATTTCGAGAATCCTTGCCGGCTGTTTGCTTGGTTCGGAACCTCGCCGCATCGGAAATCGACATTGTTTCTTTAAGACCATCATCAGAGATGCGCGTAATTCATATTTGCCAAAGAGATGATTCTGCTACAGGCGGAGCGGCGCGGGTTGCAGTGGAGCTTGTCAGACGGCTTCCCCGTTATGGGATCGATTCCAAGTGCTTATTCGTATATGGAGGTCAAGGTGATTTATCGCGCGATATCTCTGACAGGGCTCTGTGGCTGGGACTGGAGTCTGCTAAGGATGCCTTAACTCAAGGCCATAGGTTGTTAGAGCTATTGCGAAACCAAGATGCAGACGCCGTCCATCACCACGACGGATTGTCGTGGACTCACGTGCTGACGCGACTGGGTTTCAAGGGCATGCGATATGGGCATGCCCATCTTGACGGTCCGCAGGTAGGCGCACCATTTAGGCATCAATTCGCTCATTGGGTCCACTGCAAAACCTATGACCGCCTGATCGCGGTTTCTGAGACGACACGCCAAGCCTGGATTGGTGCCGGATTTCCGGAAAAGAATACCACCTGCATACCCAACGGGGTTGACACCTCGAAGTTTTATCCGCCGTCGGATCAGGATAGAATCGAGGCACGGCGGGAACTTGGATTGCCGGAGAACTCAAGGGTGCTTCTTTCCGTGGGGCGTTTGCATGTAGGAATGAAGGGGACTGATGACTTCCTGAGGGTTTTTTCACATCTCACACCCGACTGGTGGGCGGTGATTGCCGGCACCGGTTCAGACGAGTCCCTCCTGCGTTCACTGGCAAACGACTTGGGTGTGGCTGGCAGGGTCAGGTTTTGCGGCTTAGTCAGCCCACCTTTGCCGTGTTACCATGCGGCAGACATGCTGGCAGTCACGTCGCACTATGAACCATTTGGTTTGATGGTTGTGGAGGCCATGGCCTGTGGCCTTCCGATAGCCGCATTTTCCACCACTGGCGGCGTGATGGAGTTGCTTTCACGATCAAGCGCAATTGTTTGTCCGCAACGCGTGCCGGGTGCCTTGGCTAAATTGATCCAGGCGATCGATTTTCACTCCCCGGAGGTACTTGGGACATCGCTTGCAGCACGAGAGTTGGCCAAAATGGAGTACTCCTGGGATGCTGCGAGCGCCACACTGGCCGCATACTATCAAACTACATTCTTTCACCGGAAGAAGATCCTTCCAACATGACCACGATACAGCAAACAACGCAAATCAAATGACATACCAACGAAGAATACTAATTACCGGTGGCGCTGGAAACATTGGCGGTGCCTTGGCGAGCCGCCTAGCGGGCGACCCGGAAAACTATGTCGTAGTGGTCGATGACCTGTCCACCGGAAGCACAGCCAAACTGCCGGATCCAAAATTGCCAAACTGGCGATTCATCAAACTGGATGTCAACGATCAGCCGGCAATTGCGTCGGTGATGACGAGCATTGCGTTCGACTATGTATTCCACTATGCGGCGGTAGTTGGGGTGCAGCGCACCCTGGAGCGTCCCCTGCTGGTGTTGCGCGACATTGAAGGCATCAAGAACATCCTGGAGTTGTCGAAGAACACCGGCGTGCGCCGGGTGTTTTATTCCTCGTCGTCGGAGGTTTATGGGGAGCCCTTTGAGTTCCCCCAGAACGAGCACACGACGCCGTTGAATTCGCGGCTGCCCTATGCCATTGTCAAGAATCTAGGTGAATCGTATTTCAAGAGCTACCAGCGGGAATTCGGCTTGCCGTGCACGATTTTCCGCTTCTTCAACACCTATGGCCCCCGCCAAAGCGAGGATTTTGTGCTGCCGAAACTGGTCAATGCCGCCCTCACCGGCAAGCCCTTGACCGTGTATGGAGACGGCAGCCAGACGCGCACTTTTTGTTATATCGACGACAACATCGACACCATCCGCCGGGTCCTGTATGAAGATCTCTGGATCAATGAAACGGCCAACGTCGGCAGCGACCGTGAGGTCACGATTCTGGAATTGGCGCAAATGGTGGTGGCTCAAACTGGCGGCACCGCCGCGCTCACCCATTTGCCACCGCTGCCTGAAGGCGACATGACTCGGCGTTGTCCGGACATCACGAAAATGAAGGCCATTCTCGGGCGGAACCTCGTATCCTTGGAAGATGGCATCGAGCGGTTGATCCAATCCAAGCGCGCCGAGTCATGAACTGCTTGTTTCTTTGCCGACGCCTGGCTGGCTATTTTCACAACTGCATCCGCTGCTTCGCCGAGGTGGAGCCGCGTGCGCAGGTGAGGATTGTAGCCCATCCGAATGCCGACAATGCTCCATTTCGTTTCGAGGAGCATTCCCGGATTGAGATTCTGAGCCGCAACGAATTCCCGGACGATTCTCTTGATGCCGTCATTGGCGGTATAGCGCCGGATTTCATCTATCTGGCAGGATGGGGGGATCCTCTCTACCGGAAAATTGGTCGGCAGTTCCGCAGCAGAATCCCGGTGGTCATGGGCATGGACAACCAGTGGAAAGGCACGGCCAAACAACAGGTGATGAGCCACTTGCTGTGGCCGTGGGTCCATACCTTCTGCAACCGCATCTGGATTCCGGGCCTCTATCAGTATGAGTATGCGCGGCGCCTGGGCTTCGACCGCAGCCGGATCCTCACCGGAATGTATGCGGCGGATTGCGAGCGGTATTGGAACATCGGCGAAGCGCGCGATTTTCGGAGTTCGACCAAGAAACTCCTGTTCATTGGAAACATGTGGGAGGACAAAGGCGTGGTGGAATTGGTGGATGCCTTCGGCGAGTTGGCGAAGACCTTTCCAAGCTGGCGTTTCGTCCTGGTCGGCGGCGGCCCCTTGGTCGAGACCTATCGGAACACATCCGACAGGATTGACGTGCTCGGCTTCCTCCAACCCGGGCAAATGGCTGAATTGATCGCCGGTTGCCATGCGTTTTGCCTGCCTAGCTACCACGACGCCTGGGCAGTGGTGATCCATGAAGCTTGTTGCATGGGCCTGCCCGTGGTGGCAACCGATGTTTGCGGTGCGGCCAGCGCCTTCGTCCATGAAGGCTACAACGGCTTTCAGTGCGCCGCTCGCAACAAGGAGAGCCTGCAGGCGGCCCTCCAAAAGTTGCTGTCCCAGCCGGATGACGAGCTGGCAGAATTCGGCCGCCGCAGCCGCCTGCTCTCCGGCCAGATCACCCCGGAAGCCTGGGCCGCCAAGGTGAGCAGCCTGCTCGGGTAGGGCGTGGCGGGATTCCGCCCTGTAAGGCTACACCCCGGAGGGCCTCGCCGCGCCCACTTGTCCGCCCGGATGGGCGGTGTGGTTGCGCGGTAAATGATCCGGGCTGTAACATCTCGCCCTCAGGGGGCAAACAGGGCGCGGCGCGGCCGCCACGCCCTGCCAGCGGACACCTCTTCTCTGCCTCTCGAATCCCGTGAACGTATTTGATTTCAGGTGATGGTGGTCACCAGGTGCTGTGCCACTGGTGGAGTCGGAGGCGGATTTGCCCGGTGCCAGCGACGACTGTGGATTGGTATGGTTGCGCGATGAGAGAACGTTTGTCATACCCCAAGGCGGTCAATGGATCCGGGTACCTCAGGAGCAGGTGGGAGATGCCTTGCGAACGCATCTCCACCGCCTGGCCGCTGTGCCGAACGAATCCACCAAGCGTCAAGCCTGCATCGTTTTCTCTTCCGACGACGGCCATCGCGCGGATTATGAAAAGCTAGGCCCGCTTGCCCGGGATCTGAACGTTCCCTTTGTGCTGGGAATCGTGAGCGGCCATGTCGGCACGAACCCGGGATCGATGACGCTCGAACAGATCCGGCAAATGGCGGAATGGGGATGCGAACTTGCAGCCCATTCGGTGAGTCACCCGAAGCTGGCGCTGCTGCCTGAGTCCAAGAAGCGGGAGGAAATCGAAGGATCTTTTGCCTGGCTCCGTGCCCATGGCTGGCCAGCCCAACATTTCATCTATCCATTCGGCGGACAGGACGTGACAAGCGAGCGGATCATCCGCTCCATCGCCCGGTCGGCTTGCCTGATCAAAGGCGGCGTGACATATCCCCCGTTTTTCAGCACGCGCATTCCCCGCTGGCCCTTGGGTTCCTATTTCCGCGACGGCATCCATACGTTTGAGGGCTATCGAAAGTTGATCGATAAGGCGCGCTCCGACCGGAGAATGTTGGTGTGGATGCTGCACCCGGGATCTCCCCGGCACGATGCGGAACAACAGTCAATTCTTGTTCGCCTGATAGAGTATTGCCGCAGCAATGGGATTCGCATCACCACACTCACCGAAGCACTCGATGTTCACGGCAATCTCTGGGAGTCCCCTGTGAATTTCGGCAGAGAGATCGTCATCGATTGCGATGGCGTGGTTTGGTTTGCCAAGATGCCCATTCTGCTCCGGCCATTGCAACGATGGGTGGATTCGAGGGCGTTTGCCATGATGGTGTATGCGGCAAGCCGAGTTCTACGGGCAATCAAGTCAGTTAGCGTCTGCACTTGCGAGGAAAGCGGTTGCCAAGCGAAGGAAGCAAACCGATGAATGAAGACAACGCCTGCGAGGTGGGCGGAGACGCTGGTGGCGCGGCTTTGCTGCCGTCCGTAGTCCTTGGTCCTTAGTCCTTAGTTGATCATGGATGGCGCGGCGGCTCTTTAGGGTCCGTCGTCCGTGGTCCGTGGTCCTTTGTCGATCATGAATGGCGCGGCGCACTTTTTTATGAGCAAATCGTTTGCTCGTCAGTAGCGCGCTTGAGGGGCGTGAAGCGATTTGCAAGCTCGACCAAGAACCAAGGACCAAGAACCAAGAACCAAGAACCAAGGACCAAGGACCAAGGACCAAGGACCAAGGACCAAGGACCAAGGACCAAGGACCAAGGAGCAAGGAGCAAGGAGCAAGGAGCAAGGAGCAAGGAGCAAGGACCAAGGACCAAGGACCAAGGAGGACCAAGGACGACGGACCAAGGACCAAGGACGACGGACCAAGGACCAAGGACGACGGACCAAGGACCAAGGACGACGGACCAAGGACCAAGGACGACGGACCAAGGACCAAGGACGACGGACCAAGGACTACGAACCACGAACGGCCGCATAGCGGCCAAAAAATAGCATGGCCTCATTCAAGCGATTTGAAGACATCGAAGGATGGCAACTGGCCCGGGAACTGAATCAACGGGTCTGGGAACTCATTTCGACCGGGCGGTTTGGCAAGGATTTCGCTTTGTGCGACCAGTTGAATCGGTCGGCAGGATCAACCATGGACAATGTATCCGAGGGTTTTGACGGCGGCTCGGATGCGGAATTTGTGAGATTTCTCCGCTACTCCCAGCGCTCCACCTGCGAGGTGCAGAGCCAGTTGTATCGAGCGCTCGACCGCTCCCATATCACTGCCAATGAATTTGATGAACTGCATGCGCTGGCAGGCCACGTTTCCTCCAAGGTCGGTGCGTTGATTCGCTATTTGTCAAAGTCTTGATTGCGGCTTCGCCGCCTGGCCGCTGCGTGGCCGTTCGTAGTCTGGCCACTGCGTGACCGTCCGTAGTCCTTGGTCCTTAGTCTGGCCACTGCGTGGCCGTCCTTGGTCCTTGGTCCGTAGTCCTTAGTCGGTCATGGAGAGTGCGGCACGCTTTTTTATGAGCAAATCGTTTGCTCGTCAGTAGCGCGCTTGAGGGGCGTGAAGCGATTTGCAAGCTCGACCAAGGACCAAGGACTAAGAACCAAGGACTAAGAACCAAGGACCAAGGACCAAGGACTAAGAACCACGGACCCCGAACAGTTTTGAAATGAATCGACTCGAGAAATGGTTTCCGGTGGTGTTCGTGCTGCCGTTTTTGTTTGCGACGACGCAATTCGAGGTGACCAAGCTGCCGAGCGAGGTGGCACGGTGGCTGGTGCTGGCGGTCGCCGTGGGGATGGCGGTGCTGAGTGGCATGGGGCGCGGCCCGGGCAAGGGCATCGGCATGGTGATGGCGGATTATATGGCCTTGGCGTTTCTGGCGTTTTTTGCCGTGACGGCGGTGTGGGCGATCGACGGGGGTTATAGCATTCAGCGGACGATTTCCTTCGTGCTGCTGTATCTGGCGGCGTTTTGGTATTTCTGGAGTTATGCCGATCGCTTCGGCGAGGAGCAGTTGTTGCAACTGCTATTGAGGACAGCGTCGGTGATTCTGGGGGGGAATCTGCTGATTGTTGGCGTGCTGGCTCCAGGCACGATCCTCGCAAGACGGTTCCAGGGATTTTTCGATAACCCGAACAACATCGGGTTGATCTGTGCCCTTTCCCTGCCTTTGGTGTTTTCCGATCTCCTGCGCAAGCGGGGATACTGGCAATGGGGGGAATTCGCGGTGCTTTTCCTCAGCCTGCTGGCCTGTGGCAGTCGCACAGGATTGATCGCCTCCATGGCGGGCATGCTCTTGATTGGCGCTTTGCGGGCGGCGCGTGGCAACCGGCTCGCAATCCTTTTCGCTGTCGTCTTGGTGGTCGTGATCGGCCTGCTCTCCCTGACCCATTTCTTCGAGGATAACGTCACGCGGGCGGAGAGCATGGAGACGTTCTCCAACCGGACCGGCTTCTGGGAGATGGCGAGGCTCGATTACATTCCGAAGCGACCGTGGCACGGGCATGGCTTCGGGACGGACGGCATGATCCACGAGTACTATGGAATTTCACTGGATTCGCTACAGCTTCGCGGTTACGGGGTGATGAGCAGCTACTACGGGCTGGCGGTGGCGGTGGGGATTCCCGCGACCATTTTGTTTTATCTGGCTTTGGTGGGAGGTCTGGTGTCGTCGCTGCGCAAGTATTGGTGGGATGCGCGGCTGGTCGCGCTGTGCGCGATGGTCATTGCGGGGCTGCTGGTGGGGATCACCGAGAGCGCGATCTATTCGGTGGGAAACTGCTTTGCCTACCTGTTCTGGATGGGGTTCATGCTGATGATGCGCAGGAGCATGTATCGCAGAATGAGGGTGCCGATGACCGCGCAGGGAGCGCTGCGCCTGAGCTCAGCCAAACGCCGGGATCGCAGGCCACGGAGTGTGCCGCGCAAGCGCCTCGAAGCAGCAATCCCTGCGAATGTCTCCCTGTAGCGGCGGTCTGTGACCGTCGCAAGAGGGGCACGAGCGCGTTCGGCGAGCTCAGCCGAGCCGGCCCGCCCGTTTCTTCCTCCATCATCACACGGCCAAGCTGGCCGTGCCCCTCTGTCCTCTGTCTCCCGTCCTCTGATAAATGATATGAAAACCTGAGACCTGAGGGCTGAATCCTGAAAGGAAGATCCGCCCAAAGGACACCTCTTCCTCCCTCAGGTTTGCCTTCGGCCATGCCAGTTAGGGCTGCGCCTGTTTCTTCCAGGCTCGCTAGCGCTCGCCCCGCGTTCTGTCTGGGAGCGTAGCGATCTTCTGTCTTGGGTCTTGGGTCTTGTTGTCTTGGGTCTTCCCTGGAGATGAAGCAAAATCGAGATGAAGGGAGTTCATGATGAAACCGAAAGTTTACATCGAAACTACGATTCCAAAATCAGCCATGAAAGCGACCTCTGAAATCGACCAAATCCGTGCGGTGCGAAAAGATCTCGCCGCCAAATGCCACAACGACCTTGTGGAGCTCGCGGTTTTCATCCGCAAGCGCGAAGCACTCGCCCGACAAAGCGGACGTCGGATCATCGCAACCCCTGACGAAGCGATTGCGACCGAGCCACATGACTCCGTCCCGGCGATACGGTGACGGAAGCGCCACTTCACCTGGCCGATTCTTCTCCTCAAGGTGCAGGAAACATGGAAGATTAGAGACGAACATCGAACATCGAGCGAGTAGGCGCTATGACGGTCGATCGTTACCCATGAATGCGAACTCCGAACTCCGAACATCGAACAGAAGAGTGTGAAAACAACCGACAGAATGACTTATCTTTCTGTGGTTCGACGTTGGACGTTCGGCGTTCCATGTTCGATGTTCGCGTTTGCACACGGTAGGGCGCGACGGCCTCGGCGCGCCGACTTATCCGCCCGGATGGGCGGAGTGATGGCGCGGTGCAAGATGAACGCGAACTCCGATCACCCAACAATGTTCCCGGCTCCTTAACAGTGCCTCCCCATTCTAACGAATGCGCGGACGTGTAGAGCTTGGATGGGCGAACCTCCGACCTCCGCCCGCGACGTTTCAACGGCATCGACGCTCATAGAGCGCCGCTTCTTCAACACCCCACCCGTTGGGACAAGTCGGCGCGGCGAGGCCGCCGCGCCCTACCGTTTGAACCATGCGCATCCTCCACTGTGTCGCCACATTCGACCCTGCCTCCGGCGGGCCGGCGTGCTTGGTGCCGCAACTGGCCATGGCGCTGGCGGAGCAGGGGGTGGAGGTGGGCTTGTGGAGTCCGCGGCCGGTGGCGTTTGACCTGCTCATGAAACATGGGCTGCTCACCCCGCATACCGCAGCCGCCATGAAAAACATGGTTGGCTGCGCAGGAAACCACGTGTGCCAAGCACACGGCCCGAAGGAGAAATCCAGGCAAAGCCGGGTCATATAGCATTTCCTCGCTTGCCAACTACCGGCATCCAGCTAGGTTTAGCCCATGACAACATTTCATGATATCCAAAGAATCGTCCTTGATCCAGCGGTGATGGGTGGCAAACCCTGCATCCGGGGGACACGTGTGACGGTCGGCACGATCATCGGCTTGCTTGCTTCGGGTGCCGACATCCCGGAAATTCTCCAGCTTTATCCCTACCTCTCCGATGAAGACATCCGGGCGGCGCTCGCCTATGCCACCTGGCGTTCGGAGGAGCGGGAAGTGTCATTGATGGCGGTGTAATCCATGAAGATTTTCATGAAGATACTCATCGACATGAGTCTCAGCCCGGCTTGGATAGATTGTTTTAAGGAAATCGGCATCCAAGCGACTCACTGGAGCGCTTGCGGCCCACCCAATGCGCCTGATGCACTGATCGTGGAATGGGCATTCCGCCATGCTCACATTGTCTTCACACACGATCTTGACTTTGGAGCCATCCTGCACTCGACCGCCGCCACCGCGCCCAGCGTGGTCCAACTACGTTCGGAGGATGTCCGGCCAGCGACCATGGGTAAATGCGTTTGCTCCGCACTTCTCCAACTGACCGAGGAGCTTCAACAAGGGGCCTTGGTGACAATCGATCCCAGAAAAAACCGCGTGGCTCTGCTGCCGCTCAGACGGACATGAGTTTGCCACCGTCCCCATTGTTCGCATTCCCTCTTCCTCAGGTGGCTGCGCCCCTGTCCCCTGATCCCTGTCCCCTTCTTCCATGCGCATCCTCCACTGTGTCGCGAGTCTTGACCCGGTCTCTGGCGGGCCGGCGCGCTCGGTGCCCCAACTCGCGCTGGCGCTGGCGGCGCAGGGTGTGGACGTTGGCCTATGGAGTCCCGGGGCGGTGGCGGGTGGCTTACCCGATCTCACAAGGAATGCGCATGCTCTGATCCGGGTGTTGTCCGGAGATTTCACGGCGGCGCTGGACGCCTTCGGGCCGCCGGACGTGGTGCATGATCACGGGATTTGGCTGCCCTGCCACCGGGAGGTCGCGCGGGTTTGCCGGGAGCGCGGAATTCCGCGAATCGTGAGTCCGCGGGGCATGCTCGAGCCATGGGCACTCAACCACAAGAAGTGGAAGAAGCGTCTGGCCTGGTGGCTCTATCAGAAACGCGACCTGCAAAGCGCAGCAGCCCTACACGCGACAGCCGAAAGCGAGGCGGCGCAGTTGCGAATGTTGGGGTTCGGGCAGCGGATCATAGTCGCGGCGAATGGGGTTGGGGGACAGGAGACAGGAGACAGGGGACAGGGGACAGCAAGAGAGGTGCCCGCAGGTTCTTTAGCCGCCTCCCGATCCCCTGATCATAGTCTTCCATTCAAAATTCAAGATCAATCCCGCACCGCGCTGTTCCTCAGCCGGATTCACCCGATAAAGGGACTGTCGCTATGGCTGGAGGCATGGGACCGGGTACGGCCTGCAGGCTGGTGCATGCAGATTGTCGGCCCGGATGAGGGCGGGCATGTGAAGGAACTCAAACAACTCTGCGACAAACTGGGGCTGGGGTATGTATCGGAGGAGACAGGAGACAGGAACGCGGGGAGAGCGCTAGCGAATTTGGAAAATCATGACGAAGTCGAAGCTGGCATGGCCGGAGACAAACAGGAGACAGGAGACAGGAGACAGGAGACAGAGACAGGAGACAGGAGACAGGAGACAGGAGACAGGAGACAGGAGACAGGAGACAGGAACAGAGGTGCCCGCAGGTTCTTCATCCGACCCCCGATCCCCGACTCCCGCCCCCCGACCTCTGTCCCCTGTCCCCTGTCCTCCGACCCCCGATCCCCGACTCCCGATCCCCGATCTCTGTCCCCTGTCCCCTGTCCCCTGTTCCCTATCCTCTTCTCCGGTCCCATCGAAGGGCAGGCGAAGTGGGAGATGATGGGAGCGGCCGACCTGTTCGTGCTGCCAACCCATAGCGAGAACTTCGGGATTGTGGTGGCCGAGGCGCTGGCCTGCGGGGTGCCGGTCATCACCACCACTGGTGCACCGTGGGCAGGATTGTTAGATCACCGCTGCGGGTGGTGGGTGGACGTCACGGTCGATGCGCTGGCCGGCGCGTTGGAGGCAGCCATTGCTCTAACGGATGATGAGCGCGCGGCGATGGGCCAGCGTGGTCGCGAATGGATGCTGCGGGATTTTGGCTGGAGCGAGATCGCCCGTCGGATGATTGCGGGGTATGAGGAGGTGGTGGGGCTGTGAGTAGTCGGGAGTCGGGAGTCGGGAGTCGGGAAATTCACTACACAATATCATGGCAGTAAGAAGCGCTAAAGAACTCGAGGTCTATCAGCTTGCATACGACCTTGCTATGAGAATTTTCAATATCTCCAAAACCTTCCCAGCAGAGGAGCGATACGCCCTTACTTCGCAAATTCGAAGAAGTTCACGTTCAGTTGCAATGAATCTCCGTGAGGCGTGGGCGAAACGTCGTTACGAGGCACATTTCATGTCGAAGCTCACTGATTGCGACGGCGAGAACAGTGAGACCGACACCTCATTGGATTTCGCTTTGGATTGCGAATACATCACCATAATGGAACATCAGGAACTCACCGAGGCGAACCGTTCCGTGGGTCGTATGCTTGGTTCCATGATCAGTCACCCTGAACCGTTTCTCCTGAAGTAGAATATGGGGGACGGGAGTCGGCAAGCGAGCCGGGAGGCGGAGAATGAACCCGCGGCCCCTCTCTTACCGACCCCCGACCCCTGACCCCCGACTCCCGACCCCCGACCCCCGATCCCCGATCCCCCTGGTGTCTCGCCGCTCCAAACTCCTGACAATCCTCGCAGGCGTTCTCGGGCTGGGCTGGCTCTTCCAAAGCATCCCGATTTCCCGTTCGAATGACGCTGCCGCGGATTTTGACATGCAAGTGGTCCTTGGCGGCAACACCCGCGAACGCAGCGACGTCTGCCACGAATTGTGGCTGCGCCATCCGACCCCGATTCTGGTGACCGGCGATGACAATTTCATTCGCGATGAACTGCTAAAGCTGGGCATTCCCGCTTCGCAGATCATTCATGAGCCCACAGCACGCAACACTTGGCAGAATGCCCAATTGTCGGTGCCGATCCTGCGCAAGAACCATGTTAGCTCTGCCGTGATTGTGACTTCATGGTTTCACACGGCACGTGCCCATGCCTGCTTCGCACGCCTGGACACCCGAATCACTTTTGCCAGTCAATCCGACCCATCACCGTCCCGCTACGGTTTGGAAGAATGCAAACTGGCCACCAAGGAACGCATGAAACGCCTGGCCTATTGGATTTCCCATGACATGAACCCATGGAGGGCCGCCAAGTGATGGATGCCCACCTGAGTACCACCGGCACCGGCTTCCAGACGCAGGTCGTGTGTGCCCAGATCGGTGCCCGCGACCACTATGCCTTTCCGCGGGCGCTCCACCGCTGCGGCGCGCTGGCCGCCTTGGTGACCGACTTTTGGTGGCCGTGGAACGGGGCGCCGGATCTCCCGCTGTTGCGGAGGTTGCGCGGCCGCTGGCATCCCGACCTACAGGCAGCGCGAGTGCTCTCGATGAACCTCCCCACGCTCCGCAGCGAGGCGATCTCACGGCTGACCCGGCGGCAACATTGGGACCAGATGATGCATGGCAACCGCTTATTCCAGACCCGCGCCCTGCGGCGCATTCCGTGGAACGAATTTCTGCGTCGGTATCCAGCCGGGGGCCGCCCCGTCCTGTTCGCCTACAGTTATGCGGCGCTCGATCTGTTGCGGCATGCGAAGCACTTGGGATGGACCACTTTGCTCGGTCAGATCGACCCCGGACCACTCGACTCACGGATCGCGGAACACGAACTCCAGCAGTGGCCGGAATTCGGGTCGGCATGGCGCGGGGCACCGGCATGTTATTACGACCATTGGAGGAAGGAACTCGAGCTTGCCGACCGGATCATCGTGAACTCGGAGTGGTCGAGGCAGGCGTTGCTCACTGAAGGCGTCGCCGCCGAGCGGATTGATATCATTCCCGTTCCATGCGAGGAATCCGACGCGCAAGACCATCCGGCGAAAGACTATCCCACAGCCTTCACCTCCGCACGTCCGCTGCGGGTCTTGTTTCTAGGACAGATCAACTTGCGCAAAGGCGTGCCGGCACTCCTCACGGCGATGGAGAATCTAGCAGACCAGCCGGTGGAACTGTGGATGGCCGGCCCGCTCAAACTCAATTTGCCCGCGCGGCATGCCGCCGCGTCCAACATCCGCTGGCTGGGACCCATCACCTGCGGAGCCGTCGGCAAATTCTATCGGAATGCTGACATTTTTATTTTTCCCACCCACTCGGATGGCTTCGGGCTCACCCAGTTGGAAGCACAGTCGTGGCGCATGCCCGTAATCGCGTCCAAGCATTGCGGCGAGGTGGTGGTCGATGGACATAACGGCATGCTGTTGGACGAAGTGACTGCGGAATGCATCCAAGCCGCCTTGGGCTACTGCTGCGCCAACCCGCAGATACTCCGGCAATGGTCCGCCGACTCAGGCGTCGCCCCGCGCTTCCGCCTCGATGCCGCTGGCCAGATGCTCATGCAAGTGATACAGGATGCGCAACGTGCAGCCTTGTAGCGGCGCCTCAAGGAGGGGCGATCTCCGAATCGCCCATGCCCATGCAGAGCGCAACGGGAGTCGCCTGGCGCCTGGGCTTGCGCGATCCATGGGCAAGAGAACAAGAGGCGTGGGGATTGTTCCAGCGAGAGGTGCTGGACAAGCTGGTGTGGGAGGGAAAGTAGGAGTTGTCCGTGGTCCGTGATTGCGGTTTTGTGCTAAAGTACGGCTCGCAAGCTCAACCGACAACCGACAACCAACAACGAACGACTCTTCCTTTCCCACGCACCATGCTAGATTTCACGCAGTTCAACAACTCGGGCTTTTCGCGTGGCGTGCCAACTTGGAAAGAGGCGCTCTGGTGGGCGGCGAGGAGTTTGTTTTTCGCGCCCTGGTTTCCGCTGCCGTCGGTGCTGAAGGTGGCGGTGTTGCGGCTGTTCGGGGCCAAGGTTGGTCGCTGCGTGGTGATCCGCTCGCGGGTCAACATCACGTTTCCGTGGAAGCTGGAACTCGGCGATCATGTCTGGCTGGGCGACGAGGTGCTGATTCTGAGTCTCGATCGGGTGACCATCGGCAGCAACGTCTGCATTTCGCAGCGGGCGTTCTTATGCACCGGCTCGCACGATTTCAGGAAAGAGAGCTTCGATTTGATCACGGAACCGATCGAAATCGGCGATGGCTGTTGGGTTGCGGCGCAGGCATTCGTCGGCCCCGGCGCGGTGCTGCCGCCCGGGACGATGGTGAAGGCCCGGTAGGGCGGCACGGCCTCGGGCCGCCGACTTGTCCGCCCGGATGGGCGGCGTGAACGCGCGGTGCATGCTCTAGCCAATGGCATCTCGCCCGCATGGGTAGGGCGGATCCGGCCTCGGTCCGCCGACTTATCCGCCCGGATGGGCGGTGTGAACGCGCGGTGCATGGTCTAGCAAATGTCACCTCGCCCGCAGGGGGAAAGTGGGTCGGCCGAGGCCGTCCGACCCTACCGACCGCACTGTAGCGGCGGTCTGTGACCGTCGCACTTGTCCGCCCGGATGGGCGGCGCTGATGCGCGGTGCATGGTCTAGCAAATG
>JAPLUI010000464.1:0-447 GCA_026397725.1 Verrucomicrobiota bacterium | reverse complement strand
TGGGCGGCGCTGATGGTGCGGTGCATGGTCTAGCAAATGGCACCTCGCCCGCAGGGGTAGGGCGGATCCGGCACGGTCCGCCCACTTATCCGCCCGGATGGGCGGCACTAATGCACGGTGCATGGTCTAGCAAATGGCACCTCGCCCGCAGGGGCAGTCAGGGCGCGGCGAGGCCGCCACGCCCTGACCGCACTGTAGCGGCGGTCTGTGACCGTCGCACTTGTCCGCCCGGATGGGCGGTGTGAAGGCGCGGCACCTGCTCTAGCAAATGTCACCTCGCCCTCGGGGGGAAAGTGGGTCGGCCGAGGCCGTCCGACCCTACCGGCCACAATGGTTGGGCGGCGCATGGCGCTTGCATCCTGGCTCCTGCCTCTTCTTGCGTCTTGACAGCCACCGTGCTCGTGGCAGATTCGGCTCATGACGGCACAAATCAAACTGCGGATACTG
>JAPLUI010000090.1 GCA_026397725.1 Verrucomicrobiota bacterium | reverse complement strand
TGCTTTTCCACCCGTTTCGCAAGCTCTGGGTGCTCGATCATTCACCAAAGTTAATCTGGCCCCCGATTCTCGGCCATTTCACGTTGAAATCTGTCTAGTTTTGCTCCGGCAAAAAATCTAGTTTTGAACCGTCGCCGACAATCAAATACTGTTAGATTGCATGCGCAAGACCCTCGCATCTCCCACCCCGCCATAGCCCATGAAGGCCTCCGCCACCGATCCATCAACCGAACTGGAAGACCTGATCCTCCGGGCGCTGCATGGCCTCGCGGATGATGCCGAAGGCGCGGCGCTGGCCTCCCAACTGGCGGCATCCAGCGAGGCCCGCGAGCTTTTCACTGACCACGCGATGCTGCACGGGTTCCTCGCCAGCGAAGCGAAAGCGGGTGGCTTTGCGGTGGACCGCGAGGCGTTCTTCGCCGCGCTGGAAAACCCGCCGTCTGCACCGAACATTGTGCGCACCCGCCGATGGTGGTGGCTTTCCGCTGCGGCCGCCATGGTAGTCGGGCTGCTCTCGCTCACCCTCCTGCTGTTGCCTAACAACGCCGCCGCCGCGCTCGATCGGGTGCTTGCCGCCCTCGACCGCCCTGTGGATTGCAGTTATGTGATCCGGGTGCGCGACCCCGGCGCGGATCGGCAGGGCGGCAATCCAGTGGAAAAGCCGGACCGCGGCCGCTTTCCCCCGGGGGCCTTCCTCGACGGCGCTCGCCTCCATTTGCGCGGCAGCAGTCAGTATGTGCTCGAACAAGCGCTGCCCGACGGCGTCACCCGCACGCTGGGCAGTGACGGCCAAACCAGTTGGAGCATCCGCGGCGACGGGCCGGTTAGAACCAGCACCGATCCCAACCACTTTTCCGGTGGCGTCCTGGCGGGGCGGCAAGCAATGCCGTTTCTCGAGTTGCGGACGCAACTCGAGGACCTGCGGCGCTTCTATCAGTTGGAATTGTTCACGCCGCCTGCCGACCCGGGCACCCCCGCGGGCCTGCAGGGCCTACGGGGCTCGCGCCACTCCGCCGCCCAGGGCGGTCCCAGGGAAATCGAGCTATGGTTCGACCCGGCCACGAACCGGATTCACCGGATGCTCCTCAACGGCCTGCCGCGCGGTGCCGGCGGCCCGGCGAGCATCGCGCTGGAACTCGCCTCCACCGCGCCGCTGCCGCCGGATTTCTTCCATCACCAGGCGCACCACGAACCATCCCGACCGGTCGAAGCCGCAACCACCACCCGTTCCAACTAACCTAACACCGCATGAGCATCCCCGCTCTAACCACACCATGAAAGCCTCATTCCGCGCCCTCGTCCTAGGCCTCATCGGTTGCGCCACCCCGTTGCCCGCCGCCGAGGCACCGGTGCCCGATCCCGTCCTCACCGCGATTCCCGCCGGAGAATTCCAAATGGGCGATCACCATGGGTTTGTCGATCCCAAGCACGGCGGTGATGAAACCCCGGTCCACAAGGTTCGCGTCGATGGATTCAAGATCGGCGTCGATCCGGTGACCACCGCACAATACTGTGTGTTTCTCAATTCCGCGCTCGGTACCGGTGAACTCGAAGTCCGCAATGGCGGCGTGTATCCCACCGGCGGGCAGGACTTGCTGATTGAGACCCGCGAGATGTCGCCCTACAGCCGGATCGCTTGGGATGGAAAAAGCTTTCAGGTGTTAGATGGCAAGGACAACCATCCGGTGGTCTGCATCCGCTGGGAAGGCGCGGCGGCCTATTGCAATTGGCTTAGCGCCAAGCAAAAGCTGCCACTTTGTTATGATCCGAAGACTTGGGACTGCGATTTCCAACAGAGCGGCTACCGTCTCCCGACCGAAGCCGAGTGGGAATACGCCGCACGCGGTGGCAAACAAAATCCGTATTTCAATTTCCCCTGGGGCGATGACGCCGATGCCGCCAAGGCGAACTGGCCGGAATCCAGGAACCCGTTCCGCTTCGGACCATTGCCATGGACCACTCCGGTGGGATTTTTCAACGGCAAGCTTCAGAACAAGTCTGACTTCGCCTGGCCAGGTGCCCTGGCAACCTGGCAGAGCGCCGACGGCACGAACGGATACGGACTGCACGACATGTCCGGCAACGTCTGGCAGTTCATCAACGATTGGTATGAGCGCGGCTACTATGCCTATAGTCCTGCGGAGAACCCGCCCGGGCCGGCCGAAGGAAGTGTGATGCCGGATGGGAAATCCTATCGCGGCATGCGTGGAGGCAATTGGTTCAACGGCGAAAACGGCCACGGCCGCGTGTCGAACCGCAATCCGTCCTACTACCGTGGCCCGCAAGATCCGGTCCACTCGTATTATCATCTGGGTTTCCGCCTCGCCCTCCCTATCAATGCCGAGGCGCGTCCCGCATCGAAACCCACGCCGGTCCAAAAATCCGCGCGCGATGGTCCTCCCCAGGGTGGCAGACCGCCTGCCGGACCCAATGCCAACCCACCATCCGCAACCGCTCCATCCGTCCCGAAAGCCGGCTTTGTTCTCCGCAGTCCGGAAGTGGCCGACGGTGGCATGTTGCCGCAGGATTACACGGGCGATGGATCGTCCGCCACCCTGCCGCTCGCATGGAGCGGCGCCCCGCCGGCAACCAAGAGTTATGCCTTGATCATGCATCACATTCCCGGGCCGGGCGGCGAACCGAAGTGGTATTGGGTGATCTATGACATTCCGGCCTCAACCACCGGGCTTCCGCGCAATGTTCAAAACGTCGGGATTCTCGGCAGCAACAGCGTCAACAACCGTGGCGGATACGCGCCTCCACATTCCAAGGGACCGGGTCCGAAAACCTATATCTACACTCTTTATGCCTTGTCCTCCGCACCCCAGCCCAAGGTCCCGCCGGGACAGGTCAGTCGTGATGTCCTGCTCGCCGCGATGAAAGACCGCATCCTCGCCACCGCAGAACTGCATGTCGTCTATTCGCGTCCGGAAGGTGCCACCGATCCAAGTGATGAAAAGCGCGGTGGTCGGCCACCCCGGGATACTCAGGACAACCCCCGACCCCCACCCCCGCGTGACGAAACGGGGCGCGACAACCCGCCCCGACCGCGTGATGCGCAAGCACCGGCTGAACCATCCGCCCAAGGGAGACCGCGCCCGCAAGGCGGCGGTCAAGGCGCTCGCCAAGGCGGCGGCCAGGGCGGCGGCAAGCCGATGCCCGAGAACAAGCTGCCCGTGGCTCCAACTCAAGGGCAGACGGTCGGCCTCTATCAGCATACTCCGATGGCCTGTCCCGGTTACACACTCATGGCCCCAAAACACAATACCGTGACCTATCTGATGGATAACCAGGGCCGGATCGTCAACAGTTGGAAGAGCGAATACGAGCCCGGCCAATCCGCCCACCTGTTGCCCAACGGTCACCTGTTGCGGGCCGGCATGCTCAAGGTCCAGGGCGGCACCGGCGGCGGCGAAGGCGGCCGCCTCGAGGAGTTCGACTGGAGCGGGAAACTGATTTGGGAATTCGATCACGCCACCCGCAACTACCAATTGCACCACGACATCAAACCGCTTCCCAATGGCAACGTGCTCGCCCTGATGGTCGAACGCAAGACGCTCGAACAAGCGGTGGCGGCGGGCTTCACTGCGGAACAACTCCGCGACGGCTATCTGGTGCCCGATGCCGTGGTCGAGATCCAGCCGATCTATCCGAAAGGTGGCAACCTCGTCTGGGAATGGCATGTTTGGGACCATCTCATCCAGAACAGCGTTCGCGCCAAAGCGAACTTTGGTGAAGTCGCCGCGCATCCCGAGTTGGTCGATGTCAAATGCAATGGCCGCGCCACCGCCGCCTTCTGGAACCACATGAACTCGCTCGCCTACAACCCGAAGCTTGACCAGATCGTGCTCAGCGTGCGCGGATGCAATGAGATCTGGATCATCGACCACGGCACCACCACCAAGGAAGCCGCCGGTCACAGCGGTGGCAAGCAAGGCAAGGGCGGCGACCTCCTTTACCGCTGGGGCAATCCGGCCGCCTACGCCCGCGGCACCACCGCCGACCGCCGGTTGATCCAACAACACGATGCCGAATGGATCCCGGACGGTTACCCCGGCGCGGGCCATCTCACCATCTTCAACAACGGCTATGATCGCGGGTGGTCGAGCCTCGAGGAAATCGTCCCGCCGGTGGATGCCAAGGGGGCCTATCAACTCGCCGCCGGCCAGGCCTACGGTCCTGACAAACCGGTATGGCATTACGAAGCGAAAAACCGCACCGATTTCTTCTCGTCCGAAATTTCCGGCGCCCATCGTCTCCCTAACGGCAACATGCTCGTCTGTGCCGGCGTCATCGGGAATTTGTTTGAAGTCACGCCAACCGGTGAAACCGTCTGGCAATATGTGAACCCGATGGTGCGCGGCGGCATCCTCGCGCAAGGCGAGGTCCCCGGCAAGGACATGCGCGGCCACCTCTGGAACGCCGTCTTCAAGGTCCACCGCTACGCCCCGGATTTTCCCGGATTAAAAGGCCAGGACCTAACACCCAAAGGCGTCATTGAACTCCCGGCATCCCAACAAGGCAAAACCGGCCTCGATAACATGATCGAAGAACCCCGCGGCGGTCGCGAGCGCCCGAGCGGTGGTGGTCAGTCGAATCGACCACCACGCACCTGAGACCATCTTGCCACGCGTGGATGGATGAGGCAATCTCACCTCATCCCGGCCGACTCTAGCCATTTTCGCCAAGGCTGCGAAGACCGGAGAACCTCTGTGGCAGGCCGACCAACCAGGCAAAATAAAAAAATGTTTTTTTCGGGCATCTTCACGTTGTCTTAAGGTTCATGTTGGTAAATTCACCAGCGGAACAGCCAAGGAGGTCATCGCATCACTCACACGATCTCAGTCGCTATTCTTTTGGCAGGACCACCTGCCAGATGTTTCCGAACCACACAACCTCAAGCAACACCATGAATACGAAGCTCATCATCAGCGCGCTGGCACTCGGCGCATCCACAGGCATGCTCACCGCGCAAGACGGCAATCCGCCGCGCGACGGACAACGTCCGCCCCCGCGCGAGGACGGTTCTAACGAACCAGCCAACGCCCGCGGCGAGAACCGGCAGAGGGCAGAGGATGTTCTCACAAACGCGCAAAAGGCGCAGGTGAAGACCATCCTCGCCAAGTATGACGCGAAGTCGCTTACGGCCGAGCAGGCCAAAGCGATCCACGAGGCATTCCGCCAAGCTGGCATGCGCGGCGGTCCGGCCATGAATGACACCGTCAAGGCGGCCGGGTTTGATCCCGACAAGTTGCGTGACCTCGCACCACCGCCGGAGCAAGGCCAACAGGGGGACGCCCGCCCGCCCCGGCCTGAGGATCAGCAGACCCCCGAGACCCGGTCCGACCCGCAAGGGCAACCTGATTCGCAAGCCACGCAAGGAGAGCGCGTAGGAAAACCGCAGGCGCAAGGACCGCGAGGGCAAGGGAAGGAGCCGCGGGGCCAAGGGCAATACTCCATCGAGCAGGCGGTCTCGGATCGCGCCCAGCTTAACACCATCGCCTTCGATGGGCTCGCCTTCCTAACAGGCGATTTCGGCTGCAACACCTTCCTGCCGCCGGGAAAGGTGGCGGACTTCTGCGGCTTCCAGTACATGCGCGACGTGGACACCAACCAGCTTGGCCACAACACCTCGTTTGTGCCACGGGCGGCCAACAACATCCTGTACCTCCTGACCGACGCGCAGAAGGCACAACTGGTGAAGCTGGCTTTGGAGCAGGAGCAGATGCTCACCGAGTTTGTGCAGCAGCGCTTTCCGTTGATCAAGGGGTTCTGTCGGCAGCTCGAAGGCGACATTCCCAAGTCCAGCAGCGGCCTCAGCCGTGAAGCGGTGATGGAACACACGGCCAAAATCTATGAGATCGACGGCCTGTTGAGTTACCGCAGGGCCGAGGTGCTCGGCGCCATCGTCCGCTCCCTAACAGACAAGCAGCGGCAAGCCCTTGCCAAGATGGCCTTCAACAACTCCGCCACCTGGCCGGAGCTGCAGGATCAGGTGGACAAGAAGAGCCTGTCGCAGACCGCCCATGTGGCCGTCATGACCTACGCCAGTGAACTGTTCAGTTGGTATGCCGGCAACGTCGAGGCCGACGTGTATTTCTGTCCCGAGCGGCACGCAACCTATTTCGGGTCGTTCTACATGAAGGATATTCCGGCCATGGGCAATGCCAACTACTCGATCAGCACGTCGTTGACGGGCGACAGCGGCGAGGCCTTCCTGGCCGCCTTGACGGAACCGCAACGCAATCTCATCACCGGGCTGGTTGACCGGCAGCGGGCGGATCTCGCCGGGATTGTCCAAACCCGTCGCGCCATCGCGATCGAGTTGCGGCGCTTCATGAAGGAGGCCTCGGTGCCGAAGGACCAAGTCCTCGCCCTGTCGCGGCGATACGGCGAACTGGACGGCGAGATCTCATACTTCTATGCGACGGCCTTTGCCCAGGTTGCCAAGACGCTGACGGCAGCGCAGAAGAAATCGCTGCTCAAGCTGCGCAATCTGGATGCCACGTTCATCTGCAAGGGTGCTTACCTATACTCGCGTGCCATCGCCATGCCCGAGGTTCCGAACACCGATTTTCTGTTTGCCACCATCACCACAAACCAAGACAAAAAATAGGTCATGAGCACCAACACATCTATCAACGCCATGGCGGGTTTGCTCATGAGCACCATGGCCACCCTTCACGCCTACGACGCCTTGACGCGACCGACGGAACTGCAGTACTGGGACGCCGCCAGAGCGCAAGACGGCTACACCTTCTTCGGCGTCGGCGGCACGTCGTACCTCCTGGACATGGAGGGGCGCGTGACCCACACCTGGCCGGTGGGCAACAATCCGCATCTGTTGCCCGGCGGTAGCATCCTGGATGCCTCGACCGACGATCCCAGCGGGTTCGGCGGCTTCAAGGAGGTGAGCTGGGAGGGCGTCACCACCTGGACGTACACCGAAACCCGCGCGACCTATCATCCGCACCACGACTTCACCCGGATCTACAATCCCAAGCTCGGGGCCTATACCACCTTGTATATTGCCAACAAGGACCTGACCTACGACCAGTTGGTCGCCGCCGGCGCCAACCCGGCCACCACCTCGTCCACCGGCGGGCAAATGGATGCGTTGGTGGAGGTCGATGCCAGCGGCACGATTGTCTGGGAGTGGTGTTTCTTCGACCACGTGATCCAGGACTTCGACGCCACCAAGGCGAACCATGTGGGCACGGTGGGCACCGGCACGACCATCGCCACCTGCCCGGGGCGGTTGAACCTCAACCTCACCGGCCACAACCTGAAGTTCGACTGGCTGCACTGCAATTCGCTTGATTACAACCAGGCCCTCGACCAGATCGTGGTCAACTCGGTGCAGGGCGAGTTCTACGTGATCGACCACGGCAACACGTTTGTGGCCGGGAGCCCGACTGCCAGCATCGCGCTGGCGGCCACCGGTGCCGGCGATTTCCTCTACCGCTTCGGCGATCCGGCACGCTATGACCAGGGCACCAAACCGGCGGTACTCGAGGACTGGACCCAGTCAACCGCCGGCACCAAACAGATGGGCGGCACGCACGACGTCCAGTGGATTGCCGCTGGCCTAACAGGAGCCGGCCATTTCCTGATCTTCAACAACGGGGAATACCTGTCCGAGCACACCTCGCAGTCCTATGTGATGGAAATCGATCCGTATCTGGACGCTGATGGAAACAACACCGGCCATTATGTGAACCCGCCGGATGCGGGCTACCACACGGTCATGCCGCTGGCGGTAACCGACAAGGCCCCCAAACTGATCTCGAAGCAGGTGGTGTGGAACTATTCGACCGAGAGCAATCTAACGGTTTTCAGCCAGATCGGTTGCAGCGCCCAGCGGCTGCCCAATGGCAACACCCTGATCTGTGCGGACACCGAGGGCTATATCCTGGAAGTCACGCCCGCCGGCGACGCGGTTTGGGACTACATCGTGCCGGTCACCCCCAGCGGCAAGGTGCAGGTCATCGGCGACCGGTTGCCGATGATCAATTCCATCTTCAGGGCCTACCGCTACACAGCCGACCACCCGGCCCTCGCCGGGCGCACGCTGACGGGGGGCGCCACCATTGCCGGGCGCACGACCGTGGCCAACCCCTATGCAGGCACGAGCGGCTACCAGGCGCTGCAGCGGCAGACGGAAACGCAATACTGGGACGCGGCCAGTGCCGCCAATGGCTACACTTTCTTCGGCGTGCAGGGAACCGCGTACCTGATCGACATGTCAGGACGCAAGGTGCAAACCTGGCCCACCGGCAGTGATCCGCGGCTGTTGGAGAGCGGCAACGTGTTGGATTGGGCGACCAGCCCCGGTGGTCACCCCGGACTGCAGGAACTGGACTGGAGCGGCAGCCTCGCCTGGGAGTACTATGAGACTCGTACTGCCTACCATCCGCACGGCGATTTCAAACGCATTTACAATCCGAAACTCGGTGCCTACACCACCCTCTATCTGGCCAACAAGGACGTGAGCGCCGCCGAATGCCTGGCTGCCGGTTGCGACCCGGCCGAGGCGCCATACACCGGTGCCCAGGTCGATACCATCGTGGAGGTTGACCTGAGCGGCAACATCGTCTGGGAATGGTCGTTCTGGGACCATGCCGTCCAGAATGTGGATAGCAGCAAGGCGAACTACGGTGCCACCATCGCCGATTATCCGGGCAAACTCGACCTCAACCTGCCGGGGCGGCCGCTGCGCGGCAACTGGCTGGACTGCAACGCCCTGGATTACAACCAGTCGCTCGACCAGCTCGTGGTCAACTCGCGCCAAGGCGAGTTCTACATCATCGACCACGGCAACACGTTCCTAACGGGCAATCCGAGTGGCAGCATCGCGCTGGCAGCCACCACGGCGGGCGATTTCCTTTACCGCTTCGGCGACCCGGCCCGCTACAACCAGGGCAGCCCGCCGGCGGTCGGCACCAACTGGGAAACGGCGACCAGCGGCAACAAGCAGATCGGCGGCAGCAGCAACGCGCAGTGGATCGCCAGCGGTCTCACGGGAGCTGGCCATCTGTTGGTGTTCAACAACAACCAATACCTCTATCAACGAACCCCGCAATCCTATGTCTTCGAGATCAATCCGTATTTGAACTCCAGCGGCGTTGACACGGGCAGTTATGTCAACCCGCCGAGCGCCGGCTATAACACCTGGACGTTTGACAAGGACACCATGAAGGCCAACCAGGCGCTGTCCAAACAGGTGACGTGGAAATACAGTTCGGTGGGCAACCACACCCTGTTCAGCCACTTCGGTTCCAGCGCCCAGCGCTTGTCCAACGGCAACACCCTGATCTGCGCCACCACCACCGGCTACCTGGTCGAAGTGACCAGCAGCGGCAGCGTGGCTTGGGAATATCTCAATCCGGTGACTGCTGCCGGGATCGTCACGGCGATCGGCGATGAACTGCCGATGACCCATGCCGTGCCGCGTGCCACCCGCTACCCGGCCAGCTTCGCCGGCTTCACCGGCCACTCTCTAACACCCGGTGCCACGATCGCGGGCAACACGCTGCCGAGCTTCAGCAACACGGCACGCGTGCCGGCGGCCCCCACGTCCACCGACGCCGTCCGGGTCACCAGCACCATCACCGATGACGGCAGCATCACCGGCGCCACGCTCACGTATTTGACCGGCAGCGGCGCGGGTTCCACCACCACCGCCTTCACGGAAACCATGACCGCCACGGCTGTCAAGCCCTGGACCGGTGCCGGCGCCGTGAACCCTTGGACGGTCACGGGCAGCTATTTCGAGCAGCGCACCCAGGCCAACAACGGCACGGGCAACGCCTGCGGTCTGGAATACAAAGGTCTGGTGACCAACAACGCGTTGACCAGCGCGATGATTGCCACCACCAACTCCATCAATGCCGCCGGCACCTCCGGCTATGTGGAGTTCTGGATGCAAACACTGACCCTGGACGGCACCGACGGCTGGACCTTCCAGGTCGATCCCGGGAGTGGCTACGTGACGCGCCTGAGCGAACTGACGGGTAGCAGTCACGTCTGGCAAAAATACCACTATGACCTGGCCGCCGGCGAGTTGGTCGGCACGCTCAAGATGCGCTTCCAGTTCACCGGCGGTGGTACCGCTGATGATGATCGCATGGATCTGGACCAGCTCACCGTCACCGTGGCCACGAGCGGCGGAGCGAGTACCGTCACGGTTCCCATGTACGATGACGGTGCGCACCAGGACGGCGCGGCCGGCGACCATGTTTACGGTGCCCAGATTCCGGCCAAGGCCAACGGCACCACGGTGACCTACTACGTCAGCGCGACGGACAATGACGCCAACACCGTCACCGATCCGGCCGCCGCCCCCGGCACCACCTATAGCTACACGGTGGCTGCCAGCACCACGACTCAAACCGTCGGCCTGTTCGTGCATGACCCCGCCCAGGCCTGCCCGGGCTACACGCTGTTTGCGCCCAAGCACAATACCCGCACCTATCTGATAGATAACTACGGGCGCGTCGTGCATTCCTGGACGCGCAGCACCAACGTGCCGGGGCAATCCGTCTATCTGCGGGAGAACGGCAATCTGCTGCGCACTTGCATGACCATGGGCGCGCTCAGCAGCGGCGGCGGCGAAGGCGGCCGCCTTGAGGAATACGATTGGGACGGCAACCTGGTTTGGGAATTGGATTATTCCACCGCCCAGTACATGTCGCACCACGACGTTGCCCCGTTGCCCAACGGCAATGTGCTCATGCTGGTGGTGGAGAAACGGACCTACGCCGAAGTGTTGGCGGCAGGCTTCAACCCTGCGATGCTGGACTCGCAGATCAACAGCAGCACTTACATGCTCCCCGACACTGTGGTTGAAATCGCGCCTAACGGAACCTCCGGCGGCACCGTGGTCTGGCAGTGGAAGATCTGGGATCACCTGGTGCAGAACTTCAGTTCGGCACAGGCGAACTACGACGCCACGCCCAGCGCCCATCCCGAACTCGTCAACCCCAACGCCTATGCCGAAACCGGCAAGGTGATGCAGTTCTGGAACCACATGAACTCCATCGCCTACAACGCCACCCATGATCAGATCATGCTCAGCGTGCGCGGTTCCAGCGAACTCTGGGTCATCGACCACAGCACGACCATGGCGCAGGCCGCCGGCCACAGCGGCGGCACCCGCGGCAAAGGCGGCGACCTCCTTTACCGCTGGGGCAACCCCGTCACCTACGGCGCCGGCACGTCCGCCAATCAGATGTTCTTCGACCAGCACGACACCCACTGGATCGAAAACGGCTGCCCCGGCGCCGGCAACATCATCGCGTTCAACAATGGCATCGGCCGTAACTATTCGAGTGTGGACGAGTTCGTTTCGCCCATGCTAGCCGACGGCAGCTATCCGCTGGTCACCGGGTCGGCCTATGCGCCCAGCGCCCTGACCTGGACCTATGTGGCCAGCCCGCCGAGCAGTCTGTACTCGGAAGCCATTTCCGGTGCCCAGCGGCTGCCCAACGGCAACACCCTCATCTGCGACGGCGTCCACGGCGTGTTCCGGGAAGTCACCACTGCCGGCGAGATCGTCTGGAAATACGTCAATTCCGAAGTCAAAGCCGGGACCTTGCCGACCTCCATCCTCTATCAAGGTCAGGAACCGGCGCTGGACGACCGCGGCCACCTCTACAACGCGGTGTTCAAGATCCATCGCTATCCGGCCGACTACGCCGCGTTCACCGGCCGCAGCCTCACCCCCGGCGCGCAGTTGGAACTCTACACCTCCCCGACGATCGCCGGCACCACACACACCCCCGCCGCGCCGAGCGCGACGGATCCGGTGTGGGTGACCGCCACGGTCACCGACGACACCTCCGTGGCCTCCGTGACCCTTACCTATATCGTGAACAGCAGTGCAACGACCCTGGCCATGGCCGATGACGGCACGCATCAGGACGGCGCCGCCAACAACCACGTGTATGGCGCGCGGATTCCGGCCATCCCCGCCGGCACCACCGTTAGATATTATCTAACCGCCACCGACAGCGCCGCCGGCGTCACCAAAGACCCGGTCGCCGCGCCCACGGTCGCTTATGTCTATACCGTTTCGGGAACCGGCACCACCTCCGGCTGGACCATGCTCGCGTTGCCCGACACCGGCCAAACCGGCGACTACACGGCGAGCGCTGGCGAAGACTCGGATTACACGATCCACGCCCCGTCGTTTACTAACAACGGCACCGGCACGGTCACCGACACGGTCACCGGACTGATGTGGCAGCAGGCCGATGGCGGCGAGATGACTTGGGAAAACGCGGCCGCCTATGCCGCGGCGCTCACGCTGGGCGGGCACAGCGACTGGCGGCTGCCGTTCAGCCACGAGTTGTTCAGCATCCTCAACCACGGCACGATCAATCCGGCGCTCGACACCACCGTTTTCACCGCTTCCGCAGCGCAATACTGGTGGTCGGCGGACACCGGTGCTGATGATGCCTCCCGCGTGTGGGCCGCCAACGCCGGCGGCGGCATCGGCCCGCACCCGAAGACCGAGACGCTGAGTGCCGGCGGCACCAAGCGTTTCCACGTGCTGTGCGTTCGCAACACCCTGCCCTCGGCCGTCACCAAACTCGCCCACAGCTTCACTGCCAACTCTAACGGCACGGTCACCGACAACAACACGGGGCTGGTCTGGCAACAAGTGGCGGCCACTGCCACGATGACCTGGGAAAATGCGCTGGCCTATGCCGCAGGACTTGCCCTCGGCGGGCAGGACGATTGGCGGCTTCCTAACATCAAGGAACTGCGTTCGATCTGCGACGACAGTCTGGCCAACCCGGCGCTCGACACCACCGCATTCCCGGGTGCGGGCACCGCCCGTTATTGGTCGAGCACGACCCAGATCAACGCGGCCACCCAGGCCTGGCTGGTCGAAGCGCAAACCGGCTTGGTCGCCTACGACGCCAAGACCGCCACCTGCACCGTGCGCTGTGTCCGCGGCGGCGTTGCCGTCGCCCCGGCCTTCCCCGACTTTGCTCTGATCCCGAGCGGCCAGTTCGAAATGGGAGATCATTTCAACCTCGGCGGGGCCGAGCACGCCAGCGACGAGATCCCGCTCCACACCGTCGCCATCGACGCATTCGCGTTGGGGAAAACCGAACTGACCAACCAGCAGTATTGCACCTATCTGACAGCGGCGCTCGCCGCCGGCCTGATCGAGGTGCGCAATGGCTACGTGTACGCCACCGGCGGCACTGAAATCCTCTGCGAAACCGCCGCCGCGGTGTCCTACAGCGGCATTGCCTGGAGCGGCACGCGGTTCTCGGTGGTCACCGGTCGCGAAAACCACCCGCTGGTCGGCGTGCGCTGGCTCGGGGCCGCCGCCTACTGCAACTGGCTGAGCAGCGTCGATGGTTACACGGCATGCTACAACCTTGCCACCGGCACTTGCGATTTCTCCAAGACCGGCTACCGCTTGCCGACTGAGGCCGAGTGGGAGTATGCGGCGTGCGGCGGGAATTACTACTTCATCTTCCCGTGGGGTAACGACACCAACACCAGCGGCACGCTTGCCAACTGGCCGAACTCCGGCGACCCCTACGAATCAGGAGATGTTCCTTTGACCACCCCGGTCGGGTTCTACAATGGCGCACTCCACACCAAGGCGGAATTCAACTGGCCGGGCACGCAGACAACCTATCAAACCGCCAACGGCGCCAACGGCTACGGCCTCCATGACATGTCCGGCAACGTCTGGGAATGGTGCAACGACTGGTACGGCCGCGATTACTACAGCAGCAGCCCCGCTGACAATCCCCAGGGTCCGGCCACCGGCGATCCGATGCCCGACACCAAACCGTACCGCGTGCTGCGCGGCGGGAACTGGTTCAACGGCGAGCAATACTACGGCCATGGCCGGCTGTCCAACCGCAACCCGGGCTACTATCGCGGCCCGCAAGATCCGAACCACCCGTACTACCACGTCGGCTTCCGCGTCGCACGTCCCGCATCCGTCACGGATGCCGGGGTGACCGAACCGGGCGCGACACTGGTGACCTGCGCCGGCAGCCTCGGCTTCTGCGAGGGCCCGGCGGCCGATCCCAGTGGCAACGTCTATTTTTCTAACATGTCAGCCAACTGCATCATGAGCTGGTCAACCGGTGGCGTGCTTGCGACCTTCCGCAACAACGCCAGCGGTGCCAACGGGCTCTTCTTCGACGCCAACGGCAGCCTGCTCGCCTGCGAAGGCAGCAACGGCCGCCTGGTCAGTATCACCATGGCCGGCAGCGTCAGCGTGCTGGCCGACAGCTATGCCGGAAAGTCCTTCAACCAACCCAACGACCTTTGGATCGATCCGCTAGGCGGCGTCTATTTCACCGACCCCGTTTACGGCAGCGGCACCATCGTCCAGGGTGGCGAGCATGTGTACTACCTGTCCCCCGGGCGCAGCACCGTGACTCGCGTCATTGCCGACATGGTCCGGCCTAACGGCATCATCGGCACTCCCGACGGCCAGACGCTCTACGTCAGCGACCACGGCGCGGGGGCCGTGTACCGCTATGCCATCCAGCCCGACGGCTCGCTCACGGGCAAGACGCTGTTTGCCTCTGTCGCCTCCGACGGCATGACCATCGATGCGGCAGGCAATATCTATATGACCCTGGACGCGGTGCTGGCGTACAGTTCCAGCGGGAGCTTACTCGAGGAAATCGCCGTCCCCGAACGCCCGACCAATGTCACCTTCGGTGGCACGGACCGGCAGACGCTCTTCATCACCACCGAGGCCGGGCTGTACTCGATCCGGATGCGTGTGCAGGGCCTTTCCGGCAACCACCCGCCGGTTTGCACCGCTTACGCAGTGAGCGGCGAGGCTAACCAGCCGATGTCGATCTATCCGGCGAAGATCGAGGCACACGCCAGCGATCCGGACGGCGATGTGGTGACCCTGACCCGGGTCTTCAGCCCCACTACCCAAGGCGGCACGGTGGCGCTGGCGGACACCGTCAACTACACTCCGCCCGTCGGGTTTATCGGCACCGACACCTTCGAGGTGGAAGTCACCGATGCCCATGGTGCAAGCACGCGGGGGACCGTCACCGTCACCTTGATCGCCGCACCCGGCGGGGAAGGCGAGAACCAGACCTACTTCTCGCTGCACGACGGCCAGGCCGAGATGATCTTCCGCGGCATTCCGGGCCGTTCCTACACCATCCAGCGGAGCCTCGAGATGGAAATTTGGGAAGATCTTGCCACCCTCAACGCCGGTGCCGACGGCAAGATCCCGTTCATCGACCTCGCGCCGCCGATGCCACAAGGCTTCTACCGCTCCCGGTCTAACTGACCATTCCACGCTGGTCAATCCACCCATCCATTTACTCCCATGAAATTCCTTTTGATTTTCCTCTCCGCATGCGTCCTGGGTTTCGCCCCGGGTGGTGCCACTGCGGCCACCATGCTGTCCTTCGGCAAACCGGTGAACATCGAGGTTCCCGATAACAACGCCAACGGACTCGCCTCAGTCATCGCCGTTGCCGGCAGTGGCCAAACCGTCACTGCCGTTGAAGTCCTCCTGCAAACCCGCAATGGCTGGAATGGCGATATGTATGCCTACCTCGAACACAACGGCGTCCTCTGCGTGTTGCTGAACCGCCCCGGCCGCAGCAGCGCCAAGCCGGCCGGCGCGGCCTCCAGCGGCATGCAACTCCGCTTCGCGGATGCCGCCCCGGCCGACATCCACAACGCCATAGCGGGCACCTTCGGCACGCTCGCCAGCGGAATCTATCAGCCCGATGCCCGCGCCATCGATCCCGACCTGGTCACCGACACCTCGCCACGCAGCCTCTATCTGTCCGGCTTCACCGGCCAGCTTGCTGACGGCGAGTGGACCCTCTTCGTCGCGGATCTGGCCAGCGGCGACGTGGCGACGCTTGACAACTGGGGCCTATCCGTCACCGTGGTTCCGGAGCCCGCCTCCGCCGCCCTGCTGCTGGGTGCCGCCCTGCCGCTCCTGCTCCGTCGCCGCCGCTGCCAGGCCACAGCGGAGGCGGCGGTAGCGCCCGTTTCGGCAATCCCATGCGGGCGGCCAACCCCGGCCAGCATGTACCATCCCGGAAGACAGCGTCCGCACCGACCAATACATGAATGCCGTGTTCCGCGTCTATCGCTATGGTGCCGATTACGCCAGCCTGGCCGGCCGCGATTTGACCTCGCAGGGCACCATCGAACTACCCGCTGACCAAACCCTGCGCATGGCGGCCCTGACCAAGGCGAAGGCCTCGTCGCCAGCAGCCATGAGTTGGGTGAGCTTGCCGGACAAGGCGTATCTGGTGCAATACTCGCCCTCGCTACTCACCGGCAGTTGGACCACCATCGCCACGATTCATGGGATCGGCACTCTAACCACCTTCACGGACACCGATCCCATACGCCTGATTCAACCGCAAGGATTCTATCGGGTGTCGCTGGTGCCCTGGCAGATACCAACCAATCCATGAAACCGACACTAGCCCTGACCTGCCTGCAGACCCTGACGGCGTTCGCCTATGAGCGCCTGGAAGGGCCCACTGAACTGCCGCACTACGACGAGGATGCCATTGGCCCCGCCTGGTCGGCAGTCGCTAGCGGCAGACGCACAGTGAAGGTGCTGCCTTGGCCCGGCTCGCTGGCCACTTCGATGGTGCCGCTGTGGGCGGCGACGATGGCGCGGGTAATGGCCAGGCCCAGCCCGCCGCAGCCCGCCGCGCTGGCGCGGGCGGGGTCGGCCCGGTAGAACCGCTCGAAGATGTGCGGCAGGTCTTCCGGCGCAATCCCTTGTCCCGTGTCGGTCACAGTTAGAACAGCCACGTTGGATTCGGCGCTCACTCTCACCCGCACGCTGCCACCGGGGCGGTTGTAGAAGATGGCGTTGCTAACGAGATTGGTGACGACCTGGCCGAGTTGTTCGCCGTTGCCTGTGCAAGGGGCTGGGGTGAGTTCGGCGTCGAGACTCACATTTTGTTGTGCGGCGAGAGGACGCATCAGGTCGATGGCATCAC
Organism: Verrucomicrobiota bacterium; assembly: GCA_026397725.1. Lineage (GTDB taxonomy): Bacteria > Verrucomicrobiota > Verrucomicrobiia > Verrucomicrobiales > Akkermansiaceae > Luteolibacter. Next base: position 12,408 of record JAPLUI010000090.1, on the reverse strand, counting down.
TGGCGATGCGGTTCAGGTCGCCGGACGCGTGGTTGGCGGTGGCTTCACCGGAATCGAGCCGGGCCAGCATCAGCAACGACTCCGTTAGGCGGCGCATCCGTTGGGCGGCACGTTGGCAGGCGGCGAGGCTGTCGCGGTATTCGGCGGCGGGGCGTTCGCGGGCGAGGGCACTCTGAGTTTGGGTGAGTACCACTGATATGGGCGTGCGCAGTTCGTGTGACGCGTCGGCGGTGAATTGTGCTTGGCGGGCAAAGCTCGCTTGCAACCGGGCAAAGGTGTCATTGAGCACGCGGATCAGCACGCCGAGTTCGCTGCGGGTATCATCTGTCGCAATGCGTTGGCTCAGATCGCCGCCGGCGATTTTGGTGGCAGCGGTGCCGATCTCGGCCAGCGGGCGCAGGGCTCTGGTGGATACCACCCATCCGCCGCCCAATGCTAACAGAAAAACCAAGCCGCCGGCCGTGCCGAGGATCCAGCCGAAGCGGCGGATCGCGGCCACTTCGTCGCGGATGTCGCGGCCGACGATGATGCATTCGCCCGCAGCCATGAAGCGTGCATACTCGCGCAAGCTGCCGCGCAGGCGTGCTGCGGCGGGTTCCTGCCGACGTTCCGGCCACGGCACTTCCGATGGAGCGGAGGCCGACCGCGAGATTTCCCGACCCTCCGGCCGCCATGCGACGTAGTAGAAACCACTGCCCGAATCCCCTTCAAACAGACTTTCATCGCGTGCTGACAAGCGCACTTCCGTCGAGAGGGGCGCGGGAGTGGTAGGTGCTTGCCGCTCTCGTGGCCGGTCTTGTGGTGGCCGGTCCTGCGGTGGCCGGTCTTGTGGTGGCTGGTCCTGCGGTGGCCGGTCTTGTGGTGGCCGGTCTTGTGGTGGCTGGTCCTGCGGTGGCCGGTCTTGTGGTGGCCGGTCTTGTGGTGGCTGGTCCGGTGTCGCGTCGCCGCGCCGCATCGCGCCAACGATGACCGCGACGCGACGTTCCAAGTCCTGGTCCACGCGTTGCAACTGGGTGGCACGCTGCAGTTGCCAGGCGGTGAGACCAAAGCCCACCAGCACCAGCACCAACAGCAGCCCGTGCCACAGTTGCAAACGCCAGCGGATGGAATGGAAGAATTTCATTCGATGCTGTAGCCGTGGCCGCGGTGGGTGGTGATGAATCCCGCGCCGAGTTTCTTGCGCAGGTTGGAGACATGCACATCTAACAAGTTGGACAGCGTGTTGTCGTCCTCATCGAAGAGGTGTTCGTAAAGGGTGGTGCGCGTGACCACTTCGCCGCGGTGCAGCGCCAGGAATTCCACCAAGGCATACTCGCGTGCGGTGAGCGCGATGACCTGCCCGGCGCAGGTGACGCGGCGTGCGGCGGTGTTGATGACAAGGTCGCCTATATCTAACGTGTTGCGTGTCTGGCCGGCCGCGCGGCGGATCAGCGCCCGCAAGCGGGCAAACAATTCGTTGAGATCGAACGGCTTCACCATGTAATCGTCGGCTCCGGTGTCGAGCCCGCGCACCCGGTCGCGTGCGGTATCGCGTGCGGTGAGCATCAGCACCGGCGTCTTCTTGGTTTGGCGCAGGCGTTGGAGCACGCTCCAACCGTCGAGGCGCGGCAGCATCACGTCGAGCACGAGCGCGTCGTAGTCCCAGCTTTGGGCTTTGTAGAGGCCCTCCTCGCCGTCGGCGGCCGTATCTACCGCGTAGCCCTCCTCCCGCAACGCCTTGGCCAGGCTTGCGAGCAGATCCGCCTCGTCTTCAATGATGAGGATTCTCATGTCGGATTTCCTGGCAAGCCTAGAGCCGTGTTCCGGTGTTTGGACAGCCTGAAAATTGCCAGAACCGGAAATTAACCCGGGCAACCTTAAGTTGCGATGAAGACGCGGCAAACAATCGCTCAAAATGGGCGAAAGTTGCGAAGTGAGGGTTGTCATCGCGCCTGTTCACGGAATTCTTCCCCGCGGCAACCGCGCCCGCCCGCCCTCACGGAGCGTGGGCATCCCGCCCACGAGTCCATGAATCACCTTGCGACGCTCTGCGCCCGCCGATGCGAAAGAATCAGCGGGAGGGCGTGGCGGCCAATACTGTCCGTTTGGCGCTCTCTGATCGGAAAACAGGCATCCTGCCTGTCCTCCAGCTAAGCTGACATCGAAAACATATCACCTGTGCCAGCTTGGGATTTGACAAAAGCCAGAAAGCCAGCAAACTTCGCGCATGAAAACTACTTTCGACCTGCCACCCGATCTCGTTCGCGATGTGAAGTTGCGGGCCGTGCATGAGGGGCGCAAGCTCAAGGACGTGGCGGCGGAACTCCTGCGGCGGGGCTTGAGTCGTCCCGAATCGCCCGTCTGCCGCACGCACAAACCACGGATTGTTAGGGATGCGGTATCCGGTTTCCCGGTCATCCGCTCGCAGCGCAGCGCGGGCTTTGTCCCGCCCACCTTGGAGGAAAGTCTTGCGCTGATTCAACAAGCCAACGAACAGGAGGATCTCCGCCGTGCAGGGCTGTCTGATTGACGCAAACGTCTGGATCGCCGTTTCCTTCGAGCAACACGATCACCACGCGCTGGCTAACCGCTTCATCTCCGAAACCTCCCCGGACCGTCCCGCGCTCCTCTGCCGTGCCACGGAACAATCCTGGCTGCGCCTGCTGACCACCCCCGCGCTTCATCGCCGCTATGATTCTCTGCTTGTCTCCAATCGCGATGCCCTGACGATTCTTTCAGATACCCTTGAGTTGCCAAATGTCCGCTTGGTCGAGGTGGAACCGTCAGGCGTCCGAGCGCTCTGGCATCGTCTCGCAGCCATCCCCTCCGCCTCTCCCAAAGTCTGGATGGACGCCTACCTCGCCGCCTTCGCCATTTGCCATGACGTCGAGTTCGTGACACTGGACCAAGACTTCAAAAACTTCGAAAGGAACGGGCTGAAATTGCAACTGCTGACTACCTAGCTACAAGGGTTTCACAGCCAACGACCTCACACAATCCGGATATCCAGGAGCAACTGAGGGGGAAATCTACGCCGTCTTTGAGGTTGAGCAAGATCCTGCATTTTCTGACCGGCAATGGGATGAAGCCATGAAAAAATCAGCAATCCTCGATCATTGTGAGTGTCAATCACTTCCCCTGGGACAAGTCGATGGATTCCATGCCGAAGGCCACCGGCACCAGGCAGCCTCCGGCTTGACGAAGATGAAGCGGATGCCAGGGTGCATGACAAGCACACCCCATTCGCCCGCGAGGCCAGTCATGGCGCGGCGAGGCCGCCACTCCCTACCGTTAGGGATGATGGCCGCCAACTCCCGCTCCAGAGATGCTCCCTTGGGTCAGGAAAATTTCCACAACCAGGTTTGGTTTTCGGCGGTTTCTGACAATACCTTGCGAACCGAGCCGTCCACGCAGCCGGCCGGTTCGATTTGAGGTCCTTTGAATTTCCCGCCCGACACCATGAAATCCCACCTATCCGCATTCATCTTGTGCACCGTTGCCGCGTTCGGTTATGAACGCCTGCAAGGGCCGACCGAACTGCTCTTCTCTGATCAGGAGAAGGCGTTCAACGGTTACACGCTCTTTGGCGTCGGCAGCCGCACCTATCTGCTCGATAGGGAGGGACGCGTGGTCCACACGTGGCCGGTCGGGACCAATCCGCACCTACTCGACAATGGCAACATCCTCGACGCCACCAAGGACGACCCCAGCGGGTTTCAGGGATTCCAGGAAGTGGATTGGGACGGCAAGACCGTGTGGGAATACACCGAAAAGCGCGAGGGCTATGCACCACACCACGATTGGGTGCGCATCTTCAACAAGGCTCTCAATGCCCCTTGCACGCTCTATATTGCGAACAAATCCATCACCAGCGACCAGGCGATCGCCGCTGGTGCCGACCCCAAAAAGGGACCCTACCGCGAAGGACAGATGGACGCCATTGTCGAGGTGGACATGCAGGGCAAGGTGGTGTGGGAATGGTGGTTTTTCGATCACGTCGTTCAGGACCTCGATCCGGCGAAGCCCCACCACGTCGGACCGGGGAAATCCATCGCGGACCATCCGGGGCGCATCAATCTCAACATGCCGGGCAAACCGTTGAAGCGCGATTGGTTGCACTGCAACTCACTCGACTACAATGCGGAGTCCGGCCATTTGGTCATCAACTCGGTGCAGGGCGAGTTGTATGTGATCGACCATGACGGCACGTTCGTTGCCGGCGACGCGCCGGCCGGCATCGCCAGGGCCGCCAGTCCCGCTGGTGACTTTCTTTACCGGTTCGGCGATCCCGCACGCTATGGGCAGGGCGATCCGCCGCGGGTGCTGGAGAACTGGGATTCCGCCACTTCCGGGCACAAACAAATGGGAGGTGCCCATGACGCGCACTGGATCCGCCCCGGCCTGCCGGGAGCCGGACACCTCATGGTCTTTAACAACGGCCAGTATCTCTATCAGCGCACGCCGCAATCGTCGATTTTGGAAATCAACCCATTCCTTGACGCCACCGGCCGCGATTCCGACAAATACGTCAATCCGCCGCTCGCAGGCTACCGACGCGAGACTTACGACCACGACACACACAACGAGCCACGCCAGATTTCCAACCAAATTGTCTGGAGCTATCGCGCCGTCAACAGCCATAACTTTTTCAGTCACATCGGCTCCAGCGGCCAGCGCCTGCCGAACGGCAACACCTTCATCTGCTCCAATACCGAAGGGCATTTCTTCGAGGTCACCACCGACGGCAAATTGGTTTGGGAATACATCAATCCAATCACCCGTGACGGAGCGGTAAAGGTATTAGGCGACGTTTTGCCGATGACCAACTCCGCGTTTCGAGCCTTCCGCTATGGCGCGGACCATCCCGCGTTGCATGGCCGCGAACTGCCCCCACAAGGAACCATCACCGACCGCGCGGCCCAAGGACTCGATGTCCAACCCAAGCGCCGCCCCCCCGGTGACCGCCCGCCGGGAGGAGGCGACCGGCAGGGCCGCCGTGGGCCTGGCGGCGGGCAAGGAAATGGTGGCCGCGATGGAAAGAGCAACCCCAATCAGGCAAACGACAAGCCATAACCCTGGAAGGGAAAATAGAAACCACGGATTTCACTGAATGCACGGATAATGAAAGAGTTTTGAATCATATGGCATTCACCTATATTTAGGATAAGCCGAAGATTTGATAGATAGCAGTCATTTTTTCCGTGTAATCCTTTTCAATCCGTGAAATCAGTGGTTGAAAGACAGCGCTGCAACTCTTGCCTTCTTCCTATTTAACATCATCACCAAAACTTCTAACACACAGTCCCGCTGACACCATGAAACCGATCATCACCACTCTATTCGTTGCGTCGCTCGTCCTGCTCCGGGCGGAACCGCCGTCAAAACCTAACTTCGTGGTCATCCTCGGCGAGGGCCACGGGTGGAGCAGCACTTCCGTGCAGATGGACGATACCGTTCCGGGCTCGAAGAGCAGCTATGTCCGCACGCCGTGCCTGGACCAGCTCTCGCAGGATGGCATGCGCTTTGCAAATTACTACGCGCCGTCACCCCGCTGCACACCCACCAGGGCGTCGCTGTTCACCGGCAAGAGTCCGGCCCGGTTGCAGATGACCTTTGTGAATGAAGGCAAGCAAGACGGCGGGAACAATCTGAACGGGAAGCTGCTCCCGCCGCCAGCGTCCATCGAACTGCCCACCAGCGAGACGACAATCGCCGGGGTGCTTAAACGTGCGGGTTATGTGACCGCCCACTTCGGCAAATGGCACCTGGGCCGGGTTAGTCCCAGCCAGCACGGATACGATGAGAACGACGGTGCCAACAACAACGGCGGACCGGACAATGTCGCCAATCCACATCCGAAACAATTATATAACATGACCGAGCACGGAATTGACTTCATGGCCCGCCAGGTCAGGGCCGCCAAGCCGTTCTATCTTCAGTTGTCACACTATGCGGCCAGGCAGGGCGGCGCTGCCAGTCCGGAGGCCTTGGCCAAGGTCAAGGCATGGGGCGGTCTGAATGACCGCGAATTGCCGGAAGCGGCGGCGGACCTGGATCTCGACATTGCCTTGGGCATGTTGCTCGAAAAGATCGATGAATTGGGAATCGCCAACAACACCTATGTGATCTTCACGACCGACCACGGGACGCCTGGGAAGAACTCACCGTTGTCGGGCGGCAAGGGCACGGTGTCAGACGGTGGCCTGCGGGTTCCGTTGATCATCCGCGGGCCTGGCATCCGGGCGGGTGCCTGCTCGCATGTCCGCACCATCGGCGAAGATCTGTTTCCAACCATCGCAGAGCTGGCGAAAGTCACCGAACCGCTGCCCAAAGGCATCGAGGGCGGCAGCTTCGCCACCGTTTTGGCCGGCGGCGGCAAAGGGACGGTGAATCGTCCGCGCGAAGAGTTTGTCGTGCATTTTCCGCACTATGACAAGGATGCCATCGGCCCGGCCTCGACGATATTGGTGGGCGATTACAAGCTGATCCGGGCGTATGAGACGGGGGCGTTGCGATTGTATGACATTGCCAAGGATCCCGGCGAACGGGCGGATCTCGCGGCGAAAATGCCCGACAAAACCAAAGAGTTGAACCAGCGGTTGACGGACTATCTCGCAGCCGTCGACGCGCAGATGCCGAAGTCGAATCCGGCCTACGACCCCAGCAAGCCGACCCAGGAAAGGCGCGGTGGCGGACGGAAGGGGGGTAAATGAAACGGCTGACTTTCGTCTTGCTGCTGGTCTGCGGGCTCGTGGATGCACAGGATGCCGGGAACAAACAGGGACGCAAGGGTGGGTCGAGACAACCCGTCCAAACCTCCAAGTGCAATGATGTTCCAGCGCATCCGTTTGACCTGATTCTGGGCCGGCCTACCGCCAAATCGGTTACGGTAAGCGTCTTGAGCTACGATGATGTGGAAGGTTTGCTCGCCTACGGAACCGAAGCGGGCAAGCTGGGCACCAAAACCGCCAAACGGCAGTTCAAGAAAGGGGAGCCCATGGAAATCGTGCTCACGCCGCTGGAGCCCAACACCGAATATCGTTACCAATTCCGTTCGGCACGCGGGAATAGTGCCGAGTTCGCATTTCACACCGCCCGCCCGCCGGGCAGTCCGTTCACGTTCACGATTACTGCGGATTCGCATCTCGACGAACGCACCGAGCCTTCCATCTATCAGCGCACCATGGCCGGCGCGCTGGCTGGGAAGCCGGACTTCCATATCGATCTGGGCGATACTTTCATGTCCGAGAAACACCCGGATCGGGAGTCTGCCGCCAAACAATATCTCGCGCAGCGGTTCTACTTTGGGCAGACCTGCCAGTCCGTCCCGTTGTTTCTCGTGCTCGGCAATCACGATGGCGAAAGCCCGCGTGGGCGCGGTGATGCGTCAGAGAGCCTGGCCGTCTGGTCCAACATGATGCGCAAGCGGCATTTTCCGAACCCGGTTCCGGACGAATTCTTCACGGGCAACGGGAACACACATCCCGAAGCCGGCCTGTTGCAGGATTACTATGCATGGCAATGGGGAGATGCGCAGTTCATCGTGCTCGACCCGTTCTGGTTCACCCAGCAACAGCGCGGCCACAAGGACAACTGGAGTCGCACGCTCGGAAGCAACCAATATCAATGGCTCAAGGGAACCCTCGAAGCCAGCAAGGCGAAGTTCAAATTCATCTTCATCCATCATCTGGTCGGCGGTGCGGATGCCCAATGCCGGGGCGGCGCGGAAGCCGCGCCATGGTATGAGTGGGGTGGCAAAAATCCCGATGGCACGGCCGGCTTGGCGCAGAATCGCCCCGGTTGGACCGCGCCGATCCATCAACTGCTGGTCAGGAACAAGGTCAGCATCGTGTTCCACGGGCATGATCATCTGTACGCGAAACAGGATCTTGATGGCATTGTCTATCAGGAGGTGCCGCAACCAGGTGCGCCGGGCAACGGCAGGGTGCCACGGTCAGCGTCCGAGTACGGCTACCAGGACGGCGTGATTCTCGGCAGTTCGGGGCACCTGCGCCTTGTGGTTTCCCCGACCCAGACGAAGGTGGCATACATCGACACCGAGCAGGCGGTTGCCCATGCTTATGTGGTTCCATCTGCGGGCGGCAAATGAAGCCCGACGACGTGTGCGTGCTGGGGCCAACACGCTGGACATGCCGTTGTCGTTCTCGGAGCGGGGTCCGCTGTTGTTCGGGACCCTAACCGACGCGACTGACGGCAAGCCGGTGCGAGTGGCGACGGTCGGGATCAAGTCGGCCTCCGGACTGTTGCTGCGCAGCGACGTAACGGACTATACCGGCTACTATCAGTTGCGCGACGTGCCGACCGGCGTCCAAAGTTTCCAGATCACTGCGGTGGGGTATGAAGCAAAGGCGTTCGACGCCACGGTGGATGGCAACAGCTCCGTGGACGTGCAGTTGACGCGCGCGGCGGGCTGGCGCTTGCCGGCATCGGCACCGGCGGGCGGGCCGGTGGCGCGGGTGACCCAGCCGTTCATCTATCTAACAAGCATGTTGCCGGGTGCCACGCTGGACGCCACGCCCTCGACGGGGACCAACCTGCGCTACCTGTGGCGCGAGAATCCGGACAACCCCGAGGTCAACCTGCTGCCGCTGGGTACCGAGACAATGGCCACGATCCAGGTGAGCGGAATCCCCAAGCCCGGCATCTACCGGTTCGAGCTGCAGGTCAGGCAGGGGCCGATGCCGAGCGCCAACACGGCGGTCATCACGGTGTTCGCGCCGGGGCTGGCCGGCAACGTGCATGCCAGCCCCTCGGACGGGTTCTACGGGTTGAACGCGGCCACGGTGCGGGCCTATAACAACTATGACGACGCCGTGAACTGGCAGAGCAACGCCAACCTGCTCGACTCGGCGCAGACGGCCGACAACCCGATCGGCGGGTTCGTTCTCGATGGCTTGGCACCGGGCGCGTGCTGGGTGGTGGCGCGGGCGCAGGACGGCGCGGGCTTCAACCAGTACGGCCCGGTCAAGCGGCGGGCGTGTTCCAACTCGTCGGAGTGCCCCATGGCGAGCGCACGGTGGAACTTACCCTGCCGGACGGAAGCAAGACCACCCGCACGCTGATTGTGGACGGCAACATGGAGTTGGTGGTGAACCTTGCCTATCAGAACTACGCGCAGTGGCAGGGCCGATACTTCACGACTCCCGAGCTTGCCAATGCGGCGATCAGTGGTGCGGCGGCCGACCCCGATGGCGACGGTGACCCCAACCTGTTAGAACACCTCTTCGGCCATGACCCTCGCTCGCCAGCCCGCGATGGGTCCGGGGTCTGGGCGTTTCGCGAGGGCGGCCAAAATTGGCTGGGTTACCGCCAGGCCGCCGGGGTGTCGGACGTCTCGATCCTGTTGCAAACCTCCCCCAGCCTGCAGGGTGGCACCTGGACCGACGTGGCGGTGGTTCCGGTGCGCAGCGGCGAGGCCGCCCCAGGCATCGACGCGATGAAGGTGGCCGTGCCCGCCAGCGCCTCGCCCAAGCTCTTCTGGCGGCTCAAAGTGACCAAACCGTGAGCAGGGACAACAGGATTTGCGTGTCGCGCAGACGGTGAAAGATTGCCTGAGGGTGAGTCCGTAGTTGAGGGACCGGTTGCGTTCATTGCGCTCGTCCGGTTTTGGGTGGGGCGTCATCCGGCTTGGGCCGGGCGGCTCTCTCCCTGATAGTAAACCAACAAACACTCCTATGATAAAGAACACATTCCTCCTCACCGCACTCGTTGCGGGATCCTTCACGGCCCTCACCTCGCGTCCGGCGAGCGCGGAGTTTGCCATCCGCGATGGCGACCGGGTCGTGTTGCTCGGCGACAGTATCACCGAGCAGCGCCAGTACACCACCTTCATCGAGACCTACACGCTCACCCGCTTCCCCCAGTGGAACCTGACCTTCCGTAACATCGGCTGGGGTGGCGACACGGCGCAAGGCGGCTTGGGCCGCGCCGGGCGCGACATGCTGCCGCTCAAGCCGACGTTCGTCACCATCGACTTCGGCATGAACGACCACGGCTACCGGGCGTTTGATGACGGTATTTTCAAAAACTACATCGACAAACAAACGCAGTTGACCACCCTGCTCAAGGATCAGGGCGCGCGGGTCGCCTTGCTGACGCCGCAGCCGATCGAGGACAAACGCCCGGATCCCGACCAGGATGTCCGCAACCAGTTCCTGCGCAAAATGTCCGACGGCCTCCGCGACGTCGCCACCAAACAGAACGTCCTGTTCGCCGATCAGTTTGATCCCTATATGGCCGTGATGCTCAAAGCCCGGCAGACCGATCCCAACGCCGTGATTGGCGCCGGTGACGCGGTGCATCCCGGCCCGGTCGGTCAGACCATCATGGCGTGGGCAGTTCTGAAAAGTCTTGGCGCTCCCGCCGCGGTGTCGAGCGCGGAACTGGACGGCAACGGCGGCAAAGTCGTCGCCGCGACCGGTTGCCAGATCACCGGGCTGAAGGTCGCCGACGGGGGGGTTAGCTTCACCCGCAAGGATGAAACCCTGCCGGCCCCGGTGGACCCGGCGGGCGAGACGGTGACGAAACTGATTCCGTTGTTGGCGGACTTGAGCCGCTACGAACTGAAGGTGACCGGCCTGCCGGCCCCGAAGTACCAACTCCTGATTGATGACCAACCGGCCGCCACGTTCACGGCGCAGGAACTGGCCCAAGGTTGCAACCTCACGCTAGCCGCCGGACCGATCACCGAACAGGCCCGGCAAGTGCGGAACCTGGTGGTCGAGAAAAACAACCTCTTCTTCAACCGCTGGCGCAACGTGCAATTGTTCTCCCCGCCGGATTGGGCCAAGACCCCGGCCTTTGAAGCCACCCGCGAGAAGGAGTTGGCGAAACTCGACGAACAAATCGCGCAGACGGAAGTCAAAATCAACGCCGCCCGCCAACCCCAACCCCACGCGTTTGTGCTGAAACCGGTCGCCCCCTGACGCCACCCACCCCCATCGATCCTATGAAAAGCCTTGCAAATTTCCTGGCAACCGGACTGGTTTTCGCGGGTTGGGCGCTGGCCGCGCTATCGCAGCCGGCCGCTGCCGCCGAGGGCAAGAAGCGGATTGTGTTCGTCCACGGCGCGGCGAGTCACGGATACGGTGGGCACGCTTACGGGCCCGCGTTTCGGATGCTGGCCCGGATGTTGAATGAAGGCGTCCCCGCCGTGCAAGCCGTTGTCATTCAGGATGACCAAGACTTGGCACCGCTGGACACCGCGGACGCCATCGTGTTGGGCAGCGATGGCGGCGGTTTGGTGAAGAAATTTGCGGACCGGCTCGCACCGCTCATGACCAAGGGCGTGGGATTGGCCTGCATCCACTACACCCTGGACCCCGGTGATCCGAAGGGGGTCAAGAACCTGATTGGGTGGATCGGCGGAGCGTACGAGCAGCACTGGTCCGTCAATCCGTTTTGGAATGCCGAATTCAAGAGCTTTCCCGACCATCCCGCCGCTCGCGGCTTGAAGCCGTTCAAGCTTCAGGACGAGTGGTACTATCACATGCGGTTTGCCGAAGAGATGAAAGGGGTCACGCCCATCCTGTCCGCCGTTCCGCCAGAGCAAACCCGCCAAGGCGGCGACGGTCCGCACAGCGGCAATCCGGCCGTCCGCGCCCGGGTGGGAATGGTGGAAACCGTCGGCTGGGTGTACGAGCGTCCGGGTGGCGGACGCGGCTTCGGCTTCACCGGCATGCACACCCACTGGAACTGGGCGCAGGATACTTTCCGCAAATCCGTCTTGAACTCCCTGGTTTGGATCGCGGGAGCCGAGGTGCCGCCGAACGGCGTCCCTTCGCCGACGCCCACGCTGGAGCAACTCGAAGCCGACCTCGGCCAGCCGCGCCCCAAGGACTTCAACGCCGATGCGGTTCGGCAGGAAATTGCCAAGATGAACCAGTGACGGAGGGGGGACGGCGGGGACTCTGCCGTGGCCTCGTTGCCAGCGGCCAAGAAGTGGTCCGTAGCATCCTCCGCAGGGAATCATCGTTGCGGCTGGTTTGTGCCGAAGGCGCTTGCTCATGGGTTTTCCTTCCGCCGACGACAAGAGTCAGGCGGAAGCGTTCCACGAGTTTCATGAAACGCGTTCTCATGTCTTCGTAGTTGTCCGTGTTTTCCAGATAGACCGGCTGACCTTGCATGCTATGGACGAAGTCGCCCTGCATCACCTTGTCCGCCCACCGGATATTGGCGCACCAGCCCCTCGCTGAAGAACAACAGCCCGAGATGGGAGCACCACTGCGAGGGGGCACAAAAAGAAGCATATTGCTTGCGATTTCCGGTCGCGACCTAAATTGGAATTTTTTTACCACTAGGCGACTTTTTATTTGACTAAACCTTACAATAGCGGACTCTTTGGCTAGTGATAATAGCACTAGAAAGGATCCTCCGCCATGGCATATGTCGTCAAAAAGAAAACAAAAT
>JAPLUI010000421.1 GCA_026397725.1 Verrucomicrobiota bacterium | reverse complement strand
ATCTCGTCGCCGGTCAGTGGCACGGCGTCGGCCAAGGCGTACCCGGTGACGCGCGCCCCGTCGGCGTGGCGAATCTCGACGCGCAGCTTTCCGTTAGTGCGGGCCGCATAGTTCAACGTCAACCGGTCACCCGCGAAGGCAAGGGGCTTGGTCAGCAACTCGCCGACGCCGTTGGTTGGCGAAACAGCAACGAAGCCGTCGAGCCGCAGGGAATAGCGGCGCAGATGGTTGCCGCCGCTGCGATACTTGTGCCCCACGTAGAATGACAGTTCGCGCGGTCCGGTCTGTACACAGTTCTCGGCCGGGAAGTTCGAACGCGCGATCTGGGATCCGATTTCCGCGGCCGCCTCGAAGTAAGGTCCGGGGAACAGGCGGTCGTACACCAGCGACCCGGCGCGGCTGGTCATGAACAACGGATAGGTCTCCGCCTTGTCGCCCTGGAACCGCGCCGCCAGCGCGATATACTGGTGCGGGGCGCGCGGGTAAGGGTGCGTGCCATTCACATAGTGGTGTTCGTACGAAGCCGGTGCCCCGCCGTTCGGATAGTTGTACTCCATCAGCCCTTCATCCCGAAACGCGGCGAAATCCGTGGTCGTCGCCCGCCGGATGCGACGGATCCGGTCCTTCTTGCCGCCATGCCAGTCGCGGAAATAGCATATATATAACGGTTCTCGACCTCCGACCAGAAGGCCACGTTCAGCGAGTCGAACTCAAAACCGCGCAGGATCGTCTTGTAGGTATTGGTCCAGTGAATGCCGTCGGGGGAGGTATAACCGGCCAGCGATCCCGAACCGGAAGCGGTTGCCTTGTAGCGCTCGGATGGCCGTGCCCCCGGATTGTGGTCCAGAAACGGCGCGAACGAGTCTTTCCGCGCCGGCTCCGTGAGAATCACATTGTTGTTCCGCGTCCCCTGCACCTCATGCAACCCCAGATTGGGCCGCACCCAGTCCAGCCCGTTCTTCGACTCGGCATAGCAGGTCACGGAGTCCGCCATGTTCTCGGTGGGATGCCCGCGGTAGTACATCCGGAACAGCGAACCGTCCTGGATAACCGTTACGTAGGTGCTAACCATCCCCTCCCACGGCCGGTCGAAGCGGAACACCACTCCCTTATCAACCGGGGGCTGGAGCGCGAGTGCGGCATGGGTCAACGAATCGACAAGAAAGCGATCCACGAACAATTCGCGACGCGTGCCGATGTTGATGGTGGGCCGATAGGCCACCTCGGCGATGTACACACTGGTGCGTTTCTCATGGCTGGAATAGTAGCTGACCCAAAGTCGCCCGTCATGCCAGACCATGCCCGCGTAACTCGTGTCGCCGCCGGACGGCAGCTTCAGTGCCGGGGTCAGGGTGCCGGACTTGGGACTGACCCAGCACAGCCACGTCGCCTGGGGATTTAATAGTCGCACCGCGGCCAGCAGCCGGTTGTCAGGCAGACGAATCAGCTCCGGGCCACCGATCTGCCGGCCGAGATCCTGCCACGTCCAGCTTGTATAAGGCGGCGCGGCTGTGCCTAACAGCGCGGTGCGGGACCCGTCATCCCTTCGCAGCAGGCAGTGGGCCGTATCGTCGGGCATGAAGACGATGCTGCTCTCGTTAGCATAACCCGAGTTGTTAAGGGTTGCCACGTGGGTGGTCCATTTCTTCGCGTCCTTGCTGGTGTAGAGGCGCGTGAAATAGGGTGGCACGCATGCATAACCCACCCCGTAACCAGTACCCTTGTACCAGGTATGCTTCCAGAACCAGATGTCGTCTTCGGCGATCGTGACCGGGTCGGTCCAGGTCGTGCCGTCGGTGGTGAACCAGGCGATGTTGCGGCGCAACGGTGAAGATCCATCAGGAAATTTTTCGCTGCCGTGGAGCATCAGGCGCTGGTCTTGGGTCACGGCCAGCTTCGCGTCGCGCAGGTCCGCGCCGGCGCGGGTCATCAGCGCGACCGGGGTCCAATTCGTCCCGTCGGCCGAGCGGACCACGCGCAGTTTGCCGTCGGCCGACACATGGCTGGACCCTTCGCGCCAAGTGCAATAGAATGCGTTGTTGAAACGCGCCAGATCGGTGAACGCGCTGTGACGCGCGCTTGTGGAGATCTTACCCACGCGCAGAATCTCCAATTCAGCCGCGGGGACGCTTGATGCCGCAACCAGTATCGCCGCTGCAATCCAGCTCCTGATTTTCATGGGGTTCCTTGCGGTTTTCATGGCTTGGAGTTCTTTTTTCCTGGTCGGGATTGACTCTTTGGCAACTTCCGGCTCTCCGCGATCTCCACCGCCACCACGGTGGTGATCGGGGCGGGCTGCAGCGGCGCACCATATTACCTCGGCAGCCCCAGGTTGTCGACGAAGGCATCGTCGCCGTCGGCTGTCCGCGCGATGAAAACCGTCACTTTCGTCACGCCGGCGCCGGTGGTGAAATCCACGGTCTTGCGCTCCCAGCCCTTGTCCGCGCAACTGACCGTCGCGTCCGCGCCGCCGTAGCCACTGACGCCAAAGGTCACCGGCGACTTCCCGTCAGTCACCTTGAACCAGCCCGAGAGCTGATACTTCGTGTTCGGCTTCAGGCCTTCGATAACTTGCGCGATGCGGACCTTGCCCGTCAGTTTGAGTTCGTGATTGGAGGTTCCCGTCTTCTCGACCGCGCCGCGGCCGAAACCGTTACCCCAGCCGTTACCCTTGCTCGTCCGTGCCTTGCCTTCGCCGCTCACCGTCCAGCATTCAGTCGAACCCAGTTCGAAGGCTGCGTTGCGGATCGCGTTACTGGATGCGACTTCGGGTACGTCGACGTTCACCTCGGGCGGGTTCTTGAAGTCATGACCGGCTTTCCACGCTGGCAAGCCGGACGGACACGCGCCCAGGTCCGGTGCCTCGCCGCCCGCGGCGGCCGTGATACCGGCCAGCGGCACGCCGGCGCCGCGCGCTTTGGAATTCGGCCTCAGCTCGAAGTTGCCCTGTTCGGGGTTGGTCAGGCCCGGGTTTGGGTCGATCAGGTTCGGTGTGACGACGACGTGCGGCGGCAGCTTGAGGCCTTGCGCGGTGATGTTGTTCTGGAATCGGCAGCCGAACATATCGTTGCGGTGGCTGTGGTCGAAGGTCGAGATCCCGCCGCTCTTCCAGAGCGTGTTGTTGTAGCAGAGCATGAAGTACGAGGGGTTGTTTACCTGAAGCGGCATGCCACGGATGTTCCAGACGATGTTGTGGTGCACGATTGCGTTGTGGCTGCAGTGGTCAAAGTAGATCCCCGCGGTGTGGCCCTGCGCCAGGTTGTCATGGGCCCAGTTGTAGCGGATGACGGTCCCCATGAAGTCGGTGTTGTGGCCGTAGGTCATGCCGAGGTCCGAGGTCAACCAGCCCGAATGCGAGAGGTCGTTGTACTGGATCAGGCTCTCCATCAGGCCGTGGAGCGAGCAGACGTCGCGGCCCGAGTCACGGATCGTGTTGTGGCTGATCAGTTGCCGTCGGCCGGAGAAGGACGCCGTGCCGTTCCATTTGCCTGCGTAGTCACCGTCGTGAATGAAGCAGTTGATCAGGCGGTTGTCGTGACCTTCCATGCGGATCAGGCTGCCCGAAGCATAGGTCAGTTCGCAGCTATGCAGCTCGATGTGATGGCCTTTGATGAGCACCGTGCCGCTTTCGCTGACGTCGTTCACATAGGAGTGCCCGATGTACTCGCCCTTGACGTTGCGGAAGAGCAGGTGGCTGCTCTTGGCGTCGGTCAACACGCCGCCGGCATGGAAGCGCAGGCCCTGGATGCGGATGTGCGAGCGCCCCGAGAAGTCCATCACGTGGATGCGCCGTTTGGCTTCGATGCCCAGCCCATTGGGGTCCTTGCCACCGGGCGTTCTGAGCAGCAGGCATTTCTGTGCGCGGTCGAAGATCCATTCGCCGTCGGCATCAATGGCCATGAGGGTGCCCATCAGGACGTACTCGTTGCCTTTGCGCGGCGTGTACCACTTGTCGGGTTGAGGCTTCTCGAAGGTGAGGGTCTTGGTCTTCGCGTCGAAACCCGTGACGGTGGCGCTCCAGCAATACCAGCGTTCGCCGCCGGCGCACCAGAGCACGGCGCCTTTCCAGAAATCGTCGCCGCCGGGCAGCTTGGAGTCCATGATCGTGCTGTCTGAACCGGACTCGACGACGGCGCGCACTGGCTTGAGCAGGTTGCCATGGCTGTTGGGCCAGCACGCTTCGGTGAGCATCTGGTCGCCCGCGAAGAGTTGGTTCTGATCGGCGAGGTCCCACGCGAGGGACGCCTTGAAGAAACCATCATCCGCGGCTTGCCAGTTGATGACGCGGTCGGCGCCGCTCAAGCAGGCGTCTTCGCCGGGTTGTGCTTCAAAGGTGATCGGCGCTTCCGGCGTGCCGTCTCGTTCGGGTTTCAGGACTTCGCGATAGACACCCTTGCGGAGGCGGCAGGTATCGCCGGGCTGGACGGTCGCACCGGCTTTGGCGAGCGTCTTCCACGGGCCGTCGGTCTTGTCCGCGCTGGGTTCGGCGAGCCGTCCCGACCATGCGTCGTCGCCGGCGGGCGCAACGTAATAAACGCTTTCGCCGACCGCGGCCGGCTCCTCGGTCCGGCCGTTCGCTGCTGCAATTCCCAGGACGAGGAGGGTGAGAAAAATGCGAAGGCTATTCTGTTTCATTTTCCTCCTTTGCCGGGGATACTGTCCTTGGTGACTTCGGGCTCGCCCGCGATTTCCACCGCCACCACGGTGGCGATCGGGTCGGGCAGCGAGTCCGGCAGGGCAATGGTCTTGTCCGCCACCGTCAGCGCGGCAGCGGGCGTCGCCAGCAGGTATGCCCTGGTTATTTTGTTAGAAAATGGCAGCGTGATCCTGCCGTTATCAGGCCGGCGGTAGACATGCAGGAAAAGCCCGCCCCGCTTGGCGGTCATGTCATACGGCGTGTTCCACCACGGAATCGCGGGCGTGTCGGGGCCGTAGTTTGTTAGAAGCTCGCGCACCTGCGGCACAGCCACGTCCCGGAGGTAATCGTCCATGTTGTTGTTGGTTTTGTGGCACCAGTCCTGCGCCTGCGAATCGTAGAAGCCGAGTTGGCCCCCGATCCTCGGTCATAGTGTAGCTAAACTAAGCTAGGGTGGCTGGGGCGGGGAAGATGTAGGGGCGCATGGGGGGGGGAGTCAATGACTATTTTTGATCATTTTATGGACGGCGGCAAAAGGTTCCGAAATGCGGCAGCCGGAACGCAGGCGAAGCACGCCACGGAGCGTAGCGGAGTGGCGTGCTTCGCCGGAGTGGAGGCTGCTTCGGCCCGCCGGGGGGGTGAGGCCGGTTCTGGCGCAAACAGAGGGTTGTTCACAGGCCGCGGGTGCCGAGAATGGGAACAAAACTCGTCGGAGGCACCTGGGGCCTGTGAACAACCCGGTCGGTTTCATGGGGCTTCGTGGATAGGTTCGCCAGGATCGCCCGTGGGGAGCCCGGTGCCGGTTTGGTAGATGACAGCCGGGGTGAGATTGCCGTGCGTCTGGTGAGGCCGCCAGTCGTTGTAACGGGCGAACCACGCCTCAAGTCCTGCGTACAGCGCGGGCAAGGTGGCATGCTCCTTGAGGCAGGTCGATGAAATCTGCTCGAACTACGGCGAGCTTTCCTATGTCTGGTTCGACACCCCGGGCAGTATGCCGGTCGAATACGTCAAGGCGCTCGCCGAGCTTGTTAGGAAAAGACAACCCAACGCCATGCTCTGCTCGCGCATCGGCCACGGCATGGGTGACTACCTCAGCCTCGGTGATATGGAAGTGCCCTTGAAGAATCACGAGGGCTTGTGGGAAACCTGTGATACCACCAACGATTCGTGGTCCTACGCCTGGTAGGACCAGAATTGGAAGGAGCCCAAGGAAATCCTCCACCGACTCGTTTCCACCGTCGGCCGCAGCGGCGCCTATCTGCTCAACGTCGGCCCGGACGGCAAGGGTCGCATTCCGGAAAAGGCCGCAACCTATCTGGTCGAGGCCGGCAAACGGGTGAAACAACATCCCGGCGTCGTCGATGGTGCCAGCGCCTCGCCTTGGGGCCACGCTCAACCGTGGGGCGATGTCACCCGCACCGGCAACACGCTCAACCTCGTGGTCTTCGATTGGCCCGCCGACCGCATGATCTGCCTGCCCGGTACCGATGGCAAAGCCGCCACCGCCACGCTGCGTCGCAAGGATGGCAAGCCCCAGCCGGTTCCTGCAAGAAACTCCGGCTCGTGGACGATCTTTGATGCCTCCGCTGCGGACACCGCCACGGTTTCCGACCTCGCCGTGGTCATTGAGGTGAAATTCAACAACGCCCCGAAAATCGACTCCACCCCCGGCATTCATCCCAACATCCCCAGCCAGCTTTCCTGCGAATTCGCCACGGCAAGCAACGCCAAATACGAACGCATCGACTGGATGGAAAAATTCGGCGAGTGGAAATTTGCGCTGCAAGTCGGCAACTGGCAGCCCGGCGGCGTGGTTGAGTGGGACGTCGATGTCGCCAAGGCCGGCGACTATCAGATCGATCTGACATACAAAGGCGAAGGCCGCCCGGTCTGGTCCGTCAGCACCACGGAAGGCGCGAAAATCCAGAACCAGCAGGCCGCATCCCACGTCTATCACACCTATCACACCGGCGTGCTGACGTTTTCCAAACCCGGCAAACACAAGGTCAGCGTCTCCCTAATCGAGGGCGATGGCTCGAAAGCCAGCCTCGAGTCCATCCGTTTCACCCCCGTCCGTTAGATGGTTGGTTCATCGCCCTCCCGGCACTCCGGCGCGGGGGGGCTCGGTTGGAGGTTGGTGCTTAGCGCGTTGTGTCCGCCTGAATGTCTTCAAAGCCGAGCGTCCGGTCAATATCAACGAATTCCAGGTCTTCGCAGCACCCTGAGCCATTTGGAATTTGTGACCAGAAACATCAAATTCGGCAGTCAGATGTGGTTTCCTCATCCGGATAAGAGCAGGGAAAAGTCCAAGAAATTGAAGGATTTCTCCATGGGAATGTTCTGGATTTCTGTCAGCATGGGGGTGGTTCCAGTTCAAGAAAGGGCGCGAATATTCTCCTATGGCACTCACCACAAGTCCCCATGCACAGGTCCTGGATTCATCGGATTCAGTGAGCGGCAATATGGAGCGGACGTTCCTGCGTCCTCCCGCCACCCACGGACCGGTGCCATTTTATTGGTGGGCCGGCGAGACGCTCGACCGCGGCCGCATCGCCTGGCAGCTCGACCAGCTTTGCGAAAAGGGCGTCCGCCAGACAGTCATCAGCTACCCGCACCATCCGGACGGCACCAATGACTCCGGCGATCCGAAGTTGTTCTCGCCGGCATGGTGGGATTTGTTCCGCTGGTTTCTCGGCGAGTGCCGTCAACGCGGGATGACCGCGGGTTTCCAAGATTACACACTCGTCGAGCCGATGCTGAAATCCATCGGCCGTGAAAATTCCGGCATGCAGGGCGGCCAGATGAGCTGTGACGCCCGCCGGATTTCCGGCAATGAAAATGTCCGCCTCGCCGCCGAACCGGTGACTCTCGTCATCGGGGCCTGGGCCTATCCGTTGGAAAACGGCGTGCCGCGCATCGACTCCCGGATTTCACTCGCGGATGACGTTCGTGATGGCGTGCTCGAATGGACTGCCCCGGCCGGTGATTGGTTCGTCGCGCTGGTGTTCGCCCGGCTCAATTCGTTCGATCCGCTCCACCCGCAGTCCGGCCCGCTCGCCATCGACAAGCTCTACGCGCCCTTCGAACGCGAGTGCCCCGGCGAAGTGGGAAAAACGCTCAATCTGTTCTTCCAGGACGAGCTTGATTTCGGCGGCCGAATGCCGTTCTGGTCGAACCATCTGTTCGATGCGTTTTCCGAGCTCAAAGGCTACGATATCTATCCGGTCCTGCCTGCGTTATGGCACGATTTCGGCAACCTCACGGAGAAAATCCGCCTCGATTTCGCGGACGTGGTGACGCGGCGGATGGAGGATTGTTATTTCAAACCGATCTTCGATTGGCATGAGGAGCGCGGCACGATGTTCGGCCACGACAACTGCGGCCGCGGCAGAATCGCCGAGGGTCGCGCCCACTACGGCGATTACTTCCGCACCATGCGCTGGTATTCCGCACCGGGCTGCGATGATCCGAAGCTGCACGGCCCGCGCGCTTTCAAAGGGCTCAAGGTCAATAGTTCCATCGCCCATCTCTATCAGCGGCCGCGCGTGTGGATCGAGGCCTTCCACTCCAGCGGCTGGGGAACCAGGCCCGCAGCCGTCGTCGCCGCCATCCAGGAAGACTTCGCCTACGGGGCCACGGTGGTGAATCTCCACGGCCTGTATTACTCCACCCTCGGCGGTTGGTGGGAATGGGCACCACCGGATTTCCACTTCCGCCAGCCGTATTGGGAACATGCGCAATCGCTCAACGGCTTCTTCACCCGTCTGAGCTGGCTCCTTTCCCAAGGCGTC
Source organism: Verrucomicrobiota bacterium (assembly GCA_026397725.1). Classification (GTDB taxonomy): domain Bacteria; phylum Verrucomicrobiota; class Verrucomicrobiia; order Verrucomicrobiales; family Akkermansiaceae; genus Luteolibacter. Next base: position 5,561 of record JAPLUI010000421.1, on the reverse strand, counting down.
CGCCGCTGCGATGTGGCCATCGTCTATCCGATCACCGCGCTCGATGCGGAACCCGCCGATCCCGCGCTCAACGGCCTCGTCGCCCACATGGGAAATGAAGCGCTCGGCGGCGAGGAAACCGCAAACCCGCAGCCCGAGGACAGTGCCTTCAATCTCGGAAAACATCTCTTCGACCGGAATTGCGACTTCGATTTCCTCGACTTCGAATCGCTCGAACGCGCCACTCCCGCCGATGGTGGACTGCACATGGCGGGCGGTGCCTACCGAGTCTTGCTGCTGCCCGCGATGGCGGCGGTTAGGTTCTCCACCTTGGAAAAAGCCCGCGCTTTCGTCCGCGCCGGCGGCGTGGTGATCGCCTACGGATGCCTGCCGAAAGCCAGCGATCACGCCGGCCGCCAGGACCCGGCGCTCGATGCGCTGATTGCGGAAATTTTCGGCAGCACCGCCGAGGATGCCGATCTGGAGAAATCCCACCCCGGCGGCGGCAAGGCGTTTTTCGTCCGTCTCGGCCGCGAAAAAGTTATGGCGGCGATCGATGCTTCGATCGAGCGCGACGTCGTTTCCACCGTTCCGCTGCAAGTCCTGCACCGCCATCTGGGGGACAAGGAGGTGATCTATCTGTTCAATCCGGCGGAGCATCCGGTGGAAACCACCGTGACCTTGCGCGACGCCGGCCGCGCCGAACTTTGGAACGCCTGGACCGGCGAAATCCGCGATGTCGCGATGGATCGCCCGCTATCCTTCGCCGCCCGCGAATCGAAACTTCTCGTCATCCATCGCGGGGAGGACTCTTCTATCAGCGATTCGCCGACTACCAGTGAAACCACCGTATTGGAAACTCTCGACGGCCCGTGGGAATTCCAAGTCGTCCCCACGTTGGATAACCGCTTCGGTGACTTCAGCCTGCCTGCCACCGACGGGATGTTAGGCCCGCAGGCCCGGCGCTTCCGTTATGCGGACGCGCTGGATAACGACACGGCCTGGCAGTCCGCCACCTTCGATGATTCCACATGGCGGGAGACGACGTTTTCCTTCGGCCCGCGCCTTGAGTTCATCGGCCCGTTTCCGCCCGGCAGCGATCTAACTACCATCGAGAACTGGCTGGTCCGCGGCGGGCCCGAACCCGCCGATCATCCCGCCTGGCAGGAGTATGGGTTTTCCACCCGCTGGGGCATCGAGCGCGATCCGTTTCTCACCGACTGGCTCAGCGGCCCCCACGGACTCAAAGGTGCGGTGCCGGATGATTTCCTGGATTTCCATAGCGAAACACCCGGCTCGGTCTGGTTCCTGCGCACCCGCATCGCCTCGCCCCAAGAGCACGAAACGCCAATGCAGATGGGCGGCCGCTGCGTCTATCAGGCATGGCTGAATGGCGGCGAGACGCTCGTGCAGGCAACCGCGCAGCCGCCCGGGGCCTTCGCGCCATGGAACATTCCACACCATGAATGCGTACCGCGCGAAACGATGGTGTCGCTCCACGCCGGAGAAAACCCGCTGGTCATCAAGCTCGTGCAACCCGCCGGCCAGCGGACCCGCGCCTTCTTCCGCTTCGCCCGTGAGGAAGCGCCCGCCAAGCTCTCGCTGCGCGGGTTTCACGATCCCAGCCTGCCGCGCCCCGCGCTGCCCGCGCCTGCCGGACGTCGCTCCATCTGTTTTCGTTTCACCAGCCCGCCTGGATTTCGCCGCGCCCGCATCGTCACCCGCGGCCCGGCATCGCTGTGGTTTGATGCGGTTGCCGTGCCGCTCAACTTGCTAGGAGTTTCCGCCGACGGCCTTCACACGTATGAATGCACCCTGGCGCAACCCGCCGCAGCGCCGGGCGTCCTCGCCCTCAGCGTGGAAGCTCCGGCGGACTCCCGCGCGGGCGACGCCCTGCCCGAGCCGGTCCGCTTCGGCTGCGAAACGGGCACGCTAAGCCCTGGCGATTGGTGCCGGCACGGTCTCGCCACCTACTCCGGCGCCGCCATCTATTCGCGCACATTTGCAATCTCCAATTTGAATTCCCGGATCACTCTGGATCTCGGCGATCTATCAGCCACCGCCCGGGTGGACGTCAATGGCTGTGAGGCCGCCACGCTGATCGCGCCGCCGTGGAAATGCGACATCACACCCTTCCTCCGGATTGGGAAAAACGAACTCTCCATCACCGTGGCCAACACCCTCGCCAACCATTACAGCGTCGGCATTCCGACACCTTACGCCTTCGACCATCAAACGCCTTCCGGCCTCTTCGGTCCTGTCAGCCTCATTGCTTCCCCATGAAACTCCCGCTTCTTCTATCGAGCCTGTTGCTCTCCACTTCCGCCCTTCATGCCGAAACCAATGGCAGGTCCGAATTCCTCAAAACCAAATACGGCTTCTTCGTCCACTACGTCTGGGGCGGCTCCCAGGACCAGCCGTTTACCTGTGATCCAAACCTTGGAGCATCGAAGTTCCCGCCGGAACCAGCGCGCGATTCATCCGCCTCGAACGCACCCGGCCCGGCCCGCCGCTCATCGTGAACGAAATCCGCGCGATCGGAAAATTCGAGTAACAACATCCCGGCAATGATTTCATCGCGCCATCCCCTATGCTTCTGCCGCATCCGGCCAGGAACCACGCAGACTCAGTCGGTGCATGCGCAGCGTGGGATCCCGCCCGATCCATCCCGGTTTGCCTTTCGCGTCCACAAACGCCACGCCGATCGGCATGTCGGGCTGGCTGTCCGCCAGATGGATCATTGCCGCCTCCGCCCGGTCGCACATTTCGATCCACTCCATTTTCATCTCGATGGGGTCCAGATGGCGGGCCTGGATTTTCTCCAATTCGCCACGCTCGGTTTTGGCGAAGCGGCGCATCATTTTGAGCAGGAACAACGGGCTGAATCCCTCATCCTTGCCGCAGGCCGCCCACCCGATGGCTTCCAGCGAAAAGTGCCTGCCAAGTTCGAGAATATCGACGTAGTCGCGGGTTTCGGTCCGGCCCGAAAGCGCCAGCGCCTTGTTGACCGCCATGTCGAACAAATGCAGTCGCCAACCGAGAACCGGATCATGGACAATCGGGAAAAACCGCCACGCCGTGTCATGCGCCCAGTCCAGCGAAACATCCGTCAGAGGCATTTGTTTAATTCTTGTGCGGCCTGCCAGGCTTTGTGGTTTCCATACTCTCTCAGGTGGTGGACGACCAGCCGCACATCGCCCAGATACCGCACCCGTGCTTCCGGGTGCCAAAACCAGAAGCAATCGATTTCGTATTTTTTCACCAATTCCTCCGCCCGCTCGATCAGTTCGGGCGGCGCGGGGATCCTCGGAGGTTCGGCTATTGGCACCGTCGCTTTCATTTCGGAGACAGCATAACCCGCTTTCACCCACCCTGCAAGACTTCTCTGTCTCTCAAATTGTCCACATTCCATCCATCACGCATCCATGACCCAATCCCCCAAGACCTGCACGACCGGCAGCATGCTCACCTACTCGCTGGGCGAGTGCGCGAATTCGCTGGTGATGAACGGCATTTTCGGTTTCGCGATGCTGTTCTATACCAAATCGCTGGGCCTCGACCCCACCTGGGCCGGGCTGGCGATGTCACTCTCGGTTTTCTGGGAAGCGGTCACCGAACCGGTCATGGGCCACGTCAGCGACCACACCCGTAGCAGGTGGGGCCGCCGCCATCCGTATATGTTGCTCGGCGGCTTGCTGATGGCGCTTTGTTCCTATCTGATTTGGACGGTTCCCGGCGCATGCCGCGGCAGCCAGATGGCGATCTTCTGGTATCTGGTCGCGATGAATTTGCTGCTGCGCACGGGGCTCACCCTATTCTTCATCCCCTACATGGCGCTGGGCTTCGAGATGTGCGGCGATTATCAGGGCCGCTCGCGGCTCCAAGGCATCCGCCAGATCTTCAACATGGCCGCCAACTTCGCCGGCCCTGCCATGGCATGGACGCTTTTCTTCAAGGACAAGGGCTGCGTGCAAGCCACCACGGTGGAGGCGAATTATCATCACATGGGCGGGTGTTTTGGCGCCGCCACCGCGGTGTTCGTCCTGTTAGTCATGATTTTCACTTTCCGCTGGCATGAGGACACCCGCGCCGTCGCCCGCGATTCGCAACACGGCTGGCTCAGGGATTTTCTCATCGACATGAGGGAGATCCTTGCCGATCCCAATCCGCGCTGGGTCTTGGTCTTCATCTTCGTCGTCTGCGCCGGCATGGTTATCGTCAGTTCGCTGCAGATGTTCGTATATGATGACTTCATGAAGTTCCCGGCCTGGCAGAAATCCATGGCCCACGGCGGCACCATGGTCGGCATGGCGCTCGGCGCCCTGCTGTCGATGGGCCTTGCCAAACGGTTCGACAAAAAGGGCGCGGTGCTCATCGGCGGCACCATCAGCGTCCTGTGCAATCTGATGCTGGCGCTGCTGTTCCTAACAGGATTGGTCAAGCCGGACGCCACGCTCGCCATCGGCGGTGCCACCCTGCCGCTCGCGCTGGTGCTGTTTGTGATTTTCCACGCCGGTTACTGGCTGGGCAACGGCATCATGCTGCCAATCTCCACCGCGATGATGGCGGACGTCAGCGAAGTGCGCCGCCTGCAAACCGGCGAGGTGAAGGACGGCGGCTATTCATCGGTCTTCAGCCTCGCGATGCGCATGGCGATTTCCTTCAGCTTGATGGTCGCCGGTTGGTGCCTCAGCGGCATCGGCTATCAGGTGCCGAAAAACGGCCAGGCCGTCACCCAGACACCCCAGGCCATCTGGAATCTGGGCCTGGTCACGTTTGTCATCGGCGCGGGGATCTGCCTCGCATCCTTGCTGGCGATCCGGTTCTATCCGATTTCCCGGGAACGGCTTGAGCGGCTCCGGGATGGGTTTTCTCCTTGACTAATAGGTGACCCGATACGTATCTTTTTGTTGATTTGAAAAATGCCATGACACTTTCCCGTTCCATTGAGCGCGATTTATCCAAGCTGGCCGACCCGGAGCATTACCTGTTCACGCTGAGGGATTTGGCTGGACTTATGCCAAGCCGGTCGGAGGGTGCGTTGAAAGCACTGGTGGGCCGTTTGACCTCGGATGGGGTTCTGGAGCGACTCTGTCGCGGACTCTACCTTTATCCCGCTGTTCACTACCCTTCGGATCTGATCCTGTATCATGCGGCGGCCCGCCTGCGGGCGGATGAACTGTGTTACTAGTGTATAAGTTTATTTTGAATTCGCCGCGGTCTATATAAGCTCTGGCAACATAATCAAGAATAGCACTTGCATCACAAGGCTCCTCAGCATCCTCATAGAGATCCACGATTTCCTCTTCGCGAGCGAACGCATACCTTCGATGACGGCAATTCAGATATCCGCCGACCGACGACAGGTCGATCACAAAATTCTCCGGTCGTCCGGGGCGGTGCGACCGATAGAGGTAGGGACGGCGCATTGATTTGCGCCGCCCCCCCTCCGAACCGGACGGGCGGATCTCCCGCATCCGGCTCTCCAGTCACGGATTAACCAGTTCGGTCCTTTCGGACTTCATTACTGGATGTCGGCACGCCGCTACCCATGCAGCGCCAGGCGCGCCACATGGACGTCG
>JAPLUI010000443.1 GCA_026397725.1 Verrucomicrobiota bacterium | reverse complement strand
CCCGCTCACGGGCGTCTGCGAGAAGCACAGCTCCTGCATCGAGTGCTCGACTTTGATCCACGGTCCGCCGCTGGACTCGTAGCCCGTCCCGTTGAACATGGCAAAGTCCATGCCCAACCGCTTGGACTCCTCGGCCGCGTGCCGCACCAGTTTCCACCACGGCTCGGTCCAGGAGATGATCTCCGGAGTCGGACTGTTGCCGATCTCACCGGCCCACGGGGTGGTCGTATCGGCACAATGAAACATCGTCGTATTGTTGATCCCGGCGGCCTTGAACGCTTCCAGATCGCGCGTGATGCCCTCCTTGCTGAGGTTGCAGCCCATCCAGAACCATAACATGCCGGGCTTGGCCGCCTCAGGCGGATGGCTGAAGATCCGTTCCAATTCATCCGCGTCTGCCGCCCGGGCGGGTGCCGCAAGGGCGACCCACGCGCTCGCTGCCACTACAAGCATTCTTGCCACTATCTGGTGTGCTTTCATTCGTTGATGCATAATTGCTAGGAATTTGCTTTTGGGGTGAGGCCGTTGAAAGAGCCGGTGGCCGGACCGGAGGGCGGGGAAATGGGGGTTGACGGCTTCCGGGATAGATGTGATGACCGGGTCTAACATGACATGATCCGTCACGGCCGGGCGATCACCGGGGCGGTTTTGACGCGCGGGCGGATCGTCAGCTTGTCGATGCCGGGGAAGTTCGGATCCTCCATGGCGCGGATTTCCTCCTCGCCGTTGTACGGGCAGCAGGCATCCACCCAGGCGATCAGGCGCAGCCGGCTCACCTCATCCACCTTGACATCGTGGTGCTTGCCGCTGGAGGCGTTTTCTATCAGTTGGCTCTGGTATGAGAGATAGGTCATCGGCCGGATGGTCTGGACCGACACCGGATTCATCCCGGCGTTGGGGAAGGTCTCGACGGGAATGACACAGGCGGCGCCGTAACCCGCCCCGGACCTGGGGGGGAGGCCCCAGCCGCCGGCCGCGCCGACGAGTGTGAGATAAGGTTCCTTGAACGGGCCTTCGCCCGGCCGCAGGGTGAGATCGAGTTTTTCGCGGGCCTTGCCGTCGCCCTGATGGCACTTGCCGCAGTATTGATTGAGCACGGGCTGGACGAAGCGTTCGTAGCCGATGCTTTCCGTGCCCCAGGGCGGCGGGGTGATGGCGCTTGGCGGACGCTTCATGGCGAGCGCGGGAACGGCTGTGCTCCGCGACGGCGTGCTTTGGCTTTCATGACATCCCACGCATCCGCGCACCTCGCCCGGCATCACGCCGGTGAAACTGCGCATGGTTTGCAGGCAACGGTGTTGCTCATCGAGCAGTTGGAAAAAGACCGCCTGGCCTGCAGGGACATTGAAATTCACCGAGCCATCGGCCTCCACCGGCACCTCGCCGAGGATGCGTTTCACGGTTTCCTCCTGGACGATGGAAACCGGCGGGCCGGAGTGTCGATAGATCTTTTCCCAGGTCGAGTAGGTCTTGTAATCCGGCTGGAACACGCGCAGGTACTTCACCAGGCCGCGCGGCAGGTCGGGCACGCCCTGATAGACGTCGGCGGAGAACAAGACCCCGGGTTCGTTGGGTTTTCTGTCAGGTCCGGTGCCGGGCCAGACCACTACGTTAGGTTGGACCGGCGGGATGGGGGGCGCCTTGACCGGGATCGCGTTGAGGATGTTATGGATT
>JAPLUI010000498.1 GCA_026397725.1 Verrucomicrobiota bacterium | reverse complement strand
GGTCAGGTCCCGCGCCAACGCCTTGAGCAAGGTGGTCTTACCCGACTGCCGGGCGGCGTGAATCACAAAAAACTGCTTCGCAGCGATCAGTCCGCCAAGTTGTGGCAACCGCGCCAGCGTGGGCACCATATAGTGATCTCCGGGGATACACGGGCCGGCTATGTTAAACATTCTTGGCATAACTTCACTCCTTCATAGCACAAGCAAACATGAACAAGATTTGGGCACGGATGGCAGGTGGCGGAAGAGCCCCAAAGCACGGCGTGCCAGCACTATGGGCAACGGACCGCCGACACCGGACAACGCTTCCGCTTCAATAGAGCGCGGTTCGAGCGGATCAGGGGTGGTTAGAATTTCCAGCGGTTGCGGTGGGAGCGGACGGGTTGGTACGGCTGGCAGGCGAGGGGGAGTGAGGACAGCCACGCCCTATCGGTTTTCGAACTTCAGATCCACCAGCATGGCGGTTTCAAAAGCTTGCCAGGCGGCGTCGCCGTTGGTGGCGCCGCGGACGGCACCTTGGACCACGCAAGCATGGGTGGGTCGGAAGCGCGTGAGAGCGCATTTGAGGCGGATGGTGCGCAAGCGATCAAAGGTGTCGCCGTTCAGGCCCTCGCGGACATTGGCATTGGCCATGTTGGCGACCCAGACGGCACGGAAGGCATGCACCTGCGGGCCGCGAGCCGCAGTGCCAGCCGTCTGCCCGGGTTCGCGAAAGATGGTATGATCGAAAGTGAGCATTTCGGTCCCCACCTGATAGCGGACGGGTGGTTCCTTCGAGACCAGGGTCATGCCCAACGAGCCGAGGCAGGCCTCGGGCATGTGCCGGAAGGCTTCCAGCACGCTGCCGGTATCCGTGCCGTCCCACTCGAAAAAGGCGAGATGCAGGCTGACGTTCGCGCCGAGTTTGACGTGAAACACCTGGCCGCCGGAACACCGCAGCATGGGCGCGGATTGGGCGTAAATTTCGGGAAGCGGGGTGAAGGTGGCAGAGTTGTCAGTTGTCAGTTGTTGGTTGTCAGTGGAAGCGGGCGCAGGAGGGTTGTCGGTGGTCGCTGGTCCGTTGTCGGTGGGATGGTCGCGGCGGTCGGTGATCGTCGCCGGATCTTGAGAACCCGGCGGGCCGATGTCTTCTCCTCTGACATCTGTCCCCTGCCCACTGGCTTCCGTCTTCCCTTCGCCACTCACGCTGCTGGCGACCAGTTGGCATGCCCGGCGGTCGCGCCCTGGCCTCGGGCGATAGCAGAGCACCGGCTGGCCGAGACCGGCAGGAGCGGGGCACATCCACCAATGCGCCAATCCTTCGGTCGCGCCCAGGGCGAGGACGATGGCAAGGATGATGGCGACGGGACGGGGCATGGGGAGGACGCGCGTTGCGCGGGTTATCGGGTATCGGTTAAGTGGGCGGAACGGGGCCGGATCCGCCCTGTGGCATCAGGCTTTCACCACGGTTGCCGCTCCTTGGAGGCCGGCCATGGCGTTGCGGGTATCGATGATGAGATTGGCCCAGGCGGCGAGCTGGTTGAGATCGTAGGCATGGTGGTGGGTAGCAATCACGACAGCGTCCTGCTGGCGGATGAGGGCCTCGCTCCATGGCACGGACCTCACGCCCTGCCACTTCGCGTGCTCGCGAGTCGGGCCGATTTCCGGGACGTGAGGATCGTAGTAGGCGACGTCGGCACCGAGGGCTGCGAAGCGGTCGAGCAACTCGAAGGTGGGTGACTCGCGCATATCATCGACGTCGGCCTTGTAGGCGAGGCCTAGCAGCAGGATGCGGCTGCCTTTCAGCGCTTTGCCGAGAGTGTTGAGTGCCATCATGGTGCGATGCACGACGTATTCCGGCATGGCACGATTGACTTGGCCGGCGAGTTCTATGAAGCGGGTGGTGACGCCGAATTCGCGGGCTTTCCAGGTCAGATAGAAAGGATCGATGGGGATGCAGTGGCCGCCGAGGCCGGGACCCGGATAGAAGGCAGTGAAGCCAAAGGGCTTGGTGGCGGCCGCGCGGATGACCTCCCAGATGTCGATGTCCATGGCATCAGCGACGATTTTCAGTTCGTTGACGAGGCCGATGTTGACGGAGCGGTAGATGTTTTCCAGCAGCTTGGACAATTCCGCGACCTTGCAGGAACTTACGGGGACGACGGTGTCGAAGGCGGCCTGATAGAGGGCGACGCCGGCCTGCAGACAAGCCGGGGTGAGACCGCCGACGACCTTGGGGATGTTGGTGGCCGAGAAGATCGGATTGCCGGGATCCTCGCGCTCCGGGGAGTACACGACAAAGACGGATTCGCCGGGAAGCAACCCGCGGGCGGTGACGCGGGGCACGACTTCTTCCTCGGTGGTGCCCGGATAGGTGGTGCTCTCCAACGAAAGTGTGGTGCCGGATTGCAAGTGCGGGACCACGGCATCGAGGGTGTCGCGGACGTAGGACAGATCCGGTTCAAAGTGCCGGTCGAGCGGCGTGGGAACGCAGAGGATGACGGCGTCGGCGTCGGCGATGCGGGAAAAATCGGTGGTGGCCTCGAGTTTGCCGCCTGCCAGCGCCACCGCGACCTGGTCCGAAGAAATGTGTTTGATATAGCTGCGTCCTGCAGACAATTGGGCCGTTTTGGCCGGGTCGATATCGAAGCCAATGACCCGATGCCCGGCACGGGCATAAGCGAGGAGGAGCGGCAGTCCGACGTAGCCGAGACCCACAATGGCGATGGTGGAGGGTGGAGTGTTCATGAGCAAGAGTTATCAGTTATCAGTTGTCGGTTATTGGTTGTTGGTGTCTCGTTCTGCAGGGTGGGGCCAGGCCGGGCCACGAAGGAGGCCAGCGGGAACGGGGCAGGACGAAACCGGCGAACGCATGCAGCCGTTTTGGCCAGGCGCGAAGGGCGCTGGTGGCACGCCCGAACCACGTCCGGCACAATCCCCAATGGTCCCAAACGGGGCCTTGCCTTGCTGGTACGCTACCGCCCCCGGTCGCTTCTCCGAGTGACGGGGAAAACCGCAGTTCGAAACGCGCGACTTCTTGTTTCTAACATGAATCGGCGGGCGGAATCCGCTGGCGCGACGCAACTAATGCCTGCGGGAGACGAGCTTGGCTAGCACAAAAACGACTCCAGTTTGGAAATCTTCCAGGGATCCCTCCGGGCATGCGCACCAAGCTACCGGGCAGTCCGAAGGCCGGACATGCAATCCTTGCCACTGAAACGCTGAAAATTGATGCAGTGCCGCGTGCGGGCGACCTCCCGCTATTTCTTGGTGTCGTCGCCGTAGGCCCCATAGTTCCCGTAGCCGTAACGATAGGCGCGGCCGTAGCGGGAGGTCTTGTAGTAGCCATAGGAGTAGTTTTCGCCCATCAGGCGACGCCGTTCCTTGTAGCCGTTGAAGATGGCGCCGGAGAGCGAGGTGCCGTCCTCCACCAGAATTTCGAGGGTACGGCCGACGGCTCCCTTCGGGACATATTCGGCCTGGACGACGAGGCAGACGTTGTGGGCAAGGGGGATGATGGTGCGGGTATCCGGAACGGCAAGGATGGGGGCGGTGTCGAGCACGACCGCATCGTAGTCGCGGCAGGCCTGCTCAAGAATCCCGGTGAGGTGGCCGGTGTTGAGGAGTTCACCGGGGTTGGGAGCACGCATGCCGGAAAGGATGAGGTGAAGGTTTTCCTGGCCGGTTTCACGGTAGATGACCTGCTCGAAGGGGGCGAGATTGGCAAGGCACTCGGTGATGCCGCCATGCTTCTGCTCGCGGACCATGCCGAACATTTTGTGGACGGAGGGTTTGCGCAAGTCGAGGTCGATGAGGAGGGTCTTGCGGTCTTGGCCGGCGGCGGCCAGCGCAAAGTTGCAGGAAATGAGGGTCTTGCCTTCACCGGGGAGGGCGCTGGTGAAAAGGGTGATCTTCCGCTTCGTCTCATCGCCGAGGAGTGAGATGGAGGCCCGCAGCACGCGGAACATTTCCGCATAGCTGGTGGATGAGGTGCCGCTCCGGAAGACGATTCGCTTGTCCCAATTCTTGCGGGAGTCATTGTACACGTCCGGGTTGCGTTTCCGATACTGTTGCTCGGCGACGTCGAGGTGATGGAGTTTGATGTCGGCAACCGCGGCGAGCACATGGAGATCGGTATCGCCGACGAGCTGAGCGACGGTGTGGAACTTATTGTCGAGGCGGATGAAAAGGAGGGCGAGCAGGAGTCCCCCGGCCAGGCCGCACAGCGACCCGATGGCGGTGACTTTGGCGGGCACCGGGGCCGAGGGCAAACCGGGGACGCGGGCAAGACTGTTGACCTCGGCGCTGGTCTCTTCCGACTCCTGGTTGACGCTGGTTTCCTTGATCCGGGTCAGCATGGTGTTGAAGACCAGCGTCGCACTTTGGATTTCGCTCTCCAGCACGCCGATGCGGGCGAGGAGTTGCTGGCGGGCGGCGCGGAGATACGCGTCCCGGTCTGTCTGTTGATCCGGCAGTTGCTTTCCGGCCACCTCCCAATAGGCTTTGTCGCTTGCGTCGAGGCGGGCGACATCGAACTCGCGGATGAAGCGTGCCTGCACCTCCTTGAGTTCCGCGCTGACCGTTACCATCTTCGGATGTTTCGGCAGGTAACGGCGCTTTAGCGAGGTCTCCTCGGTTTCCTTGGTCTCGAGGGCTTTGTGAACCTCAAGGGCGCGGGCGTAGATCGAGAGGGCACTGCGTGCCGCTTGGAGGCTGGTGCGGGTTTCCTTGGATTCCTTTTCCAAGAGATCGATCGAGTTGCTGCGGCCTGCGGTGCGGGCAGTGGCGATCTCCGCGAGGTATTCGCGGGCGACGGCATCGGCGATGGCCTTGGAGACCTCGGGCACGGGGTGCGTGATGGAAATGTCGAGCAGGCGAGTGCCGCGACGGATTGAAATCCGCAGCCAATTGGCGAGCATTCCGCCGAGGGCAGCAGGGGGGGGCGGGGCTTGCAGGGCCGGGCTGCCACCGGGGGCGGTCCGGCCAAGCTTGGTGCGCAGCCATTCCGGCAGCCAATCCACGGCTGGCGGCATCAAGCCGGGCAGCTCGCGAACGTCCTGGCGGGAGGCGATGCGTTCCAGCAGGTCCATGCGCCGGATTCGTTCGGCGATGGTGTTCATCGCTTCCACGCTGCCCAGGTTGATTTCATCGACCTGATCGCGGGCCATCACGGAATTGGTCTGCTGTTTGACCAGCAGGGAGGCAGTGGCGGTGTATTCTTTCGGGACCATCGCCAGATAGTAGGTGGCACCGAGGAATCCGAGAATCAGCCCCAGCGCGATCCAATGCCAGCGCCCGAGGAGGTTAAGCACCAGGACCTTCATCTTGTCCCGCGCGAATGGCTGAGGCCTGCCGGAATCCGGCAGTTCCTCGTCTTCGGCATCATCAATGTAGCGGGCTTGGCGGTGTGATTGGGGTGGCATGAGCAGGAGAAAAAAATCCAGAGTGAGCGGGCGATGGGACGGGTGGACCGGAGCGGTGGGCAATGCGGCGGCCGGATCAGAAAATGCGCTCGGCCACGGTGACGACGTCCTCGGGTTGCAGCAGGTACGGGCGGTCCCCGCGTTCGGAGATGATCTTGAAATCGACCACGGTGACGGTGCCTTTGCGGTTGATGCTGACCTTTTTCGGGTTGGCCAGGGGGGTGAGTCCGCCGGCGAAAGCAATCGCTTTGACCAGATCGAGCTTGCCCGTGAAGGGGAAGGGGATGGGGCCGGGCTTGCCGACCTGGCCGAGCACGGTCACCGTTTTGCCGACGAAAGCGCTTTGGTTGACGATGATGCGATCACCCGGCGCGAGTTGGACGCGGCCGGAGGCACCCAGGATGGCTTCCATGCTGAAGGTGGAGGTGGTGCCTGACGTGCGGACGAGTTGGATGCCATTGGTATCGGCGTTTTCGGCAAGGCCGCCAACGGTGGCCATGGCGGACGCCAGATCGAGGCGACCGGATACCGGCATCGGGATCTGCCCCGGAGCTTTGACGGCACCGATCACCGAGACGAACTCGGTGGCGTATTCATCGACGGAGAGGCTCAGCTTGGGATCGACAAGATAATCCTTGGCAAACAAGTCGCGGATTTTCTCCGTGGCGGCGGCGACGCTCAAGCCGCCGACCTGCACGGAACCGATGAGGGGAAACGAGGCCTCGCCGGTTTTGAGGATGCGGACAATGACGGAGAGATCCACCTCTTGATAGACGGCCAGGCGGATCGTGTCGTTGGGCCGCAAGATATAGCTTTCATCCTCCTTGTCGGCACCAAGGGCCGCCACGGACATGACCAGGAACAGAATGAGCCGGAGCAATCCGGCAAGGTACAGGGAATTTTTCAAGGAACTGTGAGTGGGGATTTGGGATTAAGATTCAGACAAAGCACCGGCGAGGCAAGCGGCCGACCCGCCAGGTTCGCGGGGCGGGTCGGCGGCCCGGCGAGTGGATAAGGATTCGCATGACAACGCGCAAGCATGAAATTTGTGACTGCGGAGGCCTCAGAAACTCCGGCTGAGGCTGAAGCCGCCTTGGACCGAGTCCCAAGAATTTCTTGCGGAACCGCCGCTTTGATCCCTGTAGCCGATAAACACTCTGGCGTTGCAGGTGTTGCCGAAGACGGGCATGCTCAGCGAGGTATCGATGTTGAAATTGTCCTGGTCGGGACGCGTTCCGCCCGCCGCATTCCCAGGCATCTCGTAACTGTTGGCCTGGTAACCGACGCCCAGGTTCCACATGGCCCGCCGCACCTTGCGGTGATAGCCGACTCGCAGCGAGGTGAGTTGGGTAAAGCCACCCACCCGCGAGGTGTCGGCCTGGGTGTCGCGATACAGGGACAAGTTCATCCCCCAAAGTTCTGAGGCTTGGTAATTCAGGCCGATGTTTGCCGAGACCGTGGGATCGGCCGAGCCGCCGTTGTCGTAACTCGAAAAATCCATGCCGAGCTGCGAGTTGAGCGCTACCTTTGACGTGAGTTTGTAATTCACGTTCACGGTGGGACCGATCGACGTCCGCCCGGTCTGGGTCTGGGAACTCCCTGAGCGGTAGGTGTAACGGAGGCCAGGGCCGAACTCGGTCAGCGCGGAGTATCGCCACAAGGCCGAAACCCCGAGATCGTAGGAGGTCGTGTCCGAGTAACGTCCGCCGCTCGCGGTAGTGAAATTCTGGCCGAAATTCCCTTGCAGCGACGTTTTCGGGCTGAGCTGATAGCGGGCCGTCAGCCCCGTATTCACCCGGGTTTGTTCGACAAAGTTGGAGGAGTAATTGGTGTTGCTGCCCCGCCCCAGGTCGATGCCAAGGTCCGCCGAAACACTGAACCTGCCACCCGCGTAATTGGCAACCAGCCCGCCACCCTGGCTGTAGCCGCTGTAGTCGGAGTGATTGAAGTATTGGTCGTAGTAGCCATGGTAGTTGCCGCCAAAGGTCAAGCCGGACGACTTCGACAGATAGCCTGCGGAGCCTCCGAGAGCGAGAATGAAATCGTCCTTGGCCGAGTCATCCGTGGTCCGCTGGCTGGCCGAGACATTCGAGTTGTAGGTGCTGGAGAAGGTGGTGCTGAAGGTGAAGCCATCGAGCAGGGTCCCGCCCACCTCGCTCCAGAGTGGCACTGCGGACGATGTGTCGGCAAACCCGCTGGGCGTGCCGGGAAGCACGGCGGCAATCTCGCCGGGATCGGCAGGAAGAATCATTCCGGCGGCCTGGGCCGGCAGGCACGACAGACCTGCGGCCATCCAGGTCCACGCCAAAACGGCGGGCCAGGCAGTGACGGTCGGACAAGTTATTGGGCGTCTCGGAAGCCTGCGCGGCTGAAAGGGTTGAGGGGGGCTCATCTGGGGATCTCGGGCAGGCAGACCGATCCCACACCATGCGAAAATGGAACTGTCCCGCCAAGGGCGATCATGCTAGCCGAATTCCGTGCGCCCTGCAAGGGGAATAATTGAGGCTCGGAAACAATTCAGGAAATAATTCCGGCGTTCCGGCACCTTCCCTAACCGGCATCGTCCGACCTCGCGAATTGCGGCGGATGCAGCCACCCGGTGAATGGGATGGATTTGCCTTCCCACGCCGGCGATTTGCGGTTACGAGTGTCGCGTCATCCGTCCATGTTCTTCCAACCCTCCGTCGCCTTTGAGCCGTCGTCACCGGCAGAACGCCGCTCGTGCGTGGTCTTCACCACGATTTTGCTGTTGGTCTTGTTGGCGGTGGCTTTTCCCGAGATGGCACCGCAGGCATTGCAGGGGATTTTGTGGAGTGGGGCGGGGGTGCTGATGCTGTTGCGGCCGCCCGAGGTGCGGCAGCCGCGGGCCTGGCCATGGCTGGCGGCTGGCTTCGTGGCGTTCTCCCTGGTCGGTTTTCTGCCGCGGGCGTGGTTTCACGGCTCTCCCTGGCGCTTTGATTTGGAAGCGCTCGGACTTGATACCGGCCCGCACGCCTTCGTGCAACCCCGGCTCGCGGCTGAAACCCTGGCAGGGTTTGCCGTGACGGCTGCGGTGGCGGTGTTTCTGCTCGGCCACCGGGTCGGCTCGCGCTTGCAGCACCGGCTCGCGCTGGGCTTTGTGCTCGGCGTCGCGCTCTGGACCGCCGCAGCCCTGTACTGGCATCCTGCGGGCGCGATGTTCGGCTTCTTTCCCAATCGCAATCACACCGCCACCCTGCTCGCCATGGGCGCTTTCGTGGGCATCGGCAGTTTCGCCCAAGCGATCCGCCTGAAAGCGCCCTGGAAGATCGCGCTGGCCCTGGTCCCGACCGGCCTCTCCCTCTGGACTCTGCTCAGCGTCTCGGAAAGCCGCGCCGGGGTCGTGCTGGTCGCCGCAGGGGTCGTGGCGTGGATCCTCCTGACCGGGTTCCGCCTCCTTCGGGGGCATGCCGGAAAAGCCGTCGCCCTCCTCCTGTTGGGCTTGGGCGGGATGTTCCTCATCGTCGATTCCAAAGTGAAAACGCGCCTGGACAAGACGCTCGAACTGATCGAAAACCCGCTGTCTGCCGCCGGCCCGCCAAGAATCGCCTTCGACGAGGGTTCGGCCATGCCGCCGGACCCGATGATTGACGGCAGGATCGCCATTTTTCGAGACACTTGGAACATGATCCGGGGCGAGACCTGGACCGGGGTGGGACCGGGCCAGTTTGCCCAGGTCTTTCCCCAATACCGTGAGCAAGCCAATGCTTCCAGTGACTCGAGGTGCATCCATCCGGAAAGCGATTGGCTGATGGTGCTGGCTGAAACCGGGTGGCCCGCAGCCCTTTGTCTGGCGGCGGGCGTGACGGCTGTTTTCTTCGCTGCGCTGACCCACGCGCGGCGCGGCCGGGCACGCTTGCTGCGCATGGGCTGCCTGGTGGCGGCGCTGCTGCTTTGCCTGCACGGGGTCTTCGACGTGCCCGGCCACCGCGTCGGCCTCGGGTGGGCGGCGGCCTTGTTAGTGGCGATGTCCCTGCGCCGCCCGGCGGAACACGACGCCACTCCCGCCCCGGCACCGTCGCGGGCGTCCCGTTGTGCCTGGCGTGGGATGGGCGTGGTCCCATTGCTCGCTGGCGTCGGTTTGCTCCACGCCGAATGGACTAACACACCAGTCCTGCCTTCCGTCCAAGCCCTCCGGCAGATGCAGCAGGCCAAGGCACTCTACGACGCCGATCTGGCCGCCTATGAGCTTGCGACGGCAGCGGGCCGCGACTATCAGCCGCCCCCGGGTCAGGATCCGCTGGAGGCGGCCTTGGAGCGGGTCGAGCACGCTCTTCGCATCGCGCCGCTCGATCCCCATCTCCACTACATCCGCGGCGCGCTCGCCCTGCATTTCGATGACAAATCCGGCGTCGCCGCCCAGGCCTTCGCGATCCAACGCCGACTGGTTCCGACCCGCGTCAATCTCCCGCTGGTTCAAGCGCAAGCCTGGATGATTCAAGATCCGCAACAGACGCTTGCGCTGTGGGCCGAGGCCCTGCGCCGCGCCGCCGCCGAGGATGCCCGCTTCCCGCACGGCCCGCCAAGCCCGCAAGGCATGGCCAATACCTATCAAAAGGTGCTTCACGCCTGCGGCAAGGACGCCACCCTGGCCGCCGCCGCCTTGGAACTTGCCGGACGCGACCCCGGCCTGCTGCGGTGCTGGGCCCGTGCCGTCCCCGCTGGCCTGCTGGACCGCGAAATGCCCGGCATCCTTCCCGCGCTGCCAGGATCAGACGAGCGGAACGCGATGTTCCGGGTGTGGGTGGAACGGGGGTCTAAGGAAGTGGCCGGGACCTTCGCCCGCATGCACCCCGAACTCGGGCTTTCCCTCCGGTGAACGGGCATCTTCACTTGATTCCCCGCTAATTCCCGGAAATCCGGCTCACCCCAATGAACGGAAGATTTTTTCAGGGATGGGAGAAAATCGCTCGTCTTCCTACCCGCAACGCTGCCCTCAGGGCCTTGCAGGTGGCCTCTGGCAAGCCATGAATTCCTCGCCACTTCCCACTTTTTTTCATTTTCTTGATCTTTTTTCACTTTTTTTCATTTTTTTTTCATTTTGGTGCTTGACGGTATCGGTGAATCCCGTTTTACTTGCCGCGTTATGAAGACATTGACCTACATTATCGTTCTTTTCGGCCTTGCCGCGATCATTCCTGCTCAAGCTGGAAGGACCGGGCGTCCCCCGGTGGTGATAACCACGGTATCCACCACCACGCCTTCGGTGAGTCCGCGCTGATTTTCCCGCAAGTTTGAATCTTTCCCATTCTATTTTAACCAATTCCCCATGAAACCATCCTGTATCAATCGCATGAAACCATTATCGTCTCTTCTTTTCACGGTCTTCGCTACGGCCATGTTTGCGGGTTCCGCCCACGGCAGCGTTTACAGCACTAATTTTGATTCCTTTAACCTGGGTGAAATAAACGGACAGGACGGTTGGACGACGGACAGTGCCACCCCGAGTGCTGGTGCCGTGATCGGTATCGGTGGCCTTGTTTGGGGATCCCGTTCCGCAAGCTTGGGATATGTTGCACCTCTCGATATGGACAACGTCTATCTCAGTCATGAGGCATCGACCCCTCTCGTGGGTGGCGCGGGCGGCACCAATGCCAGTTTCAGCGTGCTATTCCAGGTTATGGATAGCGACAGCGGATTTGGGGGCGGATCTGAGGCTCGCGACACCTTCGGCTTTCGCTTGCAGAATTCGTCGGGATACAACCTCTTCAGCTTCATCCTGACTCCTTGGGATCAGTCTTCCACTCCGGAGACCGATACGGAGTTCAACAAGTATTCTTGGACCACTGGTTCCAGTGCGCCTACGCCGGTGCTGGTTCCGCCGCTATACGTTCCGATAAGGACGGCCGAGGAGTTTTTCGCTTACAACTTCAAGATTGACTTCGCGCTGTCGGGTAGCAACGATGTCTCGTTCGTTGGCGACATCAATGGTGACGAGTTCTATGGGACGCTGCCGGACTTGGGTGGCGAGTCCATCGACAGGTTCGGGGCGTTCTGGAACACCCTCAACGGAAAGGACGCTCCGGGTTCTAACTTCTTGATCCTCGAGGGCGTCAGTCTGGTTCCCGAGCCATCTTCCTTGCTGTTGGGGTTACTGGGGACTTCCTTCGCGCTCGCCCGTCGGCGTCGGCCTTAGGAAACTCATTGCTCGCGTTGGAGAACTCCGGTGATCCAGGAGTCAAAATCAGGTCATCGGGTGGTGTCGGCATCTGAAGTCAGAGTGCGTCGGCGGGTCGTTTAAGGGCTGTCCGGTTGGCTATGCGCGACAACCGTGCGGTTGTCTGGGGCAAGACGGACGTCACAGTCAATGCTGTTCGTTAGCACTTCCTGGT
Organism: Verrucomicrobiota bacterium; assembly: GCA_026397725.1. GTDB lineage: Bacteria > Verrucomicrobiota > Verrucomicrobiia > Verrucomicrobiales > Akkermansiaceae > Luteolibacter. The sequence continues at coordinate 12,738 of JAPLUI010000498.1, read as the reverse complement.
AGAAAAACAGGCTTCCAGCCTGTGGATGGCAGACAGTGCATCCTGCCTGTCCGCCAATGAAACGACAGGCCGGGAGCCCGTCGGCCAAGACCGGGCAGGAGGCCTGCCCTCCTGCAAAGCGCCCCCCCCCCAAGTCAACCAATGAGCATGAAACCAACGCAAGCATCCCAATCGTCCGCCGTGATCGGCGGTGCCGGAACCTTCACCCTGCCAGCGACAAGGCTGCTCGGAGGCCTCGGTCTCCTCCTGGCCATGGCCACCGGGCCGACCGTTCAGGCTGCCGAGTGGGCCCCGGTCCCCGGCCACATCATGACCCCATGGGCCAAAGATGTCAGTCCCGGGAACGCGCTCCCGGAGTATCCCCGACCACAGATGGTCCGCAAGGACTGGCTGAACCTCAACGGCCTGTGGGAGCTTTCAATCACCAAGAAAGAAGAGCCGCGCCCGGCCGAGTTCAAGCAACGGATTCTGGTTCCCTATCCGGTCGAATCGGCCTTGTCCGGAGTGGCGCATATTGTGAAACCCGATGAGCGCGTCTGGTACAGGCGGGCCGTAGAGATTCCCAAAGCGTGGCAAGGCCAGCGCGTGCTGCTCAACTTCGGCGCGGTCGATTGGGATTGCGTGGTGTACGTGAACGGCAAGGAAGCCGGCAAGCACAGCGGCGGTTACAGCCCCTTCAGCATCGACATCACCGGGACCTTGAACGCCTCCGGCAATCAGGAGATCGTGGTTTCCGTGTGGGACCCGACCGACGCGGGGCAACCGCACGGCAAGCAGGTTCTCAATCCCGGCGGCATCATGTACACGGCCACCACCGGCATTTGGCGCACCGTTTGGCTGGAGCCCGTCGCCAAGTCCTACGTCGCCTCTTACACGGTCATTCCCGATCTCGACAAGGAGCAGATCAGGGTCAAAATCAAGGCTGAAGGTGCGGGCGACACGGCTACCGTCAAGATCGCGGCGCTCGACCAGGGCAACCCCGTCGCCAGCGCCGCCGGCAAGCCCGGCGAGGAGATCCTGCTCAAGCTCCAGAACCCCAAGCTGTGGTCACCGGACAGCCCGTTTCTCTATGACTTGCAGGTGACCCTGGCCGACGGCCAGACGAGCGATGCCTTCACCGGCTACTTCGGGATGCGCAAGATTTCCGTCATGAAAGACACGCAAGGCCTCAATCGCCTCGCCTTGAACAACAAGGTGCTCTTCCAATACGGCCCCTTGGACCAGGGCTTCTGGCCGGACGGGCTGTACACCGCGCCGACCGATGCCGCCTTGAAGTATGACCTGGAGGTGACCAAGCGCCTCGGCTGCAACATGCTGCGCAAGCACGTCAAGATCGAGCCGGACCGCATGTATTACTGGGCGGACAAATTGGGCCTGCTCATCTGGCAGGACATGCCCGCCGGCGGCAACCCGGACCACCTGCGGACGAGCTTCGAGCGCGAACTCAACGAAATGATAGACACCTTGGAAAACCATCCCTCCATCATCATGTGGGTGGTGTTCAACGAGGGTTGGGGGCAGTATGACACCCTGCGGCTCACCCAACTGGTTAAGCAGCGCGATCCTAGCAGACTCGTGAACAATGCCAGCGGCTGGACGGACATGAAGTGCGGCGATGTCTTGGATATGCACAACTACCCGGGTCCGGGCATGCCCGCCATCGAGCCCACCCGGGCGGCGGTGCTCGGCGAATTCGGCGGCTTGGGTCGCCCGGTCAAGGATCACCTCTGGCAGGATTCCGGAGCCTGGGGCTATGTCAGTTTCAAGACTGCCGCGGAGGCCACCGATGCTTACGTCGGACTCCTCACCCGGATGCGGCCGCTGATTGGCAAGGGCCTGTCGGCTGCCGTTTACACGCAGACCTCCGATGTCGAGGTTGAGGTCAACGGCATGATGACCTATGACCGCATGCAGATCAAGTTCGACGAAACCCGCGCTGCCGGGGCCGCCGCGCTGCTCTATCAGCCGCAGGTCGCTCCCAAGGTGCTCGTGCCGTGCGCCGAACAAGGCGTGCAGGTCATCTGGAAATACACCACCGAGAAACCGGCCGGCGATTGGCAGGCGGCGGACTTCAATGACTCGTCTTGGAAGGAAGGGGCCGCTGCATTCGGGACCATCAACTCGGCCACCAAGTGGGAGACCTCCGACATCTGGATTCGGCGGACCTTCGAGCTGCAGGCGGTGCCCGCCAAGCTCTGCCTGAACGTTTTCCACGATGAGGATGCCGAGATCCATCTCAATGGCAAACTGGCCGCCACGCTCACCGGCTTCAACTCCAGCCATGAGCCGTTCCCGCTGAGTGCCGAGGCCGTCAAGTTGCTCAAGCCCGGCAAGAACACCCTGGCCATCCATTGCCGGCAGACCAGTGGCGGCCAGAATATCGATTGTGGCATCGTCGAGCCGCTGGACGCAAACCCGTAGCCACGCTGGGCGGTGGCGGGCAACATGCCCGCCCCACGGTGGCCCGGGCATCCTGCCAGGTGCCTTCGCGGATCCTTCCCGCGCATTTTCATTTTCAAGACAGTCTGTCGGAACACGCAACGAAACCACCAAAGGCCTTACGATGCACCAAGAATCTATCAGACGAATCGTCGCCATGGCGCTCTCGTCCCTGGCACTCGCCGGCAGCGTGATCGCCGTCGAACCGGTGGACCCCGCAGCCGGCAGATGGACCGAGCAACAGGCCAGCGAGTGGTACGCCACGCAGCCGTGGCTGTTTGGATTCAATTTCGTGCCCAGCACTGCGGTGAATGACACGGAGATCTGGCAGGCAGCGACGTTCGACCCCGCCACCATTGACCGTGAACTCGCCTGGGCGGAGCAATTGGGCTATAACTCGTGCCGGGTTTTCGTGCAGTACATCGTCTGGAAAGCCGACCCCGATGGTCTCAAGCAGCGCTTCACGCAGCTTCTTGAGATTGCGGCCAAACACCGGCTCAGCGTCATGCCGGTGCTCTTCGACGATTGCGCCTTTGATGCGAACCGGGACCCATACCTCGGCAAGCAGGACGCCCCCGTTCCCGGCACCTCGAACGCCCGCTGGGTTCCCAGCCCAGGCTTGAAACTTGTCACCGATCAAGCCGCCTGGCCGGACCTTGGGAAATACGTCAGGGATATGGTCGGCACCTTCAGGAACGACCAGCGCATCGTGCTCTGGGACCTGTACAACGAACCCGGCAACTCGGGCATGGGCAACCGGAGCCTGCCGCTCGTGGAAGCGACCTTCGCATGGGCACGCCTGGCCAAACCCTCCCAGCCGCTGACCATCGGCGTCTGGGGCGCGCCCAAGGAAATCAGCGACCGGCAAATCGAGCTTTCGGACATCGTCAGCTTCCATTTCTATGGCGACAACAACGGCATGAAAGCCCGGATCGCCGACTGCAAGACCCGCAAGCGGCCGGTCATCTGCACGGAATGGATGGCTCGCACGTTGGGTGCCAAGTATGCCACCGAGCTGCCTCTGTTCAAGGAGGCCAAGGTCGGTTGCTATAACTGGGGCCTGGTGAACGGTCGCACCCAGTGCCAGTACCCGTGGGGCTCGCCCAGGGACGCGCCGGAGCCGGCGGTGTGGTTCCACGATCTGCTGCGCCGGGATGGGTCACCGAAGGACCCGGACGAAGTCGCCTTCATCCGCAAGTTCACCAACGCGCCCGGCGTGAATCAGCTCAAACCGCTGTTTGATTTCCCGGTTCGCGACACCTGCGTCTGCGTCGGCCCGGATGCCTACTATCTCATCGGCACCACTGGCGCTCCCACCTGGTGGGCAACCAACGAAGGCATCCGCATCTGGAAGTCCAAGGACTTGCAGAGCTGGGAGCCGATGGGGCTGGTGTGGTCCTTTGCCAAGGACCTGACCTGGCAGCAGATGAAGGGCGAACAACAGGCAATCTGGGCCCCGGAAATGCATTATCTCAATGGCACCTACTGGATCAGCTACTGTGTCAACTACAGCGGCACCGGCATCCTCAAGAGCACCAGCGGCAAGCCCGAAGGCCCGTATGTGGACATCAAGCCCGAAGGCCCGCTCACCGGCGAGATCGATGCGTCGCTCTTTCAGGACGATGACGGCAAGGTCTATTTTGTCTATCAGAACGGCAAGCTCGCCCGGCTGAAGGATGACCTGAGTGGCCTCGCCGAAGAACCCAAGCTGCTGAAACCCGCAGGCGCAGCGCAAGTGGGCTTCGAGGGCGCATTCCTCTTCAAGGCGAATGGCCGCTACCATCTGTCCTGCGCGGATTTCACGGATGGCAGGTATCACTGCTATGTGGCCAGTTCCAACAACCTCATGGGCCCCTACGGTGAAAGGTATCTCGCCATCCCCCACGGCGGCCATAATGCGTTCTTCAAGGACCGGCAGGGCAACTGGTGGAGCACCTTCTTCGGCAACGATGGCGATGCCGCTTTCAAGGAACGGGCGGGTCTCTTGCGAGTCGAGTTCGGCCTGGACGGAGAACCCAGGCCCCTGCCGATTCGGTAAGTGCCTTTCGGTTCGCCAGCAAGGTCGTCTTGAGCTTGCGCGAAGGTCCCAGACCGGATACATTCGCCCCGGCCCGCCGGTGGCCTCTCGCAGAGGTCCGGGCGGGCGGGCCAGCGCCCCCGTAGTTCAATGGATAGAACGGAGGTTTCCTAAACCTTAGATGCAGGTTCGATTCCTGCCGGGGGTAGGGCTTGAAAACACAGGAAAAGCCTTGAAAACAAAGGGATTGCGACGATTCAAGCCATTTTGGCGAGTTGCACAGAAACGCAAGGAAACGCCCGGAAATGCACCTAAAACCGTTTACAACCGTTTACAACCGTTTACAAAACGGCATGCCCCGGTGCCGGGTGCCGGTGCCTGCGGGTGCCGTCGCCGGTCACTGCCGCAACCTGGGGGTCGCTGGCCTCGGGGTCGCACCTCGGGGAGCAGGCGGGCGGGTGAGCGTTCCACGGCGGCCAGCGGGGCTCCACGGCCTCGGGGTCGCTACCTGGTCGCCGAAACGCTCGTTTGATTCCAAGCAACGGCGCGGGAATTGCCTGCGGGTGCCTGGTCGGGCGGGCCGGGAAAGCAGGCGGTATGATTCCTCAATCCCCAAATTGCTAGTGGCTAGCAATTTCTCCCGGCGGCCCCACGCGCACGGGGGCGAGGTGCTTCGGAAGAAGTTGCCGAAGCTCCAACCAACACCGCGGCGGCCCCACGCGCACGGGGGCGAGCCAAGGTGGGGGTTGACCCCTACGTTTTCCGCTACGGCGGCCCCACGCGCACGGGGGTGAGGCAGTCCTTAAAGCTCCCCATTTGTGGGGAGGTTTGGCGGCCCCACGCGCACGCGGGTGAGGAGAAAGGGGGGACACCCCCTTTGATCGCAAGGCGGCCCCACGCTCACCACAGGCGCAAGAAACCGCGCCCCCCGTTTCCGAGAGACGCGGCCAGCTTACACCGGGCATCTTCCAAACGCCGATGAAATTTGTTAGGCGAACAAGCCTTTCGTCACGTATCGATGCAACTTGGGCGGGCTGAAAGGTCCGGCCTCGGTGCTGTAGCTCTTCCGCGTGCTGGTCGCCGTTGTGGCCGGTGCCATGGTGCGGGGCGGCAGATGGCCGAAAGTCTTTCGGAATGCCTCGGGGGTGAACTTGCGGGCGATGATGGCTTTGCCGGCGGCAAAAGTCCTGGCGGCGACTTCGGCCGCGGTTGGCTGGCGACGGCCGGCGAGTTTCTGCCGGACGATGGCCAAGCCGGCGGCGAATTGCTTGGCCTCGGTGGGGTTGTGGAAAGTAGGTGTGCTGGTCATGGCTTCGATTCTACGGGGTGAAGTGATATTCTGCAAGTCTTAAACCGGGTTGCGGCGGGCGGGTTGCGCCGGGGGCTGGCAGTTCACGAGGGCCTGCAGCCGGGCATGCACCCGGTCAACGTAGATCCTGAAGTGGTCCCGCTCCATCAGCGACTTGGCTTCCTCTTGGTAAATGGCGCTGGCGGTCAGCCAATCGGCCTGGGCGGCGGCGGTCAGGGTGTATTTGCTCTTATCCTTGTCCAGGTTGAATTCCAGACCCGCGACTTCCAGCGCCATCTTCTGCCGCTTGAGTTCGGCAAGTTCGGATTTGCTGGCGGCAGTGCGTTCAAGATCGGCGACGGTCGCGGCAACAAGTTTCGCGTTTTTCCTCACCCATGCGAGCAGGGGTTTCTTGTGAACGCGCTGCCCGTGAAAGGCATCGCATCCTCGGGACTTCGCCAGTTTTTGGATATGCTTTGGAACGCCAAAGAGCGTTTCGGCCTGGGCCATGTTTTGCGCGATGTCCGGCGCAATCGGTGTTTTGTGTTGCTTGGTCATGGAATTGATTTTGGGCGGTCTGATATTTTTTCGTGATTTCTGAAAAGGTGTCTCACAGGGAAACTAGCTACCCCGGCCCAGACCCAAGTTGGGCGGCGGCCAAAAAGATTCCTTGAACCGGGGGAGGGGTAGGCAGGCGCCGGGGGAGGGCATAGGATGCCCCGTGGCGGGCTTGGGCAGGCGTGCGGCACTATCGGCAAAGCCAAGCCTTGCGCGGCACTGGCGGCAGCGTGGCGGGTGCTGGGTGGCGTGCTGGCGGTTGTCGGGCTGGCAGTCATGGCGCGGTGCTGGTGGTTTTGATTCTCACGGCTCGGGCCTGGCCAAGCAACACGCGGCTTGCGTCAACCGCCGTCTGCCACTCGATAGGCGCGGCATGGATTACCCATCTCCCGGCGCTGTCGGGGTAGGAACCTTTGCAGGCGATGGCAAAGGCACGCTCACCCGTGGCGGCGAGTGCGGCGCTGGCGGCTTCCGATAGGCGGATTCTGACGATTCCCGGCGGCGGGGTTTCCTGCGGTATTTCCGGGGCTTGCGGGGGGTGCAAGCTATGGGGTGCAAGTCCTAAAGGATTACTTGCAGCTTGCACCCCCCCTAACGGTGCAAGCGGGGGCTTAGAAACGCCCCCCGCATGCACGCATTTGGTTATTGGCCCCGCAACTTGAGGTGCAACCCGCTTGCACCCCTGATTTTCCGCGTGGTTGTAAGGATTTTCGGACATGGTGCAACTAAGGGTGCAAGTTGAGAGAGATTTTGACGATTTCCGCCCCCTCGGGCGTTAGAATCCACTGGCAGGCATGGCCTGCTGGAGTGCTCACCCGTGCCACCGCGCCACGGCTCGCCAGCTTCTTGAAGCGGTCGCCCGCACCCTGTCGGCTGATTCCCCACTTGCTGCCGGCATCGGCGGCGGTTGCGGCGTAGTCAAGCACACGGGACTTCCAGACGGCCACAAGCCATCCATCGGCCTCGGCTTGCTCGCGCCCCTGCTTGGCGTCGGCAACCTCGCTGTCGGGCACCCGGCGAAAGGTGTAGCTTTCAAGGTCAAAGCGGGCATGCACCTTGGCGATTCCGAAAAACGTCCTGGCGTCGATGTTCAGCTCTAACAAGTCGTCGGGCTTCGTCTCGATTGCAACCAACGTGCTTGCGCTGGCCTGCTTGATGAAACTCCCGGCGAAGCGGTTCCGCGCCTTGTCGTCACCGGCCTTGCGGAAATGGTCAACCACGACAACGCCCGCTTGCGTGTCGGCGGCGAAGCGTTTCACCGTTTCGAGAATCGCGGCGAGCGGCGCTACTTCATTGCCATCCGGGGCGAGCCGGTAAAGGCAATCGACAATCGCAAGGTCGCCGGGTTGCACGGTCGATTGCACCTCGGCAAGCCGCGGAAGTATGTCACTCACGTTCAAGCCATCGAATGAGTAACAGCGAAACGCGGCGGTCACTTCCGCTTGCTGTTGCGGCGAGTCCGCAAAGCGGTTGCCTCGGGCCTTGGCGAAGCGGTAGCGCATTTCCGCCGGGTTCAGTTCGAGGTCAAGGACATGCACCGCAGCTTGCGCCGTGGCAAAGCCGTTTTGCCCGTCTTCGTCGGCAAGCCAAGGCTCGCCGGCCGCAACGCTGAATCCGGCATCCTGGGCCAGCCATGACTTGCGGCTCTTGCTTTCCGCGCCAAGTAGCAACACCTCGCCCCGCCTTAGAAACTGGTCAATCACGAACGGCGGGCGCAAGTTGTCGATTTCCTGCCAGCTCATGCCAAGCGTTGAGGTATGGTCAACCACGAACGCGGAAAGGGGCTTGCGCTCGGGCGGTGGCACGGTCGCTCCGTCGGGCTCGAAAGGCTCTGCGTCAACCGCCATCGCCCGCAACACCTCGGGCCCCTGGGTTTGCAGAATCGAACGGCAATCTTGCTTTGCGGGTTTCATGGCCGTGCTCCTTTCCAGTTAGAGACGCTCGCGGAATGGCCTGCGAGCAACCCGGCGACACGAACGGCCGCGGTCATGCCTGGCGGGTCGCTGTCGAAACACAAGACAACCTTGCGGCCTGCGAACATCGGCGCCCATGACTGCGAAAAATCCTTGCCGGGGCTGGCGACGCAAGCGGCGGTGCCGTCGCTTTCGAGTCCAGCGGCAATCAAAGCCATGCAATCGCTTTCGCCCTCTGCCAAGTAGATTGTACGCACCTCGGGCCTGAGCGCCCATTCCATCCGCCAAGGCGCGGTTGCCTTGCCGACTATCCAACGGAAACGCGGCTTGCGCTCGGGGTTCCGGTTGCGAAGTTTCAGCCCGTTCGGATAGGCATAGCAAAGCCACCCCTCGGCAAAGCCAAGTCCGCATTCCCCAAAGGCGGCGTGGCGCAATGCCTCGGCCGGCAATGACAGGCTTTCGGCGATCTCGCCAAGCAACGGGCCGCCACCGTGCAGGATGTTGGAAAACTCCCAACGGGCAAAGCGGATTCTCTCCCGGTCGCCGGGTGACAGGCTGAAAGGCACCTCGGGCTTGCGCTCGGGCCGTGGCGGTTCCTGTGGTGCCCGTGGCTGGCCTTGCGCGGTTCCCGATGGCAGGTACACGCCAAGCACGCTTGCGACGTCTGCAACGGCGCTTGTGAAGCTATCACTGCGGCCTAGCCATTGCGAGACGCTGAACACGTCGCCGGTGAATCCGCACGGATAGCAACCGCAGTTTTTGCCGTTGGGAAACACTGCGAAACTCGGGCTTGTGTCGTCATGGTGGGGACACTTGCCGACAAGCCGGTTGCCTTGCCTGCGGAGTTCGACGCCACGGGCCGTTAGATACTCGGGCAGGCGGCAGCGCATGGCTTCGAGCGTGGCGGGGTCGAAATTGTTGGATGACATTGCGGAAGATAGGTGAAGCTGTAGTTATAGATTCCCGGTGGCGAGTGGGGCCGGGGCTCCCCAACGTTACCACGCCCACGCCTGGCGCTGGCATACGACACTCAGGAAAAATTCACGGCTTGAACGGCACGCGCGGCGGCACGCCAGTTTTCGGCGGTCGTCTCGTTAGAGAAATACGCGATTTGGTTTTTGGCGCTGGCAACCGCGCTGTCGAGAAATGCAGCCTCGTCTGTCAGTTTCGCGCGGCGGGCTTCGAGCGCGATTAGCTCGGGGTGCGGCAAGTCCGGCTTGAACATGCTTTCCTGAACACTGGCGGTTTCCTTGCCAAGCGCGGCCATCTTCGCCGCACGCGGCCTCACCCGCTCTGCGAGTTGCGTTTGTAGCAACCTCTCGCCGGTCTCCTTGTTCGCGATGACATAGGCATCGGCTAACATTCGCTGGCGGTTCGGAAGTGCGATGCTGCCGAAACTTTCGCGCGCGGCGGCGAGCGAGAGCTTGACGGCTTGGGCCGTTAGAAATTCGTCGAGGTCGGTTTCCAGCGGTCTGCTGTGGAACCGTTCGAGCGTGGCTGTCACGGCGGCATCGCGACTTGCTAGGTTTTTGTCGAATGATACCGGGCGGGCCTCCTCGGTGGCGATTGCGGAGTTGAAAAGGTCGATTGAACTTGGTGGTGTTGCTGTCATTGTGTTAGTGTGTTAGTTGTGAGAGATTTCAGGCGGTGGCCTTGCGCTTGGCGGTTCGCGGGTTCCTGCGGCTTTCGTGGGCATCGCAAAAGAACTCGATGGCGCTTGGCCGATACCTCACGGCCCGGCGGATGTGAATCGCGGGCAGGTCCCCGGTTCCCGTTAGGCTGTCGATTGTGCGGAGCGAGACACCAAGCGCGGCGGCGGCTTGCTGGCGGGTCATGAGCGGGGCGGCGGCGTTCATCGGGTGCATCCTTCGGTTTGAAACTTGGCCAGCTCCCCGGCGGGGATTCTGACATTCCGGGCGAGCCTAACGATTTGAATCCGCCCGGCCTTAATCCACGAATAGATTGTCCGGTCTGTTAGGTGAAGGGCACGGGCAAATTCGGGCACCGATAGCAGCGGCGGGGCATTTCGCGAAGCTTCAAGAATTTTCATTGCACTCTTAGCCAATTTGTCTAAATTGAAACCGTGAGCAGCAAAACGACGGCATGGCGACGGCGGAAGTTCGGCACCCCTGCGGATGGCCGGGGGCGGCATTCAAACGAGGATAGGGCCGAAAGGCTGGCATTCGTCGGGGCCGTGGCGGAGCAACTCATTGCGAGCGGTTCGGCCACTCATGCGGGGCTGAAAACCTACGGGCGGCGGGTGCCATCCGCGCGGGAATCGGAATTGAAAAACGGGCTTTCCTTGGCGATGACGGCAGGCGACGCGGCGGAAACGAAACGGTTGCTTGCGGCGGTCGGCAAGGAATCGCTGCGGGCGGATTGCGGCGATTCCCGCGTTGTCTGGGTTCGGCCTGCGGATGACGTTTGGCGGGAAATTGAAACCGCGCCGTTCAATGCCGATTGCCTGGCGCTGGCGGTCGCTGAAACCATAGTGGAAACCGGGCACTTGCGCTACCGGGTTCGTGATGCTCGGCAACGGGGCACCGGCCATTCTGACTATGTGGTGAGGCGCAATGATGGCGGCTTTGCACCGTCAAGAACGGCGTGGCGGGTGATTGAAGGGATGACGCGGCAAACGGCAAGCTACTGGAAAACTCAAAACAAGCGGGAGTTCGAGAAAGCCAAGAAATGGCTTGGTGGGTTTCTCGCCCGTCACGGTGGGTTGCACCTTGTGGAAAACCCGGCCTCGGGAATGCTGCGGGATGACTTGGCCGACGTATTGGCCGGCAAGGTGCTGAAAATCCCCAAGACGGGGGCGAGCGTGCCCTTGTTCGCCCGCAAGCTCCGCAAGGGCGCGTTCGCCGGGGGCGGCAATGCCGATGGCTAGGCTTTCTTGCACCCCTGCTTGACCGTGGCGGGCGTTGCGGCCTCGGGGGCGGCCGTAGTCATGGAAACGACGTTGCCGGGCTGTGGCAGCGTCTCGGGGCGGATGGCCCAAAACGCGGCGGCCTCGGCATCGGTGGCAAAGCTGGCGTAGTGAGCGTGAAGCATTTCCGGGCTCCCGCCGTGGCCAAGTTGCAGGCTGGTCTTGCCCGCGTCTTGGAAGCCGTGCAAGTGCATCGTGGCGAAAGTGTGCCTCGCCCAATTTGACGGCGGGGCGAATCCCTTCGGCATGTCACGCTTGGCCATGGCGAGCGCGTGACGGCGGGCCATTTCTGTCTGTGGGGCGAGGTGCCCGGACTTCTTGGCATGCGGGGCGAGGAAAGCGGCAAGGGCGGGCTCGATAGTCACCACGCGGGGCTTGCCGGTCTTGGTGGCGGTGGCGGGCAAGTTGATTTTCCCGCCGGTCAAATCCACCATTTCCCAAGTCATGCGCACGGCTTCGCTTTCGCGGATTCCGGCGAAAACCCGCACCGCCCAAAACGGCACGATGGCCGGGGAGCGGCTCACAAGGGCGGCGAGGAAAGCCGCGACTTGCGCGGGCTTGATGATTCCCGGCGTTGTCTTCGGCGGCCTGGGCTTCGCTGAATCGCTCACGGGGTTTGTCCCCACCATGCCCCGCGTCTTGGCCCATGCGAAAAGCGAGTGCAGGGCAAGGCGGTGGTTCTTCTTCGTTTGCAGTGACAGTGCCCCTTGTTTCTGCGGGCGGCCCCTGCCGCTGTCCGCCGGGCGGCCGGGCGCGGTCTTGGTGCCCGACAAGCCAAGTATCCAATCGGAGATTTCCGCCGTGGTGAAGGTCGCCAAGACGCGGTTGCCAAAGTCCCGCCCGAAACGGCCAAGGCGGGTTTCCAAGGCGAGCAAGTGCGAGGTGCCCACCCCCTCGGCGGTCTTGGCTTCGATGAAGCTGGCGACGGCGGCGGCAACCGTGCCCCCGGCCTGTGCGGCTTCCCAACGTCCCCCAAAGTCGCGCAAGACTTCGAGCAGGGCGGGCGGCGGGTTGTCCTGGGTGCGTGCCGTCAAGCCCCGCCAGTAAGCCACGGCCGCCCGCTCGGCTTCGGTCACTCCCGCAAAGGCAAGCCCCACGTCGCCAAGCTCCCGCCCGCGGTCCTTGGCGAAAGCCTTGGCCTCGGCTTCGTTGCTGAAATAGCGGTCAAGCCGTTTGCCATCCGGGGCGGGGAAGCGCACGCGGTGAGTGTAGCTGCGGTGGGTTGTCTCGGTGATTTTTACAGTTGCTTTCACGCCGGAAACCTACCTTGCAGCTTGGCGCATTTCAAGAAAAATCGTTTACAACCGTTTACATATTTTCAAGAATCCTTATTCCATAAGGGAAAAATGGCGTTTATCGGCGGTTTCCTAAACCTTAGATGCAGGTTCGATTCCTGCCGGGGGCAAGGCTATCCACAATCGCTTGTGTTTAAGTTACTTGTGGTATTTTCTTCATGCCCAGATCTCTTGACATAGGGGGATTTTTCATTTCGTAGGGCGGGCGGGGTGAGGTGAGGACGGCGATTTGAAAAAGCGTATGAAACGGGCGGTTTGAAAAGGGCATGGTGTTAGGGGTCGTCTGCTTCAAGAACTTCACT
>JAPLUI010000184.1:41294-70855 GCA_026397725.1 Verrucomicrobiota bacterium | reverse complement strand
CCCTGGTCTTTATACACAAATCCGGGACCGGGTTTCGAGGGCTCCAGGCGGAGTTAAGAATGTTAGATGCGGGCGTTTGAAAGGCGTGCGTGACCGAACGCACCGGGCGCACCTCCGAAAGTTGAAAAAAAAGCTGGACTACGTGTTCTTTGAGAATAAAATGAGGCCATGCGATGGCCAATTGTAGTTCAGGGACGTGAAGTGGATGAGGCAAATGTGCGCTGGCTCTCGGGCTGGATCGGGGCGCACGCAGACTGGAGCCGACGCAAGTTGGCTGGCGAGTTGTGCGTGCTCTGGGATTGGCGCGACGGCTGCGGACGCCCCAAGGATCTGGCCGCCCGCAGCTTTCTGCTCAAGATCGAGCAGCGGGGCTGGATCGCTTTGCCACCCTTGAGGAAAGCTTGCCGCAAGCCGCGGGCTGGCATTCGATTGCCAGCGTGCGTCCCGCAGGAGGAGCGCTTGGAGGCGGGTTTCGGGGCGGTGGGCCCGGCGTGCCTGGAGGTCGTGAAGGCCGGGACGGAGGCGTATCGGCGCTGGGCGTATTATTTGTCGCGCCACCATTATCTGGGGCTGCGGGTGGTGGGACAAAACGTCGGGTATTTGGCCACGGACCGCACGGGGAAGGAGGTGGCCGCCTTGCTCTTTGGCGCTCCCGCCTGGCGCTGTGCCGCCCGCGACGGCTATCTGCGGGAAAGAGGATTCTGCCCTGGGAAGGGCTTGGCCGCGATCGCCAACAACACCCGGTTTCTGATTTTCCCGTGGGTGAGGGTTCCGCATTTGGCCAGCCATCTCCTGGGGGCCGCGGCGCGGCGCATCAACCGCGATTGGCGGGAAAAATACGGGCAGGACCTGGAGTGGCTGGAGACCTTTGTGGAACGGGGACGCTTTGCCGGCACCTGTTACAAGGCGGCCAACTGGGTGCATGTGGGCGGCACGCGCGGACGGGGACGCCAGGACCGCAAGCACAGTGTTTCCGTGCCCGGGAAGGACATCTATCTACTCCCAGTCAAATCATGAGTGCCACACTTCTAGAGATGGAAAAGGAAGTGCTCGAAGGGGGCCGCGAGTGGACGGAGAGGCGGCTGCAGCTCAGGAACTGATTTTTGCAACCATCAGAGATGCGCCCGAACGCACCCATGCCCGAAGATTTCACAGACGAATTTGCCAATGCCGACCTCAATGATGTGAGGCGTAGCCGTCGTTTGTGCAAGGTGGTGGCCGCCTTGGCACAATCGCCAGGCGTCAGCATCTGCGCGGCCACCGGCGGATGGAATGAAACCATGGCGGCTTATCGCCTGTTGAATTCCACGGGCTTTGAGCCTGCAGCGTTGCTCGCTCCCCACCAGGAGGCCGTCGCGAAGCGCTGTGCGGGGCATGCCTGCGTGGTGGTTTCCCAGGACACCACCGAGTTCGACTACTCCCATATGAAGGAGACCACGGGTTTGGGGCCGCTCAATGATGAAAACCGCAGAGGCTTCTACATGCACTCGCTCTACGCGGTTTCCGAGCAAGGCCTGCCGCTGGGCTTGTTGGACGCCGCCATCATGCTGCGCGATGATGATACTTTCCGCTCCACCGCGACACGCAAGAAGCGCCCCATCGAGCAAAAGGAAAGCTACCGCTGGGTGGAGGGTTATAACAGAACCCTGGAACTGGCCCGCCAATTGCCGGAATGCGAAGTGTTTTCCATTAGTGACCGCGAAGGGGATATTTTCGAGGTCTATCAGGCGTGGCAGCGGGCGGAGGGAGGACCTCGCGCCGAGTGGATCATCCGCGCCAATCAGGACCGCGCCTTGGCGGGCGTGGTGGATGGCGAACCGGCCAAACTCTTTGAGGCTCTTGAGGCCGCCCCGATTCTCGGTGAAATCGAGTTTGAAACCCGCTCCAGGAAGGGCACCAAAAAGGTCAACGACAAGAAGGTCGACACTTTCCGGCGTGCCCGCACGGTTCGCCAGGTCATCCGTGTGATGAAGATCACCCCTCGCCCTCCCGCACGCAAGGGAGGGAAGTTAAGTGAAGTGTCCTTCTGGGCGATCCTTGCTGAGGACATCAATACACCTCCGGGAGAAGATCCGATCCGCTGGCTGCTGCTCACCAGCAAGGAGGTGACCACGCTGGAGGAGGCGCGTCGGATCATCAATCTTTACCTGCGACGCTGGGACATCGAGGTGTTTCACCGGGTTCTGAAAACCGGCTGCCGGGTGGAGAGCATCCAACTCAAGACCGGTCAGGCGCTGATCAATTCCGTGATGATCTATGCGGTGATCGCCTGGCGGATTCTCTATCTCACCCATCTCGGCCGACAGTGCCCTGACATCCCATGTGGATGTGTGTTTGAAGAGGCGGAATGGAAATCGGCGTGTGCCGTGGTGAAACGCAGCAAGGAGGCAGGCGAACCGACACTCTCCGAGTTCATCGCCATCGTCGGCAAACTCGGCGGCCACCTCGGGCGCAAAAGCGATGGCGCTCCGGGTCCGCAATCCATTTGGCAGGGCTTGGCGCGGGTCAGGGATTTTGCCTGTGCCTGGCATGCGTTTCACGAAAAGTGAATCGAGTCCGGCGGGTTGAGGCGGCCTTTTCCAGCCGCCGACTTTGTGCTGCCCGGATTCCAGGCTGTTGCCAGGACAAATATTGTTAGTTGTTGCGTGCGGTTCCAGCTATCACTAACAGCCATCACTAACACCTTGCGCCGCTCTCCTATTTGTGTATAAAGACCAGGGCCGGACCGGAGGGCGGGAAAAAGAGCCGGGAGCCGGACCGGAGGGCGGGGCAATGGGGATTGTCTTGGGATTTGAGTTGTGGGTTCATGCCTTCAGCCCTTTCAGGTCAACCTCGAGTTTCTTGTTCTCTTTGAGCAACTCCGCCATCGTCAGCCGGGTATTGCGAGCGGCGGCCTCGCGGCCGAGGATGGCGGTCAGATGGCCGTCCACGGCGCGTTGCACGTTCTCATTGGCGAAATGTCCGCCGGTGATATTCTGATAGAATGAGGCGATATTGCACTCCGCGCCTTCATTAAACACACTGCCCACCTGGCCCGAGTATGATTTGTCGCCACCCCGCACATAGACCTTGCCGCCGTATTGGAGATGGGCGGTCGCTTTCATCCCGTAGAAACTCGCTGACAAGGTTGTCACCTCGAAGTTGTTATCCAATGCCTGTGTCACATGCGTCCAAGTCGCACCGTCGGCACACTCGTAAATCACCGCTGCGACGTCAGTGCGATCGCCATGCGGATCGGGCCGGAAGATGCGTGCGCGGCCGATCGCCGCCACCGGAGGCTTGCCCAGTGCAAAGATGATGCCGTCAATGATATGGATGTCGTAAGACACAATCGTGTCGCCGCCCAGCGCGGTGTCCGCCAGCCAGATCTCGTCGCGAAAACGGCACTCGAGGGTCGGTCCGAGGGGTGGGTCCGGCCACGCGTGCCATGCCATGCCAAACGACGCGAGGTGTCCCATGGGTCCCAGCCCGCCGGTGCGGATCCGGTTGGCCACTTCGATGCAGGCGGGGTCGGTTGGGAGTTGATAGTCGACGAGGAAGCAGAGGTTTTTTTGGGTTGCGAGTTTGCCGGTTTCCCCGATGAGCAGCGTGCCCGGCACATCCACGGCAACCGGCTTGGCCATATACACATGTTTGCCGGCATCGACCGCGGCCCTGGCTTGTTCCGGATAGAAATACGGCACATCCTCGATGAGCACCGCCTCGACACCGCTCTCGATGAGCCGCTTATATCCGGACAATCCCGAAAACCGGCGCGCCTTGTCCACGCCGAATTGATCACCGCATTGGTCAGCCACTGGTTGGAAATAGTCGGCCACGGCATGAAGTTCGTAGCCGCCGTGCTTTTTGAAGTAGGGCAGAAGCCAGTTCCCGCGGCCGCCGCAGCCGATCAAGCCAATTTTGATTTTGCGGTCGGGAGTGATGGGTTTTGCGTCTTCGGCCCGGCTTGACAGTGCGCTGATAGCGCTGCCAGCGGCGGTGGCGGCCAGGGTGTTGTTGAGGAATTTCCGGCGGGATAGATTTGCTAGTGGATTCATGGTTGGCAGTGTTGGGTTCATGGTTGGATTTCCTTGAGATAAGCATTATATAACTCGATAGACTGCCTTCATGTCGAATGGATGCGTCGCGTCCGCAGTCCATGTCACCTCGACCGCGCCATCCGGCAGCAAGCGCGCGGTGCCGGGCCAATCCCATGCCGCATCGCCATAGCGGGTGTCCGCATCGAGCAACCGGTAATGGGAAAAGACTGAACGGACAAACGGAATGCTAATATGCGCGGATGGTTGATGCGAGGGGCGGTCATATTGACACACTTTGTGCGGATGGTGTGAGTTTCTGCGTTTGCTTACGGGGTGGCAAGGCGGGTGACTGAGTCAGGGATGATGCGTGGCTGAAGGCTGTGGCACGCGTGCCGGGGCGTGCGCAACCGTCCCGGTTATTTCTGCGGTGTGAGCTGCCGCGCCGGGCCGACCAGCCGGATTTCCGTGGTGAGCTTGACTTTATCATCGCCCGCCCAATCGACAGCGATCTCGGCCGGGCCTTTCGCCAACGACAGGAGCTTGGCATTGACCTTCACCGTACGCAGCTTGTTCCAGTTGCGCCCGTAGATCACCGCCTCCTCGCCGCCGGTGTAGCGGATGATTTCTTCGCCCTTGAGCTCCGCGCCTTCCAGCGGCACGGTCACGTTGCCCGGCAGTTTCAGCGCCAGCTTGCTGACCGACGAGCCCGCGTTGAAGATCACGAAATGCACCGGCGCGTTGTCGTGCGGGTTGTCGGTCTTGAGCGTGCGTGTCGCCGCCTCGAGCGTGCCGGTGGCCGCGTGGAGCGGATAGAGCGTCCATGAGGTCTTGCTGTTTTCGACCAGGTGGAACTCGCGGTTGCGCTCGCCGATGAGCGTCTTGACTTCTTGTGGGAACGCGTTGGCATCGTAGGCACTCTGCCAGGCGTGCATCGCCCGTGTGAGTTCGTCGATATTGGGCAGCAGGAGCGCCTCGATGGGCGACTTGGGGCGGCCACGCAGGAAGGCATTCCAGTCGGGCGTGAAGGAGAGTTGGAAGCCGGCGTCGTTGCCGCAGGCCAACCCCATGAGCCACTCGATGTCCTCGACGCGGCAGCGGTTCAATTCAGGGCGGCCGTTGCCGGCGATGGCATACATCTGGGCGCAGTATTGCCCAAGCGACTTGGGGATCATATTGCGACGATACTGTTCCATGCGCATGAAGCGGTAGTCGAGCATGCCCTTGCGGAACTCGGCGCCCCACGGCTCGCCCCATTCGACGCTGTCGATGTAATGGCAGGTATAGACGTTCATGCCGCTGGCGCCGAATCGCATCGTGTTCTGCTTGGGTCCCGCCGCCGCGTGCCACGCCTCAACCTCCTCGGACAACGCAAAATCCGGCTCCAGCCCCGACGATAACGCACCCTCCAGCCCGTCGAAACCATAGCGCTGCAGGTCATAGCGCAAGGTCACCTCCGCGCCGTTGCGGGCCAGTTCGCGGGTGAGTTCGCGATTGCCGTAGAACAGCGGGCCGAAAAAGTCACCCAGGATCATGCGCGACGTGTCGTCGCCGGCGCGATGGGCGGAAGCAGTCGTGCCGAAGGCGCCTCGCGTGCATCCCTCGATCCGCGCAGGCTTATCGCCGACCGTGTTGCCGAACATGATGAGTTCGTCGCCGATGCGCAGGCATCGCTTGTCCTTGGGATTGCCGAACGCGGCCCCGTCGGCCAGCTCGATGACGGTGTCCTTGTCGGTGATGTCCTTGGTGAGTTTGCTGCTGCCGGCCGTTGCCAGGCGCGGGTCGGGCTTCGGGGTGACGTAGGCGTCGTCGGCGCTGACGAACGCCAGCGTTCCCAGAAAGAATTCGAGCCCGGCCTTGTGCACTTTGTCGACGCAGGCTTTCAAGCCGGCCCGGCCGTTGGGAAACTGTGTCTTCTTGGGCTCCAGATGCCCCCACGTCTCCCACATCGCGGGGTGCTGGATGGCTTTGAACCCGGAAGCGAGTGCCACCTTGATGAAATCATCGATCGTTTCTTCACTGAACTCGAAGGAAAGGTACCTCACGCCGGGCATGGTCCTGAACCACTTGCCGTTGCGCGTCATGTGCGGCAGACCTTCGGCCAGTTCGACGGCCGCGATCGTGTCCAGCGCCCGCACGCTGGGGCAGCCTAACAGAGCGATCTTGCTGCCGGCGACGCCCTCGCCCGGGTAGCAGACGGTGAATTCGTGGTTGAAGGCGTTGGCTTTGCGCGGGCGCTCGTAGTCGCGCGAGTGTGCGCTCATCCACTTTCCGCCCTGCTCGTTCACGGTGACGATCGTCTTGGGATTGAGGGTTTGCAGGCCAAGCGTGAACTCCTTGTCCCACAGGATTCCGGTGAAGGTTCCGGCGTTCTCTTCGTGAACGGTATAGAACGGCCCCCATGTGACCTCGTCGATCTGGTCCTTGGGCACCGCGCTGAGCAGCTCGAACTTGATGTGGCTGGGCTTCTGCGTGGCGGCGATCTTTGTGTGCTCCCCGCCGGCATAGCTCAGTTCGAGCGTGTCGCCCGACCACTTCGCGCCCACAGGAGCAAGCGTCTTGTCGCCAATCTTGATCGACAGCAGCGGGCAAACCCGCCCCTTGGGCAGGATCTCCTTGTTGCCGGCCTTGTCCAACATGCCGGTGACACAGCCCTTGTCGTCGATGGTGATGATGAAGCTGTCGGTACTCAGTTTCCTGCTGTCTCCGGCAGGCGCGACGCCTGTCGTGCCACCGGTCGGAACCGCGGGGGGCGTTTCCCCAATGGCCGAAGCGGCCAGCGCCAAGACAACGATTGCGACGAAACTCATTTGGTTGATCATACTGCTAGGAATGTGCTTTTCGGGTAAAGGCCGTTGCTAGAGCCGGTGGCCGGACCGGAGGGCGGGAAGAAGGGAGTTGGTCATGGAATGATTGCTAGGATTATGTTAGATCGGGATGCCTGGCGCAAGTTCCATCGGCGGGACGCGAACCGGGGACGGCATTGCTTGCGCATGGCGTTCATACAAGCAAGGATTTTCCCGTCAGTCTATGGGGTTTTTGGCAGAAAATCATCGGTTTTTTGGCAGAATGGCATGCGGTTGTTGCCGAGGTCAGCGGTTTCATCGCCAATGATCGTGACCGGGATGGTCTTGCTGGTTTCGCCCGGGAGGCGCACCCATGCCGTCACTTTCGCCAGTGTCCGCCGGCGATGCAACCGGAACTCGCGGCGGGCCGGCGGAGCGGCGGAAGCCCCGTCAGTCCAGGCCGGGCCGTCCCGCGTGAAATATGGGTCGGTTTTCCAACGTTGATGGCGTTTCAAGTCACCCTGCCCACCCACCATGATCCATCAGCACCTGTTCGCACGCCTTGCCCGAACCCTGAATCTCCGCACCGGCCCCGCGCCTTGTTCTAACAAACATGGGGCCAGCGTAGTCCGCCAGGCGGTGTTGGCATTGCTGGCGCTGGCGCCGGGTGCGTGGGGCGCGGAGGCACTGAATTTGATTCCCTGGCCGACCTCGGTGGAAGTGGGCAGCAGCCGTCTCGCGCTCACCGCGCAGTGCCGGATTGTGGCCATGGACCCGTCGCTGGTCTCGTTGGCCCAGGTTCTAACTGAGGAAATCGCCTTCATGACCGGTCTGCGCCTGACGGCGGTTGCGGGCCCGGCCCAAGCCGGCGATTGGGTGCTGCAACTCGATCCGGCGCGCAACAAGCTGCGCAGCGACGTGCCAGCCATCGTCTGCGATGACGGCAAACGGGATGAGTCGCACACGGTGACGGTGGGGGACCGGGCCGTCGTGGTTGGCGGCAATCCGCATGCCGTGGCCCTGGGGACGGCCACGCTGCTACAATTGTAATGGCCTATATCAAGGCGCACAACGTGCCCGACGCGAGCGCCCTCTATGATCATTTCATCGTGCGCATGAACGAAATCGTCCGCAAGCATGGCAAACAGACACTGGTGTGGGAAGGCTTCCAGAACAAGGGGTCCGAAAATTGTGTCATTCCCGACAACGTCATCGTCTTCGCCTGGGAAACCATGTACCAGACACCCCAGAGCCTGTTGAATAACGGTTATACCCTGGTCAATGCGGCGTGGCGTCCGCTGTATGTCGTCGGTGACGAATCACGGGATCCCGAAACTGTCTATCAATGGAACCTGTTGCTCTGGAAGAACCACTTCCGCCACGCGCCCTCCTTCATCCCGATCCAACTGGCCCCCGACACCGTGCTGCCCGATGGCACCAAGATCGGGCAGAAAGTGATTGGCGCCAACATGAGCGTCTGGGAACAAAAGGAAGACACCGAGGAAATCCCGTTCCTGCGGCAGCGGTTGCCGGCCATGAGTGAGCGCATCTGGAACCCCGCCGCCGGCCGTTCCCTAACAGACTTTCGCCAGCGCCTGCTGCCGCTGGATGCCAAGGTGGCGCATTTGATGGCACCTATCCGTTTCACCTTCGACGGTCTGACAGATCCCAGCGCCCGCAAGCCGAGCCACGCCGAGTCCTGGCACAACCGGCCGCTCCAGATCACGATGACCCCCGTGATCGCCGGCACCACGGTCCGCTACACCCTCGATGGGTCGGTGCCGTCGGCTACCTCGCCGGCAGCGGCGGAACCCTTGCGCTGCACCGCGCCGGAGACCGTGTTGAAGGCGCAGACGTTTGACCCGTCAGGCAAGGCAGTCGGCCGGATGCTGTGGGAAACCTATCAGTTCAAGACCATCACCGATCAGGTGGCGGCCAGCGGGCTGGTCCTGCGCGTGGACGGCGACTGGCGCTGGCCCGCAGTGACGGCCAACCTGTTTGAAAAGGGCACCAAGCTGACGGTCACCTTGGCCGCGCCCGGCCTCAGCGGCGGCACGCTGCGCTACGCCCTCAACGCGCCGGTCACCGCCACGTCGCCGGCCTGTCAGGCGGGCATCGTCATTGACCAAAACGCCGAGTTGAACGCCGGATACTACGACGCTTCCAACAATCTGATAGGACAGGCGTACCGGCGCAAGTTCGAGGTGCTGGGCAACTTCGAGCGCAGCCTGACCACCGGCAAGCCGGTGACCACCTCGCGGGGCGCGCAGGAGACGGACCGGCCGGACTTTGTGTGTGACGGGTTTGTGGACGGGATGGGCTTCTGGGCCGGCCCGCCGTGTCCCGGCTGGTTGCAGGTTGACCTGGAGCAGGTTTGCAGCGTGAACAAAATCCAAGTGGTGCCCTACTGGGACGGGGACCGTTATTACCAGTATGATGTTGAAGTCTCGGCGGATGGCAAGACCTGGAAGAAGGTGATCGACCAGACCAAGAACACCAAAGCCCCCCAGGAGAAATGCCTGACCGACACCTTTGAAGCCACGCCTGCTAGATACCTGCGCGTGACCGTCACCCATAACAGCGCCAACCCCGGCGTCCATCTGGTGGAACTCCGCGCCTGGGGGCCCGACAGCGCGGGCAAGTGATCCTCCCTCGGACCATGGTCCCAGTGGATTGTGTCATCCCTGTTTACATGTTGTTGTTCAGCACGCAGACCGTCTGTTAGATTGCTGCCGTGTTGGAACACCTGGATGGTATCCAGGCGGTGGAGGCGTTACGGCGGCAAAGTGTCAAGACCCGATTCGCGCCTGTGGTGTCCGTCACGACGGGCAGGATGCCGGTGGAGGAAACCGCCGGATCGCCGCCGTAGAGCGCGTATTCCAACACGCTCCGTGGCGTGCTTCGCCTGCGTTCCGGCTGCCGCATTTCGGAACCTTTTGCCGCCGTCCATAAAATAATCAAAAATAGTCATTGACTCCCCCCCCATGCGCCCCTACATCTTCCCCGCCCCAGCCACCATAGCTTAGTTTAGCTACACTATGGCCGAGGATCGGGGGCCAACTCAAAATCCCCAAAATCAAACACCATGGCTACCAGTAAAATGTATCTGAATTCAGCGGCTGCCGCGATTCTCGCGTTAGCCGGATTCGCCGGCTCCGCATGGGCCAACCAGACCATCAACGTCAACTTCGGCTGCCCCGGAGATGCGGTGAATGGGAAGACGTTTATAGATCACAACTATCAGCAAGCTCCAGCCCCCTACACCGGGACGACTTGGAACGACTACATTGCTGCTGATGACGGAGCTGGTGGCGGAACGCCCCTGACCAGAACGGTGAACAATCTGTTGGACAGCGATGGGAATGCGACAACCGTGGGGTGGACCACAGCCACCTCCAACGGTACGCCCTTGGGTGGTCCCGGCATTTGGTACGACCATCCCCCCGTCAAGATGCTCGATGGCGGTCTCTACAGGGTCACCGGTTCCGGCAGTGGCAATCAGATGCGCGCCCGCTTCACTGTCACCGGGCTGGATCCGGCCAAGACCTACAACATCTACCTGGCATGCTCCGCCGCGCTCAACCTCAACAATACGTGGGGGATTGGCCCCGCATCGGGAGCGCCCACAACCACCAAGACCGTCATCAATACGGCCGCGACCAAGGCCGCGCAAACCTGGAAGCAGGGCGACAACTGGCTGGTGTTCGATAATCTTGCGCCGGACAGCGCCGGCATGATTTACGTTTGGGGCCAGAATATGGTGAACGCGACCGGCTACAGCGGCCTGACCGTGAATGGTTTCCAGGTCGTCGATGCCACCGGCTGGCAGAACTTTGAGAACGACATGCTGAGCTGCTCGTTCGACACGCTGGGCACCGGTTGGATCAGCGGAACCAATGTGGATCTTTACGTTCCGACCGGCACGCCTGTGTCGTCGCTCACACCCACCTTCACCCTGTCACCCGGCGCCACCATCCTGCCGGACACGGCCCAGGATTTCAGCACCAGTCCGGTCGCCTACACCGTTACCGCTGCGAATGGTACCGCCAAGGTCTATACGATCGCGGCCATCGTCGGCACGATGCCGACTTCCATTAGCAACACCCTCACCCCCGCGGATCCGGGGAATCCCGCTCTCGGGGTCAATATCGACACCGCCGTCGGCATCGGCAACACCGGGCTGCTGGTTGGAACCACGCAGACCTACTCTTCCAGCGGCGGCTTCTCGGTTCCCCTGATCCTCAATGGCAACTGGCTCATCATCGACAGCGGCGGCACCACCATGAATGTCAGCGGCCCCATCTCCGGCGACGGCGTGCTGACTTTCCAAAACGGGGGCTCCACCCCGATGCAGGTCTCAGGGAGCACCGGCAATACCTATACCGGCACGACCATCATATCAAACGCCCAAGTGTCACTTGAAATGAGTTCCGGCGACGCTCTGAGGGGTTCCATCATGATGACCAACGCCGCGGCAAAAATGACCTGGACCGCCAGCGATCAGATCAACGACGGCGCGAACATCTACGTTAACTATTCGGGCGCCAGCCTCGACCTGGAGGGCTTCACGGACACCATCAACGAGCTGCACCTCATCACGGGCACCACGGTTAAAACGGCCACGGGCGGCATTCTCAGGGTTGCCAAGCTGTTCGTCAACGAAGTCCTCCAACCGGACGTGGCTCGCATGGAGGGCGACGGCTATGTCGTGGGAGCGGGTTCCATCGAAGTGGGCACATCCGGCCCGGCGACTTGGGTTCCTTCCACACCGGCAACGCCCACCCCCACCAACGGCATCAACTTCGGGGGGGCGGCGATGCTCGCCACGCTCACCAAACTTGATTGGTCCGATTGTTACAGGGCCGACAGCTACGATGTGTATTTATGGGACGACTCGGGGTCGAAACCGGAGACCCCGACCGCGACGGGCCTCACCAGCAGCGAGTACACCACTCTCCCGGCGTTGCTCACATCGAAGACCTACAAATGGCAGATCGTCGCCAAGAACACCCACGGCGATACCCTCAGTCCGGAGTGGATCTTCACCACCCTCGATACCAACAACATGATCGGCCTGAAATATTCCCGTGCATATACCTTTTTGGCGACCGATGCCGCCGGTGCGCCCGGTTATCAGCAGGTGAATTGGACCATGGCGCCAGGTCAGGGCCAAGGACCACCCAATCTAGTCTGGACCCCCTTGACCAGCCTCAAGGACAAGGAAGGAGTGGCGACTTCGGTTAATGTGACCAGTTGGACCTTCAACAACAACAACGCTTGGTCGGATGCCGCCACCACGCTTGATCAAAAATTGCTGGCGGATTATTGCGCCAACGGCTGCTCGATCTCTTTCGAAGGCCTGAGCACCTATGCGCCGTCGGGTTATGTGGTCGTTGTGTATTACGAAATGAACGGTCGGGCTCAGAGATTCATCTTGACTGCCGGCTCCACCACCATCACCCGCAATGTTACCATGACTGCGCCGGCATCTGGAGATCCATTCTGGCTTGAGGGTACCGAAAGCAGCCCCGGCAAGGCCTCGAACTATACGGTCCTTGGCTCATCGGCCGAGCCTCTGACGTCCGACACCTTCACCATTGCATTGGATATGACTGCTAGTAGCTGGGTGGGCGGCACTGCTGCCGTTCAGATCGTGCAACTCCCCTCCGCCGCCACTCCCTATGAGACCTGGGCGCACAACCACGCGGGCGACCAGCCCCCCAGCGAGGACTATAACAACGATGGCGTGTCCAACGGCATCGCGTTCTTCATGGGCAAAGACGGCCTCGCCACCAATCCGGGCGTTGAGAACGGCAAGGTCACCTGGCCGCGCGTGGGATCGGTCTCCGCCTTCGGGGTGGAAGTTTCCGACGACCTCAGCACGTGGTCGGCCGCCGCCTCGGGCGACGTCGATACGACGAGCGCTCCGGGCTATGTGATCTACACTTTGCCCACCGGTGCGGCGGTGAAATTCTGCCGCTTGTCGGTCACCCCTTAAGCGCCCGGATCCCCGCTAAATCCCCAGGTGGCAGCCCGTCCCGGGTTGCCACCTGTTGCGTTTTGCAGGTTCGGAACACCTGACTCCACTCCGGATTAGCTCACTTTCGATCTTAATCCCGATCTTTGTCCCTTCGACTCTGCGGTTGGGACAGCGCCCCGTCGGCGTCCGCAGCGGCCCTGCCGAACCTCCAGGCGAAGAAACCGAAAAGCATCAGGTAGGCGTACCCGACCAGCATGATCGACAGGGACAGGCGTACTCCCACGTGATCCATCAACGCGCCCTGGATCAGAGGCATGAGCGCACCGCCCACAATCATCATCACCAGCAGCGAACTGCCCTGGGGAGTGTCGTCACCCAGGCCCCGAATGGAGAGGGTGAAGATATTTGTCAGCATCCCTGTGGGAAAGCGCCATCACCTCGCCAAGGTAGTTGATGAGAATAGAGCAGGGAGACACAGAAACACGCGCCGAAGAAGGCGAACTGGACCAGGTTCGCCTGGAACTGGGTCAACTCGAACGCCGCCTTGAACTTCGGAATCAGCAGGTCATTCATGCACGTGATGAAGCCCCACACGAAAAAAAGTGAAGTTACGATCGCGAATGACGTTCGATCCCGCTGCCCTCCCTCGCGTGCGGCGGAGGTCGCGGATGGTTTGAATGAACCGGATATTGTAGCCATGAATTTTCCTTGTTATATCTATCTGATCTGCGAACGGCACCGGAAACGGCTGGCGAAAACCGCGCAATGGGATCATTTCGCCACGGTGACGTCCACCTCGGTTAGAAAGACGCCCTCCGCGCCTCCCGCATCGCGGATCACAGGAACGTTAAAGGTGATGCGGCGGCGCGGTGGACTCTGAACTAACTACGAGGCTTCACGCCGTCGCATCCACCGACTTATTGGGCTTCGTGGCTACGTCTGACGGTCAATACCATAATTGGGATGTCTTCTGTCGTGTCTGAGAACTACCAAGAAAAGGACATCCGCGTCATCTTGATAGAGCAAGTGGTAGGGAAACTTCCTGAAACTGGCCCTACGCAGACCACATGAGTCAAAATGGTGACTTCTGGGATTCCGCTCAACCGAGGCCAACACGGAATCCAACTCATGCCAAAAAGCGGAGAGAACCCGCTCCGAAATATCCGCGTAGTGCATCGCGGCAACGCGGATGTCATCGGCAAGTTTTGGATGTCGGATGATCTGCATCGGCTATGAACGTCCGCAAGCCTTCCAAAACTCGTCCTGGGACAGCCCCTTGACCCTGCCGGACTTTAGATCCTGAAGACGTTGCAGAGCCTCCTCATCGTTGACATAGTGAGGGCTTGGATCAAGCTCCTCAAGGAGCGACGAAACCAGCTCCGCTCGATCAAGCAGATCAAGCTTGGAAGCCTCTTTAAGCAACTCAGCGACTTGTGACATGCCGAAAGTGTAGCCGAAATAGGGAAATGTGCCAGCGCTGATTTTTCGGCCGCCTCATGATGTCTGCACTGCGGGTTCTGCCATTCGGCGGCCAAGGCGAAGCTTGAGAAAGTCGCCTTCCACATCGGCCGATCGCTGCTTATCGTTCCCATTTCATATCCGATCACTTCGCCACGGAGACGTCCACCTCGGTCAGGAAGGTGCCCTGCGTGCCGCCGTTGGCCACGGGTTCGAGCACCCACAGCAGCCAGCGATAGGTGCCGATCACCTTGCCTCTGAAGCCGACAACCGCTGACGCGTGTTTTCCGCCCTGCCCGAGCTTGACCGTGTCGATGGCGGCGATGCGCTCCCATGGCGGACCGGGCACCGCGCATGCGGCATCGGGCAACGTCGCGCCACGCGCGCCATAGAGGACAAAGCGTTGCGGAGCACGGTCGCTCTTGTGCCACGAGAAGGTGCGCACGCCGGCCACCGGCACCTCGGCGGCGAGATCCATGACCATGCGCCCCGGGCCATCCATCCATGCGCAATGGTTAGTGTCATCATCCGTGCCTGCGGCCACCCCGTCGAGAAGACACCGCAGACCGCCCTCGCCGCCTTGTGGCGCGGCGAAGCCCGGTACTGCGGAAAGGCTCACCCCGTGTTTGGAATGAAGGTCGGCATAGTCGTCGGCCGCGGGCGCGCCCATGGGCAGGTCGCTCCAGTCCTTGTCCGTTCTGGCCGTCGTCACCACCGCATCGGTTAGCAAGAAATCACCGTGGCCGGACTTTAACAGATTCTTCGCCCGCGTGGCGTCGGCAATGCCCGCAACGTGCAGCACATGCAGGCCCGGTTGCAGCTCGTTGGCGAACGCCAGGCTGACCGTGCACCCATCCGGCGACAATACGGCCAAGTGAGGCACCAGATTGGCATCGAGGCGATAATGCGACGCAGCAGTCGCCGAGGCTGGGTCGAGCGGTTTTGAGAAGGTGGAGATCACCTGTGTTCGCTCCGCACCGATGACGACCTGCGTCAGGCGCGGCGGCACATCATCCACCACGTTCACCGGGGCGGAGCGCTTGCCGAACACCTCGACGGCATGGGGACCGTCGGTGTCGAAATGGACCGCCACCTCCACGGCTTGTTCCCGGTTGGGAGCGAGCACGGCACTTTCGACACTGGCGAGCAGGCGCCCGCCTTCCCTGACAGCGATGAACGGCACGGCCGGACCCGGACCACGATTGCGCACCGTCACGCGGACGCTGAAATCCTTGGTGATTCTTGCAGTGGCAGGTGACAACACGGGTGCGGCATATTCCAGCTCGCCGCTCACCGATGGCGGCAGATCCTCGCGAGCGCTGCCCCATTTCTCGTTTGGTTCTTTGCCCATAACAAGTTCCAGGATGCCGCCATCGGTGATTTCCGCATGGCGCAGCCAGGCGCGGGTCAGCGGTTTGCCATTCAGACTCGCCGATTGCACATAGATGTTCCCGGCCGAATTGTTCTTGGCCACCACGACGAAGGCCGTGCCGCGATGGTAAGGCGGCGTGAGGCGCACCGAGACGCGCGTGAACAGCGGGCTGCCAATCAGATAGATGCCATCCACCGGCGAGACCGGATGCAAGCCCAACGCGCTGAGCACGTACCACGCCGACATCTGGCCGACATCGTCATTGCCGCACAAACCCTTCACGCCCGCGCCATAGGCGTGATCCATTACCGTGCGCGCCCATTTCTGGGTCAGCCACGGTGCGCGGGCATAGGTGAACAGGTAGGGGACATGATGCACCGGTTCGTTAGCATGGTTGTAGTAGTCGTTCCATTTGAAGGACAGCGGGGTCTTGGTGAAAAACTCTTCGAGGTCGGCGAGAAAGCGCTCGCGTCCGAGCAGGTTGATGAACCCCTGCACGTCGTGCGGCACGAACCAGCCCTGCTGGAAGGGATTGCTCTCGATGCACCCCTGGCCTCCGGCGGCACGGCCCTGCCATGGCTCCCAGTCGCCATTCTCCTTCCGGGTATGCATCCAATTCACCGCAGGATCGAAATTGTTGCGGTAATGCTGCGCGCGCTCCGCGAAGTCGCGGGCATCCGCAGTCTTGCCGAGGGCCCCGGCCCAGCGTGCCATGCAGTGGTCGAAGTAGGCGTTTTCAAGGGTCCACGACAAGCTGCCCGGAGTCCAGCCCGGCTTGCCTTCCACCTCGTTCACCGTGCGTTTGCCGATGGCATAAGCCTGCTCGACATCGAAGCCGCGGATGCCCTTGAGATAGGCGTCCGCCGCCACCGACACCGCCGGGCTGCCGAGCATGCAGCCGGAGCTGCAATTGAGCAGATCCCATCTTCCGAAGACAGCCCGGCCGCTGAGATCGGCAAGTTGGACGAGGGAATTGACCTGATCGTTGACAATCTCTGGAGCGATCACCGTGAGCAGCGGAAACTGGCTGCGGAACACATCCCAGCCGCTGAACACCGTGCGGTAGGTGAAGTGCTTCGAGCGCTGCGGCTTGCCATCCCCGCCGATGTAGGTGCCATCGACATCGGCGCCGGCACGCGGATCGATCATGAGATGGTAGAGCGCGGTGAAAAAGGCCTCCCGCTGCACATCGGTACCGCCTTCGATGTTCAGCCCCTCCACTGCCTTGGCCCAGGCGGCGCGCGCTTCGCGTTGCAGGCGTTGGAAATCCCAATGATCGAGATTGTCCGCGAGGTTGGCCTTGGCTCCCTCGATACTGACGAATGACACTCCCGCCTTGAGCATGATCTGCTCACCCGCGGTAGTGGCGAATTCGGCATAGAAGCCCACATCCCGGCCCTCATGGGCCTTCTTGCCCTTGAACACCTCGTCCTTGTCCCAGATCCCGAAATTTTTCGGAACCTTGCTGAACTGGGCGTAGAAATACAGGGTATAGCTGCACCCGCCGGCACCGCCGCCCCAGCCGCCATCCTCGCTCGGGCAGTACATCGATCCGGCGATGGTTCGCTCATCGACCATGGTGATCGACTGCTTGCTGGCCTTTTTCCAGCGGCAGGTCTCACCGATGCGCCGCGCCAGGTCGATCTGGATGCGGCCTTCGCCGGCCTTGGGGAAGGTGAAGCGCAGCATGCCGGCCCGCGGCGCGGCGCTCATCTCGGCGCGGATGCCGGTGCGCTTGAGGCCCACCGCATAATAACCCGCCCGGGCGATCTCGTCGTCGTGGCTGAATGGCGAGGCGTTGTCCTCGCGCTTGGTCTGCAAGGGACCGGTGGTGGGCATGACCTGGAAATTGCCAAGATCGCCATACCAGCCCACGCCGCTCAGGTGGGTGAAACTGAAGCCCTCGATGGTGGGATGCTCATAGGAATAGCCCGACCCATTGTCGCCGCCGGTGATGGTATCGGGGCTGAGCTGCACCAGTCCGAAGGGCCTGGCCGCGCCGGGGAAAGTCTTGCCTTCGCCGAATTCGGCGTTGGTGCTCGCCCCGATCATCGGATTGATGAAATCGACCGGTTCTTTCGCCGGACCAGAGGCTGCCGCAACGACAAAGGACAGACTGATCGCCGCTCCGGCAACGAGGGCTCTACCAACCAGCATGCTGCAGCGCAGTTCCATTAGATGATATCTTGGTGCTTTATGTTAGATAAGTGGATCCTGCCCGGCCGTTATTTGCCGGTCTTGCGGAAATGGTCTTCGCTGAGTGGCCCGACCTGTTTGCCGGCGCTGTCAAACAGGGCCGCCCGCACCAAGC
Source organism: Verrucomicrobiota bacterium (assembly GCA_026397725.1). Taxonomy (GTDB): domain Bacteria; phylum Verrucomicrobiota; class Verrucomicrobiia; order Verrucomicrobiales; family Akkermansiaceae; genus Luteolibacter. The sequence continues at coordinate 52,932 of JAPLUI010000184.1, read as the reverse complement.
CGGGCTGCTCGATGGTGACGGGCGTGTTGTACTCAAGCGTGTACGGCTGGCCGCCGTTCTGGATTTGGGTGAACACCTTTGGAAAGGCCTTGGTCGGAAACATGAACCCCTGGTCGTCGGTCAGGTGCAACTGCAGATACCGGACTTTATACAACCGGCACATTTCCACAATCTGTTTGAGATTGTCGATCATGTGATACTGGCGCGCCACGTCGATCATCAACCCGCGATAGGCCTTGTCGGGGTTGTCATCATGCCGCACCCGCGCCACCGCCGCCGACTCGCCCTGGCCGCTAACGGCCGGCAGCTTCAGGCGGGTGGCGGCGGCGATCTCCTCGGACAACAACTTGGCCAGCGGCAGCAAGGCCGGGGCGCCGGCCACAATCCGCGCGGACGTCAGACGCAACTGGCCCGGATCGAGTTCGACATTTTTTGGCCACGGGATAATGTTGGCACGCGCGTCCACGGCCGCGGCCGGCGGCCCGGCGCTGGCGGCACCGGCCGTGAGACATGCTAACAGAACTACAAGCGGCTGGTGGTGGTTCACGATGGATAGGGTGTGCTGCGGGTTTTCTCTCAATTTCAGTTTTGCCAGGCGGGGGTCACGGTGGCGGCCACTTCCTTCACGGTGAGGTCGGGCTTGTGCCAGTCGATTTTTGCCAGATCGGTGCGGGTGGCTTGGGTGATGGGCAGGTGCCACTCGCCGGCAAACACCGGGCTGAGATCCTTGTGGGCCGCCACGCTTGCGCATAACAGCCAATACCAGCCTTGGCTGAGAGCGCCCGCCTTGGTGTCGGGTTTGGATTGCGGGCAGGTGGCCAGTTCGCGGAAGAAGCGTTGCACCCAGGGTTCGCCGCCGTTGTCGCGGCGCAGGCGCAACATGGCGGAGGCATAGCGCACCGGCTGGTCGGACGGGTCGATCAGCTTGCCATGCTTGTCCTTGATGAGGCTGACTTTTTCACCGATGCCAAAGCTGGTGGTGAACAGGTCCAGAAAGCTCATGCCGCTGGCGGCCATCAGCGGTTCCACACTCTCGATAGTCCGGCGCGTCGAGGCATCCGTGTCCTCGCAGTGCAGGACGTCCATGCACACGTAGCGCATGAACACCGCAAAGCCGGTGATGAAACACGAATGCCGGTCACCGAACGTGTAATAATTGCGCCCCATCTCGTAAAACACATAGTGCGGCATCGCCTTGGGGTGAGTCTTGAGTTCGGGGTAATTGCCATCATAGAACATCGCCAACTCGATCCCCGTGGCCCCCACAAAACCGCACCCCGCCCCACACGTCAGATCGGCCCCCGGAACCGCCGCGATCGTGACCTTGCCCCCGACCTGCTTGAACGGCGCCGGCTTGCGACCTGTTAGGTCGGCGTACAATTGCCAGCCGGCGTCGAGCCGTGAGACCCAAAGGCCCATCAGGCCCGGATCCAGCGTGTCATCGGTGGTCAGGAAGATCACCTGTTTGCCGGTCCACGGGGTCAGTTGCAGGCTGAGTTCGCGCTTGGCCCACGCCTTCGGCTCAAAGGCGAATTTGGAATAATCCAAGCGCGGACCGGGCTGCAACGGGGCGGGTTCGGCCGCCGGAATTCTGGCGCCCAACAAGAATGGCAGGAGTGACAACAGGCGGAAGTAGCGGAATCGTTGCATGCAGGACCCTGGAAACGTCGGGGGTGCGTCCAATGTTTCAGATTCAGTCACCTGAATCACATCCGGGACCTGAGCCCGGACACCTGTGTCACACAGACGGTGGCAGATAGCATTGGGGGGCGAAACCGTAGCTTGAGGAGCGTATGCCTTCATTGGGATCGTACGGTTCTGTGGGGGCGTCGTCCGGCCATTGGGCCGGGCGGCCCTGTCCCGGAAGCAGTTTGGACGCTTGGCCACTTGATCGGAAGAAATTTCCTTGTGGGCAGGGTTGCATCCGCGTAGATATGGACTTGTTGCTGGTTTCGCGGGACCTCAGGCTGGGACCTCGGCCAGCCACCTTCAAACCATACAGAACCGACAACCAGCAAAGCCTCGCCCCAAAATACCATGACAATACCGCATCCAAGCCATAATTTCAGCGCCAATCTGAAACACCTCGCCCTCGCTTCGGCGGTGGGTGCGGCGTTCTTCGGCGCAGGACCCACCGCGAAAGCATTGCCGCCAGTCACCAATGGTTTGGTCGTGTCGCTGGCGGCCGACGCCATCAACACCGGCGATTCGAGCCAGGTGCGGACGGCCGACGGCAATGTTTTCGTCAAGCTGTGGAATGACCAAAGCGGCAACGGCCAGCATGCCGCAAATGCGGACACCGGGACCCAGCCGCAATACCTGGCCGGTGATCTCAACGGGTTGCCAACCGTCAAATGGGACGGAACCGGCAAGTTCCTGGAGGGGCCGTCGAACACGACGATCAAAACGATTTTCGCGGTTTGCAAGAAGGATGCCGACGCGTCTTCGTTGGACGGCATGTTTTGTCAAAGCCGCAATGCGGACAGCCAAAACATTCGTGGCGACGCTAACAATTGGAACCAGACGGGCTACCGTGCGGACGGTAATGATTTCCCGGACAATGGCCAAGTCGATGTGAACGGAACCAGCGGCCACGTGCATAACGGCCAGTGGCATGTGCTGATGGAGGTGTCGGCGTCGTCGCCCTCATTCACGTATCAACTTGGACAGCAAGCCTACACCCGGTACTTCAATGGGCGGATCGCCGAATTCATCATTTACAACCGCGAACTGACCTCCGACGAGAAAACCGCGGTCGGTTCCTACCTGGCGGTCAAGTACGGTTTGGACACGGCTTATGTGATTGTGCCGCAAGCGAAAATCACCAGCTTCGGTCCCGGCGCCACCATCGGCGCGCTTTCGGGCCATGTCGCCGCAATCAGATGGTTGGTGCCGCATGGGACGGAGGTGACGACGCTAGCGCCAACCTTTACCCTTTCCACCGGAGCCACTTGCACGGTGGGCGGGGTCGCGGCGGTTGCCGGTGAAACGCGCAACTTCACCAACCCGGTGGCATACGTGGTCACCTCCTCGGATCTGGCGATCACCAACACCTATACCGTGACGGTCCACGTCCTGCCGCCCGTCCCGCCCGGCCCGCCCGTCGCCGGCTATACCCGCTGGTTCGACGCCTCGGCGCTTGGTTTGGCTGACAATGACCCCGTCACGCAGTGGATTGACAACAGCGGAAACGGTGCCGACGCCACGGTGCCGTCCGGCAATGCCAACCCGGTCTTTGTTGCCGACGCGGGCACGGGAACCAGTCTGGGCGCGATCTATTTTGCCGGGAATGGCGGTGCCGCCAGCAGCGGCGCCTTGCTGTTCGCCAGAGACAGCGGCATCCGCACGGTCTTCTCCGTGTTCAAGGGCAACAGCTTCCTGTTGACCGATCAAAGCGCGTACCACTTCCATCGGTCCGAGGGCGGGGCCACCGACAGCGATCCCGCCACCGGATTGTGGGGCCATGATGCGAGCGGCTATGTCACAAGCGGACAAACCTGGGTCAACGGGGTGCTGCAGGACTATCCGGCATTGATCAATTCGACCAGTTCCATGCCCACGAACCTCCACAACGGCTTCAACCTGGTGGAAGTTCTCACCACCGGCACGGTGCAAGCTGATTCCTTCAACAAGGACCGCGGCAATACCCATGCGGGCAATCAGTACCAGGCCGAGGTGATCCTCTACGATCGTGTGCTTACCGAACAGGAGCGCGCGCAGGTCGAGCAATACCTGATGAGCAAGTGGTTTGCCGTCTCGGTCACGCCCGATGCCAGGATTCTCGATTTCGGGCCCGGTGCCGCCGTCGGTCCGGTTGTGGGCAACGCCGCAGACATCGCTTGGACCGTGCCGTACGGAACGGATGTGACGATGCTGGCTCCCGCGTTCACGCTTTCCAGTGGCGCCACCTGCACGGTGGGCGGCAGCACGGTGAATCCCGGTGACCCGCTTGACTTTACCGATCCGGTGGAATTCACGGTCACCTCCTCGGATTCGCTGATCACCAACGTCTATACCGTGACGGTCACGTTGTTCGGCTCTGGGCAACCAAAAGGCAAAATGAATGTGAGAACCTATGACTCCACCCAAGGGACCTCCTTCCTGAATCCCATCGCCAATCTGCTGACGGTTGTTCCCAGCGGGACCGGTCTTCAGACCACTGACATCAACTACGGCACCTTTGCGGGTGTGCTGCCGGGAATTACGTCTGACGATACGTTTTCGGTCATTTGGGACGGCTGGCTCGACGTGACCAAGGCGGGGCACGGCAACTACACATTTGGAACGGCCAGCGATGATGGTAGCGTGGTGTACGTCGATCTGAATAATGACGGCGTTTTCGACCCGGCGACCGAAGTGGTCGTGAACAATAACAACATCCAGCCCACCACCGTCAAGACGGGCACGGTCACGCTGAACATGAATTCGGTGCATGTTCTCATCGGATATTTTGAGAATGAAGGCGGCCAATCGATGGAGGCCCGCTTCGCAAAGGGCACCGGGGTGGCCTGGGGTTCCATGCAAAACGTCATCGGTGCCGGACCTTACTTCCAAGCCTCCGACCCCAATCCGACCACGCCGAGTTACGCCGATTGGGCGCGCGACTACGCGGGCGGCGCGACGGCGCCGGCTGACGGCGATTACAACCATGACGGGGTGCAGAACGGCACCGCCTATTTCATGGGCGAAAACGGCCGCGCCACGAACCCGGGCGTCGTGAACGGCAAGGTCACTTGGCCCCATGTGGGCGCGGTCACCTCGTTCGCAGTCCAGGTTTCCGATAACCTGCACGATTGGTCGGCAGCCACCGCGGGCGTTGATTCGAGCGATCCGACCAAGGTGGTTTTCACCCTGCCAACCGGCGCGGCGCAGAAATTCTGCCGCCTGATGGTCGTGCCGTAATGTTAGAAATCCTGCCTTCCAAATCCGACAGATGATACAAGGGGCCGCCGGCACGCAGCGGCGGCCCCGCATCGTCTGAAAAGCTGAGATTGGCGGGCATGGGACGTGACGGGTGGGTTGGGGTTTCGGGAATTGCGCCGAGCAGGCAACCTTGCAGGTATCAACCCGCCGTCGCCGTCAGTGGCGTCGCGCTGTAAGGCGACCGGCGAGCCATTCGATGAAGCGCCACTGGCGGGTGATCACGGGCTTGGCAGCCAGATGCAGGAGCACGCGGCCCTTGTCCTCGAGAGGCGGATAGAGTACCCGAGCCACGGTCTTCTTGCCGCCGTTGATGAAGACTTCCATGATCGACTTGTCGAGAAAGACCTGCAGGGCAAGCGTCTTGCCTGCTCCTGCCGAAGAGATCGCGACCTTGGTGCCAAACACATCGAGCGTGCCTCCTTCATGGAGATTGAACTGATAGAACACCTGACACCAGCCGTCGGCAAAGAATGCCCCGTTCGGGTCATTCATCCATTGGGCTTCAGGCAGTAAATGATCAACCGGACGGCTGGGAGCATTCCTGGCGATGGAGATCGCCTTTTCCATCCCCTCCATGGCCTTGCTGATGGCCGCCGCATCATGATGCAGCACGCCTTCAGCCCGCAACTCCACCTGCCAAACGGTCAATACGACTGCGGACAATGTGATGGATCCAATGATATTCTTGGATTTTCTCATGGTGTGAAATTCGTGGTCCGGATTTGTCAGTATGGGTTGGAAGGCATCATTTCCCAGGCCTTCACGCTGGTGAATTTGGCTGCGCCGCCCTCAGCGAATAGGACGATACCGAGCGAATCCTTGCGGGCGGGATAGACGCGCCGGCAAATCGCCTGGCGGTCATTGGCGAATACCTCGATCACGGACTTGTCGATGAACACCCGCAACTGGAGCGGTTCGTTAGGTGCCAGCACAAAGGGTGCGGATTCAACTTGTTGAGCACCATCACGTTGCCGGTCAGGAAATACATCAAATGGTAGCGTCCGTTCGCGAAAAACGCTCCGTTAGGATCGGCGGGGTATGCAATGCCATCAACCGTCGCGAAGTGATAACCCGGCCGCGTAGGGTCCTCCAAATACTTTTCACGCAGGGACCGGGCCGTTTGCAGCACCAACTCCGGCACCTCACCCGGGTCTGATTTTGACCAGTGTCCCGTGATGGTGGGCGCGGGTGGTGCCTTCTTATCCGCAGCGCCGTTAGGCACGACGCGGTTTGCATGCACGACCCGCAAGGGTCGGGGCGAACTCCGCGAAACGGGCGGACATCGCCCCGGTCGGCAGGGCGACGAGAGATGAGCCATCGCTGGGAAGAACCAGCTTGCCATCCTTCACATGCGTGTTCCCTGTGACATACAGATCGGTGAAACGTCCGGCCTTGTCGGAGGGTTTTCCGTCCTCGAAATCAAACCAGATCACCGGCTTGATGGCGGAAAGTTTGTTAGGGACCAGCGCTTTGATTTCGGCCTGGGTCAGCACGCGGTCATAGACTCTCGCATCATCGATCGCGCCGACGAAGGTGTTCTTGTTGTCCGGTTTGATGTGCCGCACGCCGAACACCATCGCCAGATCGTCGGCGAAGGAACAGGTTTTCTCAACCTGGTAATCGCACTGTTTTTCGCCGTTCCGGTAGAGCGCAATGGTCTTGTCCTGATAGGTGATCGCGAGCTGGACAAACTGGCCGGGCGCGGCGGTTTCCAGCGGCAAGGATGCCCTGTCTTTCGGGGCCCGGCAAAAACTGTCGCTACCGGGTGCCCAGGCCTTGGGCTTGATTTCCGCGAAGACGATGCCATCGAACCCGCCCTTGAGATCGTCCATCGTGAGAGCGCTGCCGCCGCTCTGTTCGAGGTTGGCGGGGCTCGCCCACACGACGAGCGTCTTGTCCGTGAGTGTGTTGCCCACTGCTGCGGTGTTGTCCGCCCCTACAGCCGTTAGGCTGCAAAGCGCGAGCGTTGCATAACGGGTCATCATCATTGTTGTTGTCATTGTCTTCATGGTGGTTGCCGGTTCCTGATCCTCACTGAACGGCTGCGGCAATCCGCACCAGCACGGTGCCGTGACGCGGGATGGTCGCGGAGATCGCGCCATCCATCATGCCGGGATCTTGCTGACGCCACAAATCGCGTGCATTGTTGCGGGCCGGACAATCCGCGGTCCGACCATCTGGCGGTAAGGAGCCGTAAATAAATAAACATGGCGTTAGAAGTTCAATCATTCAGAAATTGGGTAAAATGATGGAGGGTAAAATGATGGAAGAAAAGATCATAATTCCCGATAACGGGAGCACAATTCCAGTTCTTCATGATTCTACCCTATCATGATTTTACCAAATTGATTCCATGCTAACATGCAGATTTTGTAGGGTTTATTTCTTTACGGGGCCTAACCTTTGCCGCAGGTTGCCTGCCAACTGGTCGTTGATGCCTTCAGCCATGATGAGTAGGAGTTGCCGGGCAAGGTTTACCAGTGTCCCGCAATTTGTCAATATCGTGGAACGGATTCCTGAAAAATTTGGCTTGGATGTGAGGCGGATTGGGGAGCCTCATCTCCAGGCGGTGAGCCGCATGAAGATCTGTGGCTCCCTGTTCATGCTGATCCGTGCCTCCCTTACCCGGTAGCCGCTGTGGGTCTCGACCGTCTCGTAACGCACGCCCGCCTCCATCCAGAACCCTAGATCCACCGACCACTCGCCGAGCCACGTCACGCCGGAGCTGGTGGCGGTGGTTTCACGATAGGTGGCCACCAGGTCGCCGCCATCCAGCCGACAGCGCAGGCCGAGCTGGGCGTCGGCCACGTTCGGATCTCGTTGCATCACGAACTCCAGGAGGTTGCCGCAGCCGTCGCCGTCGGGGTCGGCGAGGTCGCCCCAGACGCTCGCTTCCATGGCCGGGTTACAGTAGGCCGCAGGGAAGTGCCGCTGCAACCATGTGCTGTACGCGTCCGGCGGCGGCGCGTCCCCGCCGGCCCGGAACGGCAGGAGCGCTCCCGCAGCCGCCACCCAAGCGAATACCCACAACAAGCGCGGCAGGAAAGGAAATTGATAGTGCCAGCGAACAGTCCGACCTGTCCGACTTGTCCGACTTGTCCGACTTGTCCGAATTGTCCGACTTGTCCGACCCGTCCGACCCGTCCGACCCGTCCGACGCCGGATTCCCTGGATTTGATAATGGTACCTCATGATGGCGGGAGCTTTCATTGGTTGGTGCTGGAGTGGAAAATGATTTGCCGCAAAGGAACACAAGGAGCACAAGAGAAGATTTTGAACCGCGGATTACGCGGATGACGCGGATGGATGAAGAAAAGATGCAAGACGGCAAGACATAAGGCGCAAGAGAAGATATAGGCAGGGAGATAACTGATAACTGATAACTGATAACTGATAACTCCCCCCCCCATTCACTCACTCACCTCCGCCCGCAGGCGGTAGAAGCGTTGGGCGGCCAGGTCTTCGGTGAAGGTGGTGACTTCCACGCCGCCGCTGCGCTGGGTGCGCAAGGCCGGGTGCCGGGCACTTGACAATTGCCAGGCACCGGTGCCGGTGCGGCGGGCGACCTCGGCCCAGGTGCCGGCCGTCAGGCCAGGACTGGCCTCGATGCTCAGGGTGACGTCGGGCTGCATCCGCTCGGGCAGACCAAGCACGATGCCGCCACGGGACTCGGGCGTGCGCTCGAGCACGGCCTTGGGCAGCCGTGCCAGGGCGGCGGCGGGCACCGGGCCCACGGCGGGCAGGCCCAGGGCGTAGGCGACGGCATTGGGAATCCGGTCGCCGTTCGGGTCCTGGTACTGGCCGCGCTGACTGAATGCGGCGCCTTCCTCGTAGATCCAGTGGCTATAGACGACGTCCCGCCTGGCGACTTGCCGGAATTGGACCGGCGGCTGGCCGTTGAGCGCCAGCACGGCTTCCATCAGCCAGTAGTCGGCGTGGTCCTCGACGATGCGGAACACGAGGCCGCCGGTGAACCAGCGAACGCCGTCGGTCGACCACTGAAGGTAGTGATCGACCAGATGGTTCGCCACTTTGGTTAGACGATCCCTATAGATCTGGGTGCCGCTGGCGTTGGCGGTGCCGGCCTCGTCATCCAGGACCGTGCCGGTAAAGTTGTCACCGCTACCGCCGGTCTTCCCTAACAATTTAACCCGCGTCCCCTGCGGGCCGACCAGCCAGGCGGTTAGATCGCCGGTGTTCGGGTGGGTGAGGTCCAGGCTCACATTCACATCCGCGATGGTGCCGGCGAAGTTGCCGACCACCAGCGACGAGGTGGCCAGCGCGTTGTCCGCAAGGGTTTTGGGCACGTCGGTCGACTTCACCGTGAGCAGGCCGGCGCGGAGGTCGAGCGGCGTGGCGCTCGACACGGCGGAGGCGACGTCCGCGCGGGCAGGTTGGAGCCGTGTTCTCATGGGATCATGGGGTGAGGGAAAGGTTTGTCGTTAGAAAATGGGCCGCCTTGTGGCGCATGAGGTGCCTTGTAGCGGCACTCTATGAGTGTCGATGCCAATGAACCGCCGCTTCGTCATCGGCCACGCCTGGGCACGACTTTTCCCGCAGGGGGAAAAGTAGTCACAGACCGCCGCTACAAGACCGCGCATGGGCCGCATTGTAGCGGCGCTCTATGAGCGTCGTGGCGAATGAGATGGCCCCCTGGCCCGCCCGGAGCGTTCGACCCCGCATCCACGGGACTACCAGCACCGGGCGGGCGCTCGTTGGTTTTGTCGCACCCGGAGACCGGGTGCGAGCGGGACGGCGGCCGGTTCAGTCCCATGCTCATGGAGGTGCCATCCGGCGCCGGTGGTCCGAGCTGCGGGCAGGGCGGAACCCCATGCGGTAGTTGGAGTAGTCCGGGGGGTAGCCGTTGTTGCGGTACGCCGCGCGGCAGCCGATCGTGATGCCGGCCCAACCGCCGCCCCGGATCACCCGGTACGAGCCCGATGTTGCACCCCGCGGATCGGTCTGCGAACCGGAAGTGTAAGAGCCATACCAATCCCAACACCACTCCCAAACGTTTCCCGCCATGTCGTACAGCCCATACCCGTTCGGTGCGAAACTCCCCACCGGCGAGGTGTGGGGTGCGTCGCCCGTGTTATAGGTCGGATGATACCCTCTGGTCGGACTCACGTCGTAAGCGTAGGATGGAGAGCTTTCATAATTCGCCTGGCTGTGGGTGATGGTGTCCGTGCCCCACGGGAAGTTCTTTCCCGCCACTCCGCCCCGCGCCGCCTTCTCCCACTCCGCCTCCGTCGGCAGGCGGTAGCCATTGGCACTCCAATTGCACACCGGGGCGCTCTGTCCGGTCTTGTAGGTCGCCCCGGAGACCGTGTAGCACAGCGTGAGCCCCTCCTTCTGGCTCCGCGCGTTGCACCACTTCACCATGTCATACCAGGTGATCGAATGCACCGGGTGGTTCGCCCCTTTCGAGGCATAGCCGCCATTCCCCGCCGGCAGGTCCGTGTAGCCGTTGGCCAGCCCCCAGGTCCGCACCGCATCCCATTCCTCCTTCGTCACCTCGCATTTTCCCATATAGAACGCGCTCACCTGCACCGTGTGCACAGGAAGTTCAAATGGATATCCCACCAACGGACTCGACTGGTCCCCCATCTGGAACGGCCCCGCCGGAATCAGCGCGAAGCCGGGGGGCACGGGGTTGTCATCGGCGCTGATCCTGAAGCGGGCCTGGGCGGCGGTGTGCCCGGCCCAGTCCGCGCCGACGTCCCAGGTGAGGCGCAGGTTGGCAGCGGGAGTGATGTCGCGGCCGACCGCGCCGGTGACGCTGGTGGCCGGGACGGCGAAGGTGGTGCCATTGTCGCCGGAAACCTCCAGAGTCACCTGCACCGGCTTGGTGGTGCCGGTCACGTCGTAGTCGATGTCCACCAGGTTGGTGCCCGCCCGCTGGGCGGCGCGGACGTTGGCGACGACCGGCGGCAATCCCACCACTCCGTGGAGCGGCACGCCGGATTCGGTGGTCTGGTCGGTGTGGACATTCCATTGCCCGGCGGAGGTCGCACCCCGGTCCAGCTCGTAGAGATGCACGTAATCCTCGCCGGCACTGCCAGCCGAGGGCTCGCCCGCCGCCCAATTCCGGAACTCCGCCGACTGGCCGCTGGTCCAGGCGAACGTCCCTTCCGTGGCGCTGTCGTGCAGCCCGATCCACAGCGTCTTCGCGCTGCCGCCGAAGCGGCTGAAGGTGTTGTGTACCCACTCGTTTTCCGCCGAATCGCTGATGGTGACCAGATGCCCGCCGAGCGTGACCGCCTCCGCCTCGGACGCGCTCCAGGTGTTCTGGGTGAGCAGGTAGTAGCTGTGGCCGGTGCCGGGGTTGATGACCTGACCTGACAGGATGCCCGCCGCCAGCGGCCCGGCCAATGCCGGGAGGAGGGCGAGAAGCACAGGGAAAAACGAGCGCCGACTGAGCAAACGGGAGAGCGGGATCATGATCTTGTGGCAGGATGTGGACGGATGTTGGGGGATTTCCGCAGGCGGGTCAAGCGGGAAGTGCGCAGGGAAAAAGCTGAAATGAAGAGGAAAAGCAAGAATTTCTAACCGCGGATTACGCGGATAAGACGGATAAGAGGGGCGGGTGTTCATCAGGGTAAACGCTGAAATGCTGAAAAACTGGTTACTACTCAGGTATGGCAGAATCATTTCAGAATTGGAAAAAGTCATTGGATCAACCCCTGTCTGTGCGCATCCGCACGCAGACAGGCCG
>JAPLUI010000184.1:40576-41281 GCA_026397725.1 Verrucomicrobiota bacterium | reverse complement strand
TGCGCATCCGCACGCAGACAGGCCGACCCGTGATGAATCCCCCTCAAGACTCTTGAAAAATGATTCTGCCATCAATGATTCTGCCATGAATTCTTTGGAACCTGAGTAGTAACAAATACCGAAACGCTGAAGTGAAGAGGAAGAGGAGGAATTTCTAACCGCGGATGGCGCGGATGGTGGAAGAGGAAGAGAAGAGTGAGGCAGAATCATTGATGGCAGAATCATGGGAAAGAGAGTGAGGGAGGGAAAAAGCATTGGATCAACCCCTGTCTGTGCGCATCCGCACGCAGACAGGCCGACCAGTGATGAATCCCCCTCAAGACTCTTGAAAAATGATTCTGCCATCAATGATTCTGCCATGAATTCTTTGGAACCTGAGTAGTAACAAATACCGAAACGCTGAAATGAAGAGGAAGAGGAAGAATTTCTAACCGCGGATGGCGCGGATAAGACGGATAAGAGGGGCGGGTGTTCACCAGGGTAAATGCTGAAATTGAAGGGTCACGGGTGGGGACGCTTGCAATGAGGCATGGTCGCCACGCGGGATAATCCCCATGAAATGGAGGGCTCCTGGTGGGCGCATGATCCTGCGCCAACCCCACCGGGGTTGCCCGTCAAGTTAAGGACCTGACGCCTTGTACCGGTGAGTTCCTCGCGAATTCCTGTATCAACCTCGTCACAATCTCCACCCTGACTGGACATCCT
>JAPLUI010000184.1:0-40552 GCA_026397725.1 Verrucomicrobiota bacterium | reverse complement strand
AACAGGGATCACATTTCCCTTAACTTGACGCGCATGCCCACCGGGGTTGCGTCACGAAGCCCAGGGTTGCGGCTGCGCCGCTACCCTGGGTTGCCCGCACGTTCCCAAACCGCCCGAGACGACGAATCCGCCCACGAGGGAACCAGATTGGAAACCGCGGATTACGCGGATGGCGGAAGAGGAAGAGCAGAGGAGGCAGAATCATTGATGGCAGAATCATTTTTCAAGCGTTCCGAGCGGGATTCGTTGCTTGCGGGGGGGGATCCAATGATTTAGCAATTCCGGCATGATGCTGTCACCGAACGATCCCTTGGGGGACGGGGGCACGGGCTGTCCCAATTTCCCATTTCACAGTTCCTGATCTCGGTGGAAAATGATTTGGCACATTTGCGAGCGGTTCCCGGGCTTGAATGGTAATGCGGGACGAAGATGACCACGGATGAAGAGGATTACACGGATTGCACGGATTAAATCTGCGTAATCCCGTAATCCGTGGTGGTTTTGGGCCGTCATACCCCAACGCTTGTCGGAAGGAAGAGTGCCATGTCATTTTCCGGCATTGTCGGTCAATTCCGCGTCAATTCAAAGCTGAGGTCAGGAAGTCTGCATTTGTGAAAGCCATTTTTCATTTGTCAGGCGTGCGACCGTGGAGTATCTGAAACCATCCCCACCCCCGCAGCCCATGAACCCACAGCTCTCGCCACCTCATTCGTGCAACCTCCAGCGCCGCCGGTTTCTGCAAGGCGCCTCCGCTGCGCTTGCGTTCTCCAGCCTCGGAGCCTACGGGCTCGATCTGATCAACCGCAAGCCCCGGCGGGTGGGCCTCATCGGCACGGGGTGGTATGGCAAGAGCGATCTGTTCCGGCTCATGCAGGTTGCGCCCGTGGAGGTGGTGGCCTTGTGCGAGGTGGACAAGCACCTGCTCCAGGGCGCGGCAGACCTGGTGAGCCGGCGCCAGCAGTCGGGCCAGCGGCCCCGCCTGTTTGCGGACTACCGCGAGATGCTCAAGGACCAGGACCTCGACATCGTGATCATTGGCACGCCCGATCACTGGCATGCCTTGCAGATGATCGCCGCCGTCGAGGCCGGGGCCGACGTTTATGTGCAAAAGCCCATCAGCGTGGACATCTAACTGAAGACATTGAACTCAATGCCGCGCCCGCCACCCGGCTGCACATGCTGGATTTCCTTGCGGCCATCGACCGGCGCGGTCGGCCCATCGCAGACATCGAACAAGGCCACATCTCAACCGCAAGTTGCATCCTGGCCAACCTCGCGATGCAAGTCGGACGCACCCTCACCTACGATCCGCAGGCGCGGCAAATCGTCGGCGACGAAGCGGCCACCAAGCTGCTGCGCCGACCCTACCGGCAGCCGTGGCAGCACCCGGAACCGTGAAATCATTGCAAGCTCCCTGTCCGAGCCGGTTCAAGGCCGGCGCTGCGGGGTATGTTGCCGTGCGTGACAAGCAAGGTCACTGTATCGCCCATTCTGCCACTTGAAAATTGAATGTTGAATGTTGAATGTTGAATGTTGAAATCTTCGGCGTGAGGAATGGGGTAGCCGCAACTCGCCCGGTTGAGCCACAGCGGGGTGGCGGGCTGCGCCCTTCCCACCGCACTCCAGACTTTGGCTCGCGTCTGGGCAGGTGAAGGTATGGAGTGCGGTGGGAAGCGCCTCTGTTGCTTGGGGGCGGGGACGGGAGTTTGGCAAGACCGCGATTTGCCGGTTCGCGCACAATTTCGCCGGTGAGCAGTGACAAGACCTTGACCAGCGCATCAGGGAATGGAAATGATTTCGCGCTTCAAGCGATTGGCCGCAACCCTCTCACCCGGGTTCGGGCCGACATGCAATCCCACCCCACCCCAGCCGTGACCCGCGACGAACTCATTGCCAAAATCCACAAGGTCGAAGCCCTCTTCAAATCCACCGAGTCGCAAGGCGAAATGCAGGCCGCACGCGGTGCGCTTGAGCGCCTCCAGGCCCAACTTGCCGCCGTCCCGCAGCCCTTGGTGGAGTTCAGGTTTTCCCTAACCGATCCATGGAAGCGCCAGCTCTTTCTGGCCCTGGTGCGCCGTCATGGTCTCCAGCCATACCGCCGCCCGCGCCAGCGCTACGCCACCGTCATGGTCCGCCTCCAGCGCAAGTTCCTGGATGAGTCCCTGTGGCCGGAGTACTTGCAACTTTCGCAATTGCTGCACGACTACCTCAATGATGCCACCCGCGACGTCATCAGCCGCGCCGTCCACCGCGACCTCTCCGAGGCCGCCGAAATGCCCGGCCTCGGGGAGGCCCAGGATGCTGGAGCGTAGATCGAGGATCGAGGATCGTGGATCGAAGATCGTGGATCGAAGATCGTGGATCGAGGATCGAGGATCGAAGATCGTGGATCGAAGATCGAAGAGACGCCCGCACATCCACTATCCACGATCCATTATCCATTATCCATTATCCATTATCCATTATCCATTATCCACTATCCATTATCCATTATCCATTATCCATTATCCACTATCCATTATCCCCGATCCCCGATCCACTAACCCCCCCCATGCCCATCCTAACATAATTCCGCCCGTGCTTCAACTGTCGTTTCATCGGCAGTTTCGTGCGGGTATGCATATGTCTCGCCATGATCCCGCTTGCCCTGTTCACCGGCACCATGGACAGGGCTCGCGAGGTCACCGGCATGCCGCTTGGCTTCCTCGTCCGGCACCGGTTTGACAACCCGGCCAGACTGGCAGCACTCGCCACTCACGTTACTCCGCAGCACCAGAACCCGGCACGCGCTTTGGGTGTGGAACGAGGAGTATCGTGGGCGCAATAATGAGCGCGTGCATGCTGCACGCTGACGGCCAGCGGACATGTTGTCCGCTGGCTCGAAACAGGCGACAGAATGTCGCCTCGCCGACAGCCGACAACATGTCGGCGCTCCTGATTTGGGGCACCATCGGAGCCAAGTTACTCGGAAGAGCCAAGGCGCTTGTCCTTTCGCATCGGCGGTCATAGCCGCGCCGCTACAGTTTACGATAGCTATTCTTGCGCCGGCCCTAAGTTGTTAGCATTGCCGCCGACCCTGCCGTGGAGCCGGCGACGGTGGCCGACGGCAGCGGCAAGCCCAGTGACGTTCATGATTCGATTTTCCACGGGGCACGCATCTGCGGGTGGCTCATGGCATTGGCGGCCGGGTCATCGAAGCGCAGGGTCTTGGAATCGAACTTGAGGTTTTTGTTCAGGTGATGCGCGGTGATGCCCATGTTCACCAGCGTACAGGACCAGAAGCCGTTCTGCTCGTTGAGCGCGAATTTCTTGCGGGTGCGGACGCATTCGTGGAAGTCGGTGAGCTGGGGTGGGGGATTGGGCAGGGCGTCGATCTTCTTGCGGAGGTCCGGAATGTTGGATTCGAGGCCCTTGGAAATCCATCCTTTCGGCCCTTCCAGGTATTTGAGACCCTGGTCCTTGTTCTCGCCGTCGAGGATGACCTTACAGCCATCGGCATAGGTGTACTCGATGCGGCGCCAGGTGCCGACGGCGTCGGCGTCCTGAGGGTCGGCGTCGATTTCCACTGAGATCGGGGCCTGATCGTCCTTGTTGAGGAGGTATTGGACGGGGTCGAGATAATGTTGGCCCATATCGCCGAGGCCGCCGCCGTCGTAATCCCAGTAGCCGCGGAAACTCACATGGGTGCGGTGACGGTTGTAGGGTTTCACGGGGGCGGGGCCAAGCCAGAAATCGTAGTCGAGTTCGGGCGGCACCGGCTCGGGTTTCAAATCGGTTCTGCCGACCCAGGTGCCCAGCTTCCAGTCGAACCCGGTGACACCGGAAACATTGATCTTCAAGGGCCAACCTAGCAGATCGTTGAGGACCGCTTTCTTGAGCATGGCCACGGGCACCCGCATGTCGTAAAAGCCACCTTCAAAACGGAACCAGGTGTTGAGGCGGAAGATGCGTTGTTGTGCTTCCACGGCCTTGACCATGGCAATCCCTTCACCGATCGTGCGGCTCATGGGTTTCTCGCACCAGATGTCCTTGCCGGCCTTGGCGGCGGCGACCGCGATCAGGGCGTGCCAGTGCGGCGGGGTGCAGATGTGGATGATGTCGAGGTCGTCGCGGGCGATGAGTTCGCGGAAATCGCGATAGCCCTTGATGCCGTTTTTCTCGGCGTCGGCGTCGCGCATGCGTTCGGCGAGGTGGCTGGAATCCACATCGCAGAGGGCCAGCAGCTTGCCGGGCATGGTCAGGTGGGACGCGCTGATGCCACCGCAGCCGACGATGCCGCGGGTGAGTTGTGCGGACGGCGGGGTTTGGCCGTTGAGGCCGAGCACGCGGCTCGGGACGATCTGAATGGACGCGAAAGCGGCCAGGGTTTTGAGGGCTTGACGGCGAGTTTGCATGGGGTGGGGAGGTTTTTTAACCGCAGATGGCACGGATGTCACGGAAAACCTTGATCCGGATCACCTTGATCTGCGAGCAAATTACGGGAGTTTCCATTTAACGAGAAAGTTGTTGCGGCTCACTGACAGGGAGCGCCCGCGAGTCACTCCGGCGGCGTCAGGACATGGGCCTGGCCGGGCTGGAATTCGGCGAGGCGGCGGAACACTTCCGGCATCAGCGGGTGCGTGTCCTCAAAGCGATTCGAGTTGGCCCGCAACACCGCGACGGCAAACGGGAGGCGTTTGAGTTGTTGCTGTTGCGGCAGGCTCTTGTCCATCGTCAGGAAAACCTCGAATTGGCCGGATTCGGCAATCAGGCGCAGCAGGTTGCCATTCTTGATGCCCGCCCACCCGGCTTGCGGCACGGTCATGACCTCATGGCCGGGCAAATCCCGCCGCAGGCGTGCGGGCAGGCATTCATCGAGCAGGACGCGCATTCAGGCGGGGGCGATCAGGAGTTCACTGGCTTCTTCCAGCAAGGCCACCGCCTGCTGCCGGCTTACCGTCGGGAAATCCTCCAGGAACTCGTCAATCGTGTCGCCGCCTTCGAGATAGTCGATCAGCGTGCGGGCGGGAACCCGCGTGCCCGCGAAACACGGCTCGCCACCCATGATTTCAGGATCGATTTTGACAACGCTGCTGGTCTGCATGCCCGTAAATAACCCCACCTTCGCCCGGATGGCAACCCTGATTCGTCCGCCCTCATTCGTCCGCCCCGTCCGCTTCAAGTTCCACCGTCCGCTCCGTCGTTGCCCGGGTGTCCCTGAACCGCGCTCCCACCTGGATCAGCACCCGAGAGCCGCCGCCCGCGCCCGGCCTGTCCAGCCTTAAGATTTCCCAATGGCAGCCAGCGGGCGGCCCAGGTGCCTTGTTTGAAGAAGCGGACTTCCACCAGGCCGCCGGTGTTCTTCGGATCCGATTGGTCAAACAGCAGATTGCCCAGTGAGTGGAACCGCAAGCTACCCGCCGCCAGCACCCAGCCCGGTGACGGGCGGTGAGGGTGGCAGCCCAGCACCAACCCGGCCCCGGCGTTTTCGGCGCGGTCACCTAACAAACGCTCGCGCGGGCCGGGGGCATCGGCGTATTCCCTGCCGCAGTGGAAGAACGCGAACCACGGCGGCCGGGTGTCGCGCCAGGGCGCGATCGTGGCGGCGGTGATCCGGTCTTTCGCCGCATCCGGCGGATTGAGCCAGTCAGTGGCAGCCGCCAGTCGGAACGGGCCGAAATCGACGCACTCGCCATCGCCCACGCAGGCGATGCCCGCCGCCGCCAGCGTCCGGCGCATCGCGGCCAGCGCCTCCGGGCCGAAGTCGAGGGTGTGGTTGTTCGCCAGGATCACGCCGCGAGTTTGCCAGGCTTTGAGGCGCTTGAGTGCGGGCGTGGCCGCCATGCCGATTTTCATGGGATGAATGTCCGGCGGAACTCGGTCTAACATAACGCCCTCCAAATTGACGATCAGCGGGCGGCCACCGGTCACGCCGAGGATGGCGCGGTCCAGGCGCGCCACTTGTGCCGGGTCCGCCAGCAATCCGGTTAGATAACGGCCGAAGTGGGTGTCGCCGCCGAAAAACCAGGCCTCGCCCGGCAGCGCGGCTGCGGGGATGCGGGCGGGTGACCAAACCTGGGTGATATAACTCGTCGTGCGCGGTTCGTCGGGCGGGCCGCCGAAGTCGATGGCATTGCGGTTGTCCACCACGGTGGCGGTGGCATGGTGTCGGCGCTGTTGGAGCGTGGTCATCAGCCACTGGGCGGCCTTGGAATCGAGATGGTCGGGTTGGTTGAGGGCGAGGATGGCCGCGGCATCGCCACTGGCGATCACCCCCAGGGTTTCCTGATCCTTCTGCCGCGATAATTTGTCTGTCCCGTTTTCTGCCCGGTGTGTGCTGGTTGGCGCCTGCGATGTGAAAACCCACGAACTGGCATTCCTCGCGCTGGAGCAACTCGGCCTGTTCCAATCGTGGCGCCGCACGGGATCCGGGCTGGCACCCGGCGAGGGTGCCGCTTTCATGGTGCTGGAAACCGCAGCGACGGCCCTGAGCCGCGGCGCGAAAATCCACGCCCGCATTGCAGGCTGGAATTTCCGATGCCAACAAGTCCCCGCGCTGACTTCGGTGTTAGAGTCGGTGCTCACCGGGCTTGCCCCGCAACCAGTGGGTGCGGTCATTGCCGCCGCCAACTCCGACCCGGAGCTGGACCACGCCGAAGCCGCAACCCTCGCCCGGCTGCGGATCACCGCGCCGCTGGTGCTCTCGCCCAAGCAACAATTGGGCGATCTGTTTGCCGCCGCCGCGCCCCTTCAGGTGGCGCTCGCGGCGTTGTTGGCGGGACGACTCGGCCACCGGGTGTTGGCCAATTGCTTCGGCCACGGCACCGAACAGGCGGCCTTTCTTGTGGAGCCGCCATGAACAACAGCGTCGTCATCACCGGCATCGCCCGCCGGTCACTCGGTGCTTCGTCCCGCTCAAATCCACATCAGCGGCGTCAACGAGGAGTTTCAATTCTTTGTCAGTCCCGTAGTTTAAGGTGCCCGTCGCGTAGCAGTAGATCAACAAGCCCAGCATCATGGAGGGTGGATACTGGGCGTTGTCGGTGCCGCGCTGGTTGGTCAGCGCCCGGCTCAAGTCCAGTTCGCCAACCGCGTCCATGATGAAGTGAACCATGTGATCCGCTGCAACCCAGTCACGCAGGTCAGGCGGCAGCAGCATCGGGGTGTCGTGGTCAATATTGACGAATCGGACGGCCATTCCCCATATACGGCAAGCTTCCGCTGGTTTATTCAGTGGGCTTTGGCTAAGTCCGACAGGCTGCCAGAAGGGGCCAAGGGCAACGTCAGGGCGGCGCTGGCGGATTTGGAGATGTGGTTGGGGTGGGCCGTTGGAAGAGCCGGTGGCCGGACCGGAGGACGGGGAAAAGAAGTTATCTGGTCACCCGCAGGCGCATGAACCGGTGGGGAATTCCCGCATACGGCACGTTGTCGCGCACGGTGACCAGCCAATAGCTTCCCTCATCCGATTGCGACAACACCGTGGTGGCGGGATTCCAGTTGTCATCCGTGAGGGAATCAGCGGCTTGCACGGCATAGGTCACGTCGGTGGCCTGTTTGCTTTTCCGATAGGTCAAGGCGAGGTAACCATCCAGCAGGGAAGCGGTCGGGAGGCTATCGACGCCGGAGGTCATGGGAGCGAGCGCGAGGGCGTATTTCATCAGGTTGGTGATGCCATCGTGGGCGGGGATTGCCATCTCGCCGCTGACCGCCGGATCATCGCGGTCCGACGCATTGCTGAAGGCCACCGCCTTCCATCGGTCGTATGGAGCAACCTGGACGATGAAATGCGCCGTGATGGTTCGCGGTCCGTACATTTCGACATAACTCGGATTGGCCGTGCTCGAGAGGTCTCCGGACCAGTATGAGAAAGCATAACCGGGGTTGGGATTGGCCGTCACGACCGCCCGGATGCCTTGCTTGTAGGAACCGGCCCCGACCACGGTTCCGGTCCCCGCCGGTTCGACGAATGCCGTCAGTGTCTGGGAAACGTTGTAAGTCGTGAGATTCATCGATACGGTTTCCGAAGAGGTGCGGAACACGCCGCCTTCCAGCATGGTGTTGCCGACGGATGCCTCCATGCCGCGAGTGATTTCCTGGCCGATCATCCAGCCGTCGCTGTGGGGGGAATCGTTCGGCGAGTATTGCAGGCTGCTGAATTCGTTCCATTCGTAGGCATCGGGAATTCCATCGCCGTCGGTGTCGGTATTGGCGGGCAGATAATGCGCCACGATCTGCGTCGCGGCATTGACGGTGACCTTCAGCCGGCCGAGCGCTCCGCCGTTAGGCGCGGATTGCAGCACCCCGTCCACGCTCCAATAAGCAAAGGCGTAGCCTTGCGTGAGGCCATGGAGGAAAGGAGTCAGGACCGTCATACCGGGAGTCACCATGCCTTCCTGGGTCGTCAAAAGTCCCTCCGGATCGCTGCGCAGCACGTAAGTGGCATAGAGATCCGGATTGTACCAGCGAACGGTCTTGGTTGAAGTCCGGTGGATGCCGCCTTGCGCCATGACCGCTGCTATCCCCGGGGTGTAGCCGCGGTCCATCTTGTGGCCGAGCGTGAATCCGTCGCCGTCGGTTGCGGAAGCCCGGTTGTTGTCGGGCGATCCGAAATAGAACC
Source organism: Verrucomicrobiota bacterium (assembly GCA_026397725.1). Taxonomy (GTDB): domain Bacteria; phylum Verrucomicrobiota; class Verrucomicrobiia; order Verrucomicrobiales; family Akkermansiaceae; genus Luteolibacter. Next base: position 31,956 of record JAPLUI010000184.1, on the reverse strand, counting down.
ACTCCCACCAATCCGGGATGCCGTCCGTATCGCTGTCCAAGGCCTCGGGGACATAGTGGGCGATGATTCGCATGTCCTCGTTGACCGTTACCGCCACGCGGGTCTGGGCGATGCCGCTGGGACCGGCCTGTCTCGCCCCGTTCACCGTCCAATAGGCGAAGCGGTAGCCCTGCCTGTCTTCATACAAGTTCGGTGTCAGGACGGTGGTGCCGGGCTGGACCCGATTCGTTTCATCCAGCAGCCCGGCGGGGTCGCTGGCAAACTCGTAGATCTTGAATTGCGCCGGATCGTGATAGGTCAGCGTCTTGGAAGTGGAGCGGAAAACACCGCCTTCCTCGGTCGAGTTCGCCACCGCCGGGCTGTAGCCACGCGCCCGCTCGGTGTTGATGGTCCAACTGTCGCCGTTCGGATCACTGGCACCGGAATGGTTCAAGGTGCCGAAATAGAACTGCTCGAACCAATCCGGCAAGCCGTCCGCATCCGCATCCCGGGTGGTCGGAAGGTAGTGGGCGACGATTTGCATGTAGTCTTGGTCCAGCACGACGGAAACCCGGGTTTCGGCCACGCCGTCGGGGCCTTGTTGGCGGATGCCGTCCACCGTCCAGCCGACAAAGGTATAGCCCTGCGTTTCGCCGGTTAGATTGGGCGTCGTGATGACCGTGCCGGCCGCGACCATGGCGCTCTGAGCCAACAGGCCGGCCGGGTCGCTGCTCATCTGATAGACCACCAGCTTCGAGGGATCGTGGTAATTCACCGATGCCGACGAACTCCTGAAGACTCCGCCTTCGGTCAAGGTGTTGGGGATGGTGACCGGATAGCCGCGGGCGATCTTCACGCCGTTGGCGAAGGGATCGGTGGTGGCGTTGGTGTTGTTGTTTTGGGCCAGGTCGCCGAAGTAACGGATCTCGAACCAGTCGGGAATCCCGTCGCTGTCACCGTCGCGTGCGGTGGGCTGGAAGTGCGCCACGAACTGGATGCCGTCGTGGTCGATGGTCCGGATGATTTGCGTTTGCGCGGACCCGTCCGGACCGCTTTGGCGGATGCCGTCAACCGTCCAACAGGTGAAGGTGTAACCCTGGACGTCGGCATACAAGTTGGGCGAAGTATAGATCGTATCAGAATCGACCGTGGCGGCTGCGGCAATGAGGCCGGACGGATCGCTGGCCACCGAATAGCGGAATTTCCGCGCGGGATCATGATAGGAAAAGGTAGCCGAGGCGGCCCGGAAAACGCCACCTTCCGCCAGGCGGCTCGGGATGCTCAGCGGGTAGCCGCGGGCCAAGTCGGCGCCGATGCTGAAGCCGTCGTGATCGGGGTCGCTGGCTTGGTCTTGGGCCAATCCGCCGAACTTCCACCACTCCATCCAGTCGGGAATGCCATCGACATCGGAATCCTGGTTTTCCGGCAAGAATTTGGCCACGATCCGCATGTTGTCGTGGGTGAGGGTGACAGCAGGGATCAGGGGGCAAGCGCCGTCCGGGCCGGCGAAGGGGGTGCCATCGACGAGCCAGCAGGCGAAACGATTTCCCTGCGTCACACCGAAGAGGTTTGGCATCGTGACCACCGTTCCCGCCGCAGCCTGGCCGGAGTCGCTGTAGTAGCCAGCCGGATCGGTGGTGATGGTGTAGGCGCAGATCGCGCCGGGATTGTGGAAGATCACGGTGGGCGACGCCGAGCGGAACACGCCGCCTTCCGCGAGGGCATCCGGAATGTTAGGCGGATAGCCGTGGGCCAACTCGTAGGCAACCGTCAGCCCGTCGCCGTCCGGATCACTGGCGGGGCTGTTGCCGTTTCCGCCGAAAAGCCGGTATTCCTGCCAATCCGGCAGGCCGTCGTGATCGGTATCTGCGTTTTCATCGAAATAGTGGGCGACGACCTGGGTATCTTCCTGGGTGACCACAAGATTGATGATCGCCGGGGAACCGCCGTTCGGGGCGGCGACCCGCGTGCCGTTGACCGTCCAATAGCCGAGTTTGCGTCCTTGGTTCGCATCGTAAAGGTTGGGGGTCGTCACCCGCCCGCCGGGCTCGACGAAGCCGCCGCCGATGAGCAGGCCGGCCGGATCGCTGCTGAAATGATAGGCGAGCCGCCGGGCGGGATCGTGGTAGGAAAAGGTGCCGGAGGAGGCGCGAAACACACCGCCTTCGGCCAGCGTGTTGGCGGTTGCCAGCGGGTAGCCGCGACCCATTTCGTAGCCGACCGTCAGGCTGTCGCCGTCCGGATCCGAGGAGGGGTCGAGAGCGAGGGTGCCGAGTTCGCGCCATTCCCGCCAGTCCGGGATGCCGTCATCGTCGGAATCCTCGGTGGCCGGCAGGTAGCGGGCGGTCATGGCGAAATGGTCCCGGTCCACGGCGGCGCGTGCCACGGTCAGGGCGGGGCCGGTGGCCGAAATCGCCGGCACGCCATTGATTTCCCAACAGGCGAAGCGCAGGTCGCCGCTGGCTTGCGGCGGGGCGGGACTCACCAATTCCGCGCCGTCGGCGATGAGGCCGGAAACGGTGCCGAAAACACCCGGCGGCGAGCTGGCGATGGTGTAGTCGTGGGTGGTTTGCGCGACGGCCCCGCAGAGTGTTGCCAGAAGCAACACGCCAACCCCGAGCGGCAGGGATTTTTGCTGCGGTTTCATCGGTGGAACTGAGGATGGGCGAGTGACTGGAGGGGGCGGGTTCGGACGAGCCGTGGCCTCGACCCTGCGGCGACCGTTCCAGTCAGTCCACCTTGACGAGCCAGAACCACTGGGCCGGGTCGTAGCTGCCGGTGTCGAAACCGTATTCGTTCACCTTGAGCGGATAGGTCCGGTCGATCTTCTGGCTGGCGGGGTCGGTCAGATCCCACTGGTTGACATTGCCCAGGGTGGACGCCTCGCGGGCCGCCTGCACTTCGTCGGAGGTGGCCTCGCGGACGTTCATGAGGGCTTCGACGAACTGCCGGCCCGCCTGGGTGACGGTGGTGCCGCTGGCGAGGAGCTGGTTGTCGAAGGCACCGCCCACGCCCTTGATTTGCGCGGTGGCGAAACTGACGGCGGAATTCTTGCTGGCGGCCAGCCACATCAGGGGTTCCATGAAGGCGTACTGCTCGATCGGGCTGCGGGTGATGGTGATGGCGGGATTGGTGCCGTTGGCGGGCAAGCTGAGGAAATGGAGCCCCATCAACAGCGGTCGGCTGTCGCGGGCGAAGATGTGCACCGAAACGTCGCCGAAATCCACCCCCCAATCCGAGCGCACATCCCAAGTGAGGTGATGCGGCACGCCGGTGGTGATGGCGGCTCCAACGTTCGCGGCCGTGCCCTCGACCAACGTGTTGAGCAGGATCATGTTGGTGAGGTCGTTGGTGTTGCTCTTGAAGGCGGCGGCGGCCACCTGCACCGTGGCGTCATCAAGGTCGGTCACCTGGTAATCAATGTCGAGCAAGGTGGAATTCGGGCGCTGTTGGATGGCGGTGATTTCCGCCGTGGGGGCGGCGTTGCGGGTTTCAGGCCCCATGCTCTCGGCCTCGCAGCGGCGTTCCAGAAATACCGTGCCATTGCGGCTCAGGATGAAATCCCCCTTGTGGTTGACATTGAGGCAATAGCCCTTAGAGTCCCGGCCGGGATGGGGAAGCGAGCCGCCGAAGGAAAAGGAGATTGCCGCAGGTTGCCAATCGGCATCGTAAGAGACAAGACCACCAGTTTTATTGTTCCAAGGGTCCACTTGATGCCATGTGCAGTAGGCTACTCCGCCGCGGATCTTGAGATCTTTCCAGATTGCCAAAAAATTGAGGATCCCCGTGTTCCGTTCGAGAATGCCGGTGGTGTTGTACACGTTTCCGGTGACCTGGTACACCTTGCCGTCCCGGCCCACGTCGAAGCGCGCGTCGGCGGCGGTGAAGCTCTGCGCCAGGGTGCCGTCGGTGCGATAGATGCTGTGGGAGGCGCCGCTGCGCACGTAGATCGTCCCGTCCACCGGGTTCATCTCCACCTCGTAGCAGGGGCACGAGCACAGGTTGCCGAGGGAATCGCCGGCACTGTTGTATTTGCGCACGATCCCCGCGGTCTGGTCGGCGACGTACACCGTGCCGTCCGCAGCCACCGTCACCCCGGTGGCGTTGACGCTGTCGATGCGGCTCAGGAGATTGAGGTCCGGATCGTAAATCGAGACCCCGCTGCCGTCCGCCACGTACAGCTTGTCGGTCGGCCCCACGCCGATGGGGCCGGCCCCGGCCTGGGCGACGGACTTGTAGAGGAAGTAATGGTCCTGGTTGAAGGCCCCGGCGGCGGTGGCCAGGCCGAGGAGGAGAAGCGCCGTGGCGGCGCGCCGATGGATCGGATTGGATTGGTTTTTCATGGTGATAACCCTTGCACGGCAAGATATTGGAAAACGCGCCACTCTGTCAATCCATTTATCAGATTCTTTTCAACCATCTTTCGGAGGTGCCGCCGCTGGTGCTAAGCACGAAATTCGAACCGAAGAGGAAGACAGCAGGGCGACGCGGGAGGCGCGTGAGGCGCGGGTGAGATTGCGGTACGCCGCAGATTACGGGACAGATAACTAATCGCAAACAGTACGTTGACGTTGCTGGCGAGCGGATTGGAGCGGGGCCGGGGCGGGAGCTTGGGGCAGGCGCTCGGCGGGGCGGTGGCAGTGAGGGGGGGCGCGGTCGGGTGAGGCGGGGTTGGCATGGTTAGGGCCAGCAGGATCAGAGTAAATCAAGAACAGATTTCCCAATGGCAGCCAGCGGGCGGCCCAGGTGCCTTGTTTGAAGAAGCGGACTTCCACCAGGCCACCGGTGTTCTGCGGGTCCGATTGGTCAAACAGCAGATTGCCCAGTGAATAGAATCGCAAGGCTCCGGTCCCAGGGTCCCAGCCCGGCGACGGACGGTGAGGGTGGCAGCCCAGCACCAACCCGGCCCCGGCGTTTTCGGCGCGGTCACCTAACAAACGCTCGCGCGTGCCGGGGGCATCGGCGTATTCCCTGCCGCAGTGGAAGAACGCGAACCACGGCGGCCGGGTGTCGCGCCAGGGCGCGATCGCGGCGGCGGTGATCCGGTCTTTCGCCGCATCCGGCGGATTGAGCCAGTCAGTGGCAGCCGCCAGTCGGAACGGGCCGAAATCCACGCACTCGCCATCGCCCACGCAGGCGATGCCCGCCGCCGCCAGCGTCCGGCGCATCGCGGCCAGCGCCTCCGGGCCGAAGTCGAGGGTGTGGTTGTTCGCCAGGATCACGCCGCGAGTTTGCCAGGCTTTCAGGCGCTCGAGTGCGGGCGCGGCTGCCATGCCGATTTTCATGGGATGAATGTCCGGCGGAACCCGGTCTAACATAACGCCCTCCAAATTGACTATCAGCGGGCGGCCACCGGTCACGCCGAGGATGGCGCGGTCCAGGCGTGCCACTTGTGCCGGGTCCGCCAGCAATCCGGTTAGATAGCGGCCGAAGTGGGTGTCGCCGCCGAAAAACCAGGCCTCGCCCGGCAGCGCGGCTGCGGGGATGCGGGCGGGCGACCAAACCTGGGTGATATAACTCGTCGTGCGCGGTTCGTCGGGCGGGCCGCCGAAGTCGATGGCATTGCGATTGTCCACCACGGTGGCGGTGGCGTGGTGGCGGCGCTGTTGGAGCGTGGTCATCAGCCACTGGGCGGCCTTGGAATCGAGATGGTCGGGTTGGTTGAGGGCGAGGATGGCAGCGGCATCGCCACTGGCGAGCACCCGCAGGGTTTCCTGATCCTTCTGCCGCGCCACCGTGGCGGATAGATAGTGGGAAAAGTCCGTGGACTGGACGAGCAGCGTGTCGGCGGTGACGAGCGATGCCAGCGCGGTAGCCAGGGTTTCCCAGTCGGCGCGCGTGCTGCGCACGCCCAGCGCCACCGGCAACACCGGCACGCCTGGAAACAACTTGGCCAGGAACGGCAGCAGCGCCTGGGCCCCGTGTTCGTGGGAGAAAAGGTTCGACTTTTCGACCAGCGGGCAGTCTAGCAATTTCGTCACGGCCTCCGGATCCGCAGCCACGCGTCCCATGGGTGTTAGAAAATCCCGGTCACTAGTGGCGAATGGCCGTGCCGAGCGCGAGAAATGGTCCGGCGTGAGCAGGACGATGCGGGCAGGTTTCGCCCCGGCGGCGAGGCGGAGCGTATGAGCGATCATCTCCGCGGCGAGCAGATGATGGGGCACGGTCACGCCGGTGACGCGGGCCGCCAGCGGCTTCACGGTCCGGGTTTCCGCCAACGCCGCCTCGAACGGCGCGGCGGATTCGTAAAACAGCGGATACGCCTGCTCCGCGGCATGAGCGAAGAAGCCACACGCCAGCACCGCCGCCAAGGCAGGGACCGACCTCCGGGCGGTCCGGCGGGGGATGGTCCGCGCGCACGATGTCGTCGCGAATTTCATATCAACTTCCTTCGCATGGTTCCGTGTTGGAGGGGTGGCATGCGATGATGGGTTTCCGGCATGGCGTGGCCGCCACCAACCGGACCGCTCGGAGAGCGGTCCCTGCCACCGCGGTCCCCCCAAAAGTTGCTCATTCCGCGGGTTTTTCCAAGCTCACCGGCACGAACACCGGCGCGGCCCATGCGGCACGCGGCGGGAGCGAGGGATTGGGGTTATATACCTGTTCTTTCCAAGCCTCATCCGTCATCCGGGCGGTGGTCGGCCGGTCGAATTCATAATGCCGGTAAGCCAGCCCGGTGACGACGCGGGTATCCGGCCGGCTGCCGACCAGCGCCAGCATCAGGCACGGTTGGCCGAGGGCCTCGTGCAAGGCAATCCCGGTGATAGCGTCGGTGAACACATCCGTGACCAGCGCGGTCGTGCCTGTGGCTCCGGCTCCGGTCATGAATGGATCCGGGGGTGTTTTGCACTTGTCCATGTAGAGGAGTGACAATTGCTTCAGCGCCTCGAATTCCGCGCGAGTGATTTTGGTGCCGGCAATTTCCTTTTCCGCCAGCAGGCGGCAGCAGCCAACATCCTTGATGAAGCGACCGAGTTGGGAAAATTCCTCGCCCGCATCACTGCGAAGCCGGTGTTTGACAAAACCCGCCTCCGTGAAACGGGCGAGCCGCTCAAGTTCCCGCCAGAAGACCGCGTCCGGCTGGACATAGCCCCTCGTGGCCGCCGACGGTGGCGGGGCATCGGATTCGCCGCCTTCGGCAAACACTGCCCTCCTCCTCTGCTTGGCGTAGAGCACGGTATCATGTTTCAGCTCGGTCCAGGTGCCGAGAAACGATTCGGTATTCTTCGCCGCGAACAAAGGCGACTGCATGAAATAGGGATAGTTCGGCCCTCGCGGACCGCACAGGCGGCTGGCAGCATGAAGCTGGGCGGCGGCCAACGAGGAAAAGCGCTCGGCCTCCGATTGGGCGGCCAGGCGGCGTTGCAGCGGGGGCATTTGGGCCTCGAAGTCACTTCGCTGCGACGCCTTCAGCAGCACGCGCGACTGGGCCGAGGCGAACGAGTCACCGAACGCCGCCGGCACCCACAAGCCGGTGGCTCGGACCACATCGGTCGTTTCCGAGTCTCTAGCCAGCGCTTCGAAGATCCACGCATCGGCACTGAACCGCCGGCCAAAGATGCGGAATGACGAAGGGACATGCGGTCCCGAGTTGATCCGCGCCTCGGACAATTGCCCAAGGGTGGCGGTGAGCTTCGCCAGCAGTGCGGGGTCGGTGGCGGAGTTGGGTGTCAACTCCGTGGTGCCGAGGGTGGCGGCCACCCACTGGCGGAACGCCGGGTAGCCCAGATCATCGCTCGGGCCGGCGAAGAATCCGGTGATCTCGGTGATCGTGCGCCACAGTTCAAGCGGTTGTGGCCCGGCTTCGGGTTTCCGCGACAATACTTGGGCAAGCAGCAGCGCGTCGGTTAGACCCAGCGTATTCTCCGCCGTGAGCGGTTGCCCGTTCAGGCCGAGGAACATCATCGCGCGGAACCAGCCACGGAGTTGCGGGGTTTTCGCATAGTGGGAGCGGACGATGAACTGGGTGAAGTCGGTCGTTTGCTTTTCGTCGTAGCAGCCATACAGCGCGGATGGCGCGGCTTGCTTCGCTTCCCGAATCGCGGCGACTTCCCGTTCAACTGCGGCGGCAACAGACTCGGCGAACCAGCTCTTGGCCAGCGCCAACCGCTCTTGCAACGAGCCTGGAGTGAAGGTCCGGCTGGCACCTGTTGCCGCGGGCGCTTCGGTTTTCCCGGATCGTGCGGATTCGCGCCGTTCCGATGTCGCGTCCTTCCCATCATCTTTCCCGCGCATACTGCCTGCCGACAGCGCATCGTCCGCACCGAGCACGATCCAGGCGGTGGCGAGCTGGGCCTCGATCCACTCGAGCCGTGCCGCAGTCGCCGCATCGGCTTCCTTCCGCAGAGCCGTCGCGTTGGTCATGGCGAGTTGGAGCAACTCCTCCAGCCGCGGCCGAAGTTCGCCTTGTTCGATGGCCTCCAGCGAATGCGAGATATACCGGTGAAAGGCGTGGAGAAACAAATCGGGCGTCACCAATTTCGGACTACCGCGGGGGGCGGGGCCGCTCAGGTTCTCAAAAGCGGTGAGCATCTCATCCGCGTCCCTAACCGACCCGAGGCGGGTGGATTGGAGATCGAGCAGCACGAAATGATGCTGTGTTAGAAACTTCCGTGCTTCATCAGGCAGGCGGACTCCGAGGGTGTCCTTGAGCAGGCTGTCGAGGTTGGCCGCGTCAGCCAGCGCGGGCGGTTTCTTTTCCATCGGCACGGTGGGCTGGCCCGCTCCGGAAGCGGCCGCTGGCACGGCGGCGAACGGTTGCAACCGGACTTCCTCCAGTGTGGCGGCGGACACTGCCGACACGCACGACGCCAGCAACAATGGTGTTAGTTTGCGAAGCGGCATGGCATGGTTTCGTTAGATACTCATTCAGTGGCTTTTGCTTCCAGTGGCACCGGCACGAACACCGGCGCCGCCCACCCGGCGCGGGGCGGGAGTTTGGTGGTCCCGTCCGTGACCTGCTTTTTCCATTCCTCATCGGTCATGCGGGCGTCCATGGAGCGGGCGAATTCGTAGTGGCGGTAGGCCAGGCCGGTGACGATGCGGGTGTTAGGTTTGTCGCCCACCAGCGCGAGCATCACACAGGGACGGCCCAGCGCCTCGTGCAGGGCCTGGCCGGAGATGGCGTTGCTGAAGACATCGGTGACCAGCGCGGTTTGCCAGCGCTCGTCGGTGCTCTGTTGGGAGTCGCCGACTGGCTCGTCCATGTAAGAGAGGCTGATGCCCATCAGTTCGTCGTATTCCATGCGGGTGATCTCCTGCCCCGCGATTTCCTTTTCCGCGATGTGGCGGCAAAGGCGGATGGCCTTGAGAAACCTCCCGAGCTGCGAGAATTCCTCGCCGGCGTCGGGCACCAAGTGGTGTTTGGCCATGCCCGCATCGGCGAACACGACCAAGCGTTCGAGCGCCCGCCAGAATGTCACATCCGGCTGGACCAGGGTGCGGGTGACGGGCGGCGGTGGTGGTGGTTTGCGGTCCCAGTCGCCGCCTTCGCCCATTTCGGCGTATGCCTGCTTGGCGTAGAGCACTGTGTCGTGCTTGAGTTCGGTCCACGAGCCTAACATGGATTCCGCATTCTTCGCGGCGAACGGCCGGGTGCGCATGAAATACGGAAAGTTTCCGCCACGCGGGCTGCAGAGCCGGGTGGCGGCGTGCAGTTGCGCGGCCGCCAGCGACCCGAACCACGCGGCGTCCGGCCGCCCGGCCAACTCCGCGCGGCACTCGCCCATCCGCTTTTCAAACAACGGCAGATGATCGGGCTCCACCTGCTTCAACGATTGCGCCAGCGACAGCGAATCGCCGAATGCGGCAGTCACGAACACGCCCGAGGGCATCGCCGGCGCCTCCACCGGCGAGCCGCGGGTGAGCGCGGAAAACACCCACGCGTCGGGGCTGAAGCGCTGCCCGAAAATCCGGAACGACGGCGGATCGGTGTCCGGCGAAACCAAGGCCACATGCGGCCCCGAGACGATTTTCGGCAGCGGGAGTTTATCTAACGAGTCGGTGAGTTTGGCGAGGGTGGCGGGCTGGGTGGCGGCGCTTAGCTTGAGGTCGGTGGTGCCCATGGTATCGGCGATCCACTGGCGGAACGCCGGGTAATCGAGGTCATCGCTGGGCCCGGCGAAAAAGGTGGTGATTTCCATCAGCGGCCGCCACAGGTCGAGCGGGCGCGGGCCTTTTGCCGGTTGGCGGGCGAGGACTTGGGCGAGCACCAGCGCGTCGGTTAGGCCCAGCGGATTCTTGGCGTCGAGGGTCTGGCCGCGCAGCCCGAGAAACATCATCGCACGGAACCAGCCGCGGAGTTCCTCGGTCTTGGTGTAGTGGGAGCGAACGATGAACTGGCTGTAGTCGGTGGGCTTTGCCGGATCATAGCACGCGTAGAGCGGGGATGGTTCGATGCCCTTGGCTTGCAGGATGAGGGCGACCTCGGCGGCGACTTTCTCGGCGACCGGTTTGGAAAACCCCTTGCGGACATCGGCCAGGCGTTGGGCGAGCAGGCGTGGGTCGCACTTGCGCGTAAGGTAGATGGTTTCACCGTCTTTCGCCGCCTCCGCAGCGGCCTCCGCCTCCAATTCCGCGTCCGCGGCCTCGCTCTTTGCCTGGTTGGCTGCCGACTCCGCCTCACCCGCGTCTCGAATGGCAGCCTCTTCCGGACTCTCATCCTCCGCGCCCGGGCGTTTCGGTTTCGGCGTCTTCTTCTCGCAGCCCAGGACAATCCAAGCGGTGGCGAGTTGGGCTTCCACCCATTCGAGGCGGGCGGCGGTGGCGGCATCCGTTTGCGGGCGGAGTTGGACGGCGTTGCGCATCGCGGCAGTTAGAAACTCCTCCAACCGGGGGCGTAGTTGGGATTGCTCGATGACTTCAAGCGAGTTGGCGAAATAACGGTGAAACGCGTGCAGGAACACATCCGGCGTGATCAGCCGCGGATGCCAGGAATGGTCCACTACGGCGCTACCCGCGAGGCTATCGAACGCAAAGAGCATTTCGTCGCTGCTTCCGCAATACCGCGCCAGTTCGGTTGACTCCAGGCTCAGCAATGCGAACCGGTATTCTGCCAGAAACGCGCGACATTCCGGCGGGAGTTTCACTTTGAGTTTTTCCTTGAGCAGGCGGTCGAGATTGGCTGCCTCCGCCAACACGGGCGGGGATTCTTCCATCGGCATCGCGGGCTCGGTCGGTCCCTCGATTCGCTGCGGCACCGGCGCGAATGGCTCCACCCGGGTCGCCACCAAGGGCACGGCGGGCAGCAGGGAGGATAGGCCGAACAACCAACACAGGCAGCGCAGGAAAGCATTCATGGCAGGGATCGGTTGCACTCGCGCAACCGCCACAGATTAGCCGCGCCGATAGGTTTCACAAGCAGGATTCAAGGCCGGATTTCCATCACTTCGCAGCGGGCCGCTACGAGCGTCCCCTTTTGCCCCTGATGAAAGTCGCTGCAATGACATCCGGGTCACGGCCCCCTCCTCACTGCGGCGGTTCCTCATCGACGGTTTCGTCGCGTTGGTAGATCGGCAGTTGGCGCCACGGGACGGTGAAGGCGAGGACCATCATGGCGGTGCCATAAGTGCGGCCGGCCTCGCGGCTGTCCCAGGTGCCGTCGGCGGCTTGTTGGGGGAGATAGGTGGCATACATCCAGTTGGCGTATTCCTGCCAGTGGCGGCCGCCGATCTGGAACATGCCTTGGGCATTGTAGTAGTTGCCGTAGAACTCGAACTGGTTGCCGGGGAGTTCGCGGAAGTGGCGCAGCAGCCAATCGGCGGCGAGTTTGGTGCGTTCGCTGCCATGTTCGCCGCACAGTTCGAGGCAGAGCAAGCCCATGCCGGTGAGGGTGAGCGCGTGATCATCCCGGCTGTTGTAACCGAAACAGCCCTGCTTTTCCTGCTGATGGCGGTGCAGGTAAGTGACGGCATTGCGGATGGCCTCGTCGGGGACGGCGGCGCCGTTGAGTTTGGCGGAGCGCAGCGCCATGAGCGCCCAACCGGAACAGGAGGTGTCCGAGTCGTTCGACCCGGGATGGTAACGCCAGCCGCCGCGGTTGTTGTCATCCTTTTTCACGGCCTGGGCACGCAGGATGAGCGCGAGGGCCTTGGGCAGGGCGGCGGCGATCCGCTTCTGGCGCTCGGGATCGGTCATGCCGCTCACTTCGGATAGAAACAGGCTGGCGATGTTGTGGGCATACATCGGTCCGTTGCCGGCATTGCCTTTCTCGAACACGCCGTCGGGGCGTTGGTTGGCCAGGATGAAATCGATGCAGCGATTGAGGGCGCCGGTGTAGGGGCCTTCGGTGGGCGTGTGGCCCTTGGATAGAAAGGCCATGCCGACCAGCGCGGGCACGCCGGTCGTGTCGCCGTACTGGCCCTCGAAGGAGCCGTCGGGCTTTTGAATGCGTTGCAGGAGGGCGAGCGCGTTTTCCACTGCCGGGTCCACCTTGGCCTGCCACTCGGCGAAGACCGGATCGGCGGCGGGGGCCTGGGCCTTGGCGGGAGAACCGAGGGCGATGATTGTTAGGAAAAGTCCGCAAAGTTTCGCTGGCAGGGACCTTTCTCCGAAAGGTCCGGCGGGGGCAGGGCGAGGGAGCCTTGGCTGATCCGAATCGCCACCCGACCGGCTGGAAGGGCGAGTGTTGGCTATGCAAACCGCTTGCGGCCTTGCCCCCGCCGGACGCCCCGGAGGTGCGTCCCTGCCATTTCGGAGACGAGCTGTTAGAAATGCGGGCATCATGGATTGCTGGCTTTGGACATTTCCTCGAAGTAGCGCCGGACGAGGTCGCGGTATTCCTCGGGCAGGGCGATGGCGGAGGAACCGCCGACGTCGGATTTGAGCGAGGCTTTGATTTTTTCCCAATCGGCGGTGGACACTCCGAATTTGGCGAGTTCCGGTGGGACGCCGGGTTCGGGTTGAGGGCTGCGGAGCGCGGATTCGCCGGGCTGGGTGCCGGGTTGCGGCGGGTCGTTTTTGGCCGCTTGCTGGCCGGGCTTCCCCGGTTTGCCCGGCTGTTGGGATGGCGCTTGGCCTTGCATGGCGCGCAGCGTGTCGGCAGCGGCTTGAGTGAGGGCCGCGGCCGCGGTCTGGGCGTGGCTGGCTGCGGCGGACTGGCTGTTGGCATCGGCGGCTTCGGATGCTTGTTGGAAGGCGTCGGCCAGAGGTTTGGCGGGGATTGGGGCTTGCTGGTCGTTGGCCTTCTGGCCGGCGGCCTGCGCGGCTTGTTGGGTGAATTCGGCGGCGGCCTGGTCGAGTTGGGCGGCGGCTTGTTGGAGTTGTTCGGCGGCCTGGCCGTGGCTGCCGGAGGCTTGGGCAGGCTTGCCCTGGGAGTTGGCCTGGGTGGCTTGCTGTGCTTGGGAGGCGGCTTGTGCTGACGCTTGTGCCGCTTGCTGCATGGGGCCGGAGGGACCGTTCACTTGCGGGGCTTCGCGGATTTCCTCGGCGAGTGCGGCGGTTTGTTCCGCGCGGAGTTCGGCGAGTTCGGCGGTGGCTGCCGCTGGGTCTCCCTGCGCGAGGGCGGAGAGGGCTGCCGAGACTTGCTGCTCGCGCTTCGCGAGGGCTGAGAGTTCGGCGGCTGCGGAGGGAGCGGAAGCGGCCGGGCTGGCCGGGGTGTTAGGATCGGTCGGATCGGTCGGACTGGTCGGACTGGTCGGACTGGTCGGACTGGGTGGGCTGGGTGGGATGGCGGCGGTTGTGGCGGCTTCGGTGAGTTGGGAGGCGGCTTGTTTGGCGGCTTGGGCGGCGGCTTGGTCGTTTTGTTGGGCGAGGGCCTGGCTGGCGGTTTCGGCTGACTCTACGGCTTCGGGCAGGGCGTTGGCGGTGGGGTGGTCCTGGCGCTGGCGGGCGGCGGCGAGTTGTTGTTGGGCTTCGCGGGCGATGTCCGCCTGTTCCTTGGCGAGTTGGTCGTGAAGTGTTTGCTTGGCGGCGGCGGGATCCGGCTTTGCCTGGGGCGGGTCTTGGGGGGGCGTTTGTTGTTGGGCGAGCTGTTTGAGGGCCTCCTGACCGGCGGCTTGTTCGCGGGCATCGGCGGCGAGTTGCTTGGCCTCCTGTGCTTGTTGTTCGAGAGCGGCGGCCTGGGCACGCGGTTGTTGCCGGGCTTCCTGCCGGAGGGCTTCCGCGACGCGATCCTGGTCTTGCTGCCAGGGCTCGGACGGCTTGTTCGGTTGCGTCGGAGATGGCGGGTTTTGGGCGAGGGCCTGGGCCGCCTGGCGGGCGAGTTCGCGCTGTTGTTGTTCGAGTTCCTTGAGTTTGGCGTAGTCCTGCATCTGCGGCTCGCGGCGCTGGATGTCATCGCGCAGTTGTTCCAATTGCCGTTCCGCTTTGACGGCGGTCTCGCGGGCGGTGGCAGCGCTTTGGTCGCGCTCATGCGGAGTGTCCTGCAGCGGCGCGTTCTCCAACTGTTGTCGCGCCTGTGCGACCGTTTCCGCCGCCTGCTTCACCGTCGGCACCATGGCGGCGAGGACGGATTCCGCCATGCGCTCGGCGAGTTGGTCGAGTTTCTCGTGGGCCTCGGCGAGTTGTTCGCGAGCTTGGCCGAGGTCTTTGCGGGCGTCTTCGGGGAGTTTCTCGGCTTGCAGGTCCTGGCGGCGGCGATCGATCTTTTCGCGGGCTTGTTGGACCAGTTGCCGCGTCTTCTCGATGGTTTCGCGGGCATCCGAGTGGGTGGCGGCCAGTTCCTGGCGGGCCTGGGACTGGGCGCCGTCGTCGAGGCGGACGGTCATCCACTCGCTGGTGCCGACGCCGGGGCCACCGAGGTCGGCGGGACGGGTGTCCTCGGCCCGGAGGCGGAGTTTGAAAACGCGTGCTTGCGGCCAACGGCTCGCCAAGCCACCGAGTGCTTGCCGGAGGCGGCCACGCCAGAGCGCTGGCTCCGTGCTGCCGATGCGCGGCGGGGCCTCGACCGGCAGGCGGGCGGCTTCGCCCGGTTCCGGCTGGACTTCCAGTTGCACCATGCCGAGCCCGACATCGTCGGTGATGTCGTAACCCATTTCTAGCCATTCATCCGTTCGCAGGCGGAGTTCCTGTTTGATAGGGCTGCGCCAGGTCACCTCCGGCGGCGTGTCGGGGCGGATGTCGAGGGTAAACCTGGCGGCCTCGAACTCGCGTTTGAGCCGGTGTTTGAGCACCACGCGCCCGGCGCTGTGGCCGACCTTTTCCAGCGTCCAACGCGAGGCCACGGTGTCACCGTCCGCCGCGTGCTCCATGCTGGCGCCGCCCGCGCTTTGCTCATCGATTTCCAGACGCACGGCCTCGACCGGCGTGTTGAGCTTGGCATGCAACTCAACCTTGGTGCCGATGATGGCGGCGAGGCCGTCACCGAGGGCCTGCTCGCGGGCGGCCCAGCCGGTGTAGGCCGGAAACTCCAGCTTAACCCGCAGGTCGGAAAGGCGCGGTTGCGGCCAGACCGTGACGCGAAAGCGGTCGCTGGTCTCGCGACCGCAGCGGACTTCATACTCGAAGCTGCGTTCGGCGCGGCCAAGTTGATAGAGCGAGCTGCCGCCGTCGCCGGGTTCCATCGGCATCACCGGCGAGGTGCCGTCGGCCAGGTGCAGGACGAGTTCGAGCGCCTGCTGCGGTCCGGCCGAGTGGCGGGCACTGATCTGGAGGGCGTCGCCTTCTAGCAACTCGACCGAGCCTGGCGCGACGATGATGCGAGCGGCGGCGTTGCCGAGGTGCGAAGTCGGCACCAGCACGCGCACCACATGCCGGGCGGTCGGGGCCGGCCACAAGGCGAACAACCCGCCCCACACCGCGAACAAGGCGGCGGCCGGCCACAACCAGTGGCGGGCCCGGCGGGTGCTCACCTCCACCTGCGGGTCGATCTGGCAGAGACCGCAAGCCGCTTCCTTGGCCAGTTCTTCTAACAATTGAACCGACATCCCGCTGTCGCCGTGCCCGGCAACCTCGAGCACGGTGCTGACGCGTTCATCGAGTTCGGGGTGGTGGATTTCCAACCAGCGGGCGATGCGGACGAGTTCCAGCGGTTGGCGCAGCGGCCACCACCAACAGAGCACGGCAACGGTGCATACCGCCGCAAGCCAGCCGAGTGGGCACATCCAGCGGACGAATGCGGGCAGCGGGGCGAAGACCAGATCGATGGCGACGAGTGCCAGCAGACCGGCGAGGGCGGTGACGACGGTGATCAGGGCCCCGCGGGTGGCGAACACGCGGCGGACCCGTTGGCGCAAGCGGCGCAGCACGGGTTCGAGGCGCGGGGCGAGGGGAGGGTTGGAGGCCATGGTCCGAGGCGGGTTGAATTGCGTTAGGGAAGACCGACATTGCGCCGCAACCACCACTCTACAGTGAGAACGACGGCAAGCAAGGCGAAAACCAGGGCGTTGTCCCACAGTGGAGTTTCGCGGATCTCCTTGCGGTCCGCCCCCTCGGTGACGAACAGGGGCAGCAGTGAAGCGATGTCCGCCGGGACCACCACCTTGCCGCCGGAGGCGGTGGCCGCATCCTCTAGCAGCGGGCGGTCGAGGGTGGTGTCGGCCAATTCGACCGGCCCGCGGGCACCGACCACCCGGAAGCTGGTGGCCAGGGAATTCTTGCCCTCGGCGGCTAACAAACTGGCGGCCTGTTTGCCGACCATGCGCACGGTATGCAGGCCGGGAGTGCGGATGGCTGCGGCCTTGCCCTCGTGGAGACCGTTGGTACCTTCGAGCGCGGCGAGCGGCACCGTGGCGACGACCTTGCCATCGCGCAGGATCTCCGCTTGCAGCGACGGATCGGCCACCGGATTGAGTTTGGCGTCGCGGAGGCGGGCGGTGATGGTGATGGAATCGTCGGCGGTGTAGGTGAGTTGGTCGGTGCCCAGCGCCACCTGGTCGGAACCGGCCCGCAGCAAAGGCCCGGCACCCCAGCGCACCAGGTTGCTCCAGAAGCGGTGGTGGTGGATGTCCCCGGCACCCTCGCGCAGCCGCCAGGTCCGGTCGGTTAGAACGGCGGCCACCTTGCCGTGGCCGGTCTGGCGGGTGACCAACAAGGCCTGCTTGGCCTCGTTTTCGCGCCGACGGGCGAGATCATCGAGCGCCGCGCTCAGCCCGGCGGACGCGTCGGGGATGATGCTGGCGCTGGAGTCATCGGCGGCGGTCAGGAGGATTTCGGCGCCGTCCTTGACGCTGACCACCGGGTGGCGCCACTGCAGGGTGGGGAAGGCGGCCCAGACTTGTTCGTTGGCAAGGGCGCCGGTGGCATGGAGCGTCACCGGGTGGTGGCGGCCTTCCGTGGTTAGGGAAAACCGGAATGGCGTGCCGGTCGTGCCGAACAGGGTGTGGTGACCCCACCCGGGATCGAGCGGCAGCAGCTCGCGGGCCGCCTTGGCCTCCAGCGCGTGCGGCATGTGGTTAGGCCCGGCGACGAAAACCAACAACGCGCCCCGTTCATTGACACAGCGGGAAATGATCGACCAGGTATAGTCGGTGATCGCCTCGGGCGGCAGGTCGCCGAGGATGATGACGTCGAACTTGCGCCATTCGGCGGCGTTCTCCGGCAGGCGGGTGGCGGCCGCCTGGCCGAAGGGTCGTGCGGCCGAGGCGGCGACGTCCGGCACGGGTTGCTCCTCCACCTGATCGGGGTGGAGCAGCAGCCATTGCAGGTGGACCGACTTGTCGCGGCCGTAGAACAGGTTGCGCAGGTAGCGGAATTCCCAGCGCGGATAGGCATCGACGAGCAGCACGTTGGTGCGGGCTTCGGTGATCGAGGTCTCGAAGGACCAGGTGTTGTTATCGGCAAACCGCTCGCCTTCAAGGGCGGGAATCTCGATCTGATAGACACCGGTGCCGCCTTTGACCGGGAGGTGGACGAACTTGACCTCCTCGCGGTGGTGGTCCTGCGGGACGGCAATTTGCCGCTCCTCTAGCAATTGCCCGCCGCAGGTGAGGCGCACCTTCACCTGCTGGCCCTGGTAGCCGTCGAACTTCAGGTCTGCGGCAACCCGCAGGCGGTCGCCCAGGTGAATCGCATCGGGCGACCGCACGGCGAGCACGGCGGCATCGCGCGGCGGCTCCGGGCTGCCGACGGCCACGATGCCCAGCGGGGCGTCGAGGATGCCGAAGCGGCGGGCGCTGTCCTCGACCCGCGCCGGACGGTTGTGGCGCCCGTCGGTTAGAACGAGCGCCCCGGCCAGTTCGTCGGGCGGGATTTGCTCTAACACGGTGTCGAGGGCCGCGGCGATGTCGGTGCCCTGATTCCAGCCGACGGCGGGGGGGCTGCCGTCGGTCTCCGGGCTGCGGGCAAAACGGATTTCGTGGAGGCGGGCTTGTGCGCCGAGTTGTTTGAGGATGCCCGATTGCGCGACCGCCTCGCGGGCGAGGGTGGCACGCGAGCGGGTGGCCCCGTCGTCGGTTAGATCCATTGACGCGGAGTGATCCCAGAGCACCGCGACCTGGCGGTCGAGGCGGCGTTTCACGGCGCGAACCAACGTGGGCTCGATGAGGATCCAGGCGAGCAAGGCCAGCGCGGCGAGGCGCAACGCGACGAGTTGCCGGGCGCGGCGGCGGCCGAGATTGCGGGCTTCGTAACGATAGATGAGCACGCACAACTCGGCGGCCATGGCGCAGCCGCCGGCGACGGCACCCGGTGGCCAGCCGGACCCCATGCGGACGATGCGACCGAGCCCGGCCACCAGCAACCACAGCGCCGCGGTCACCACCACGACCCGCACCAGACTGGTCCACCATGCGCGTGGAGTCATCGCCAGGCTCCTTTCTCTAACATGTCTGGCGCGGCCTCACCGAATTCGACCCGGACCACATCGCCGACCCGCCGCGAGCGCGAGACCCACCGGGCGAGGACGGCTTCTAACAGCAGCAGCAGCACGGCGGCGATGGCCACGGTGCGGGTGATCTCGCGCCCGAAACCGCGGCCGGAGAGCACCGTCAGGACGTCGGCGGTGGTTTCGAGCTGGATCACATCGATGCGAGACCGCAGTTGCGCGAGATCGGCTTCGGTTAGGGCATCGAGGCGGCTCTCGGCGATGTCGCCGCGCACCACGACCGGCAGCGGGTCGCTGCCGGGATTGCCGGTAATCGACGCGCGGAGATCGGGCGGCAGTTTGACCTGATAGAGGCCGGGCACGGCCGGGCCTTCGATGCGGAGTTCGCGACCGCGGCGGCCTAACAGGATGCTCGCCTTGCGGGGGTGGCCGCGCGGGTCGGTGGTGTCATAAGTGGGCGGTTTTTCCTCGTCGGCGGGGATCCAGGCGGAGGCGGGGATGAGTTGGCGGGTGCCGCCGGGCGGGATCCAGAACAGGCGGACGAACGCCAGGCCGCCGGTTTCCTCGTAGCGTGCCTCAAACGGGACCGGCTGGCCGGCTTCAAGGCGCACCCGGCCGCCTTGCGGTGACTCGCGGGCCGTTTGTGCCAGGACCGTCTTGCCGGCCAGCTTGACGATGAGGCTATCGTCCACCTCCGCCTCGAGCCGGTATTCACCGGAAATCTGCGGCAGCAGGGTGGCCCGCCACTGGACGACGAAGTTGTCGTTAGGCAGCTTGCGGTCAGGCGCCTGCTCGCCCCAGTTGAAATCGATCGCCGGATCGATCCGCTCTAACAACGGACGCTCGCGGGTTTCGCCACGGCGGGAGTAGCGGGCGCTGAGTCCGCCGGACGAGCGGGAGTCCAGCACGACCGACGGGCTCCAGGCGGGGTCGAGGTTCCAGTTGACGCCGCCGCCGGCGGCCCAGGCGACGAGTTCGTGGACGAGCGGGACGAAGGCGGTGCGGCTGGGCAGGTTGCCGGCACGGGCATCGAAGGCGCAGGTGGCCACGACGCAACGCCCACGCCCGTAGCCGCGGGTGGCGAGGAACGGATCGCCGTTGCCAAACGCGGCGGCCAGGGTGCCCGTGTCCGGCAACAGGGTGGACTTGCGCCAGCGCCGGAGCACCGCCCCGCCGAGGTCGGAGCGCCGGGCGTCGCTCGCCCACGCGAGCGCTTCGTGACGGAAGGTGACCGCACTCGGCGAGATGCCGGTTGGATCGGTGGCTTCGGCCCCGAGTGAGAGTGGCAGCAGCGGCCCGTCCGGTCCATCCCAGGCATTGTAAAACGCCGACTCCGCCCGCGGCCCCGCTATCACCAGCAAGCCGGCCCCTGCGGCGGTGCGGTCGGCCACCGCCGCCGCCATCGCGGCCGGCAAGCGTGCGACGTCGGCCAGCACCACGACCTCGGCCTCGGCGAGTGCTGCGGCGGTGATGTCCGGCGCGGGAACCACGACGGGGTCCATCAGGAAATCCCCACCCGCCTGGCCACCGCCGAGCAGCGCGGTGGCCGGGGCCAGGGCGAGCGCCGTGTGCCCGGCGGCACGCTCGAAGAAACTGCCGGCCGGGTTGCCATCGACCAGCACCACCCGCAACGCCTTGCGCACCATCACCACCTGCTCGGCGCGGTCGTCACCGGGGATCTCGTCGTGCCCTGTTAGGCGGGCGGTGACCACCTGCGGGCCCGGCGCGGTGAACCGGTGGCGGGTTTCGATGGTTTGCGTTTGGCCGGGAATGAGCAGGCCGAGCGCCTCGCGGGCGACTTGTTTGCCATTGATTTCTATCAACAACTCGCCGGGCGTGACCGCCTGGGTGCCGGTGTTCACGATTTCCGTGCGCAACAGGCACGGGCGGTCGGTGCCGGTCAGGTCGCGGGCGGTGCGGATCGAGGCGAGGCCGGCATTGCGCAGCGTGGGGGCTTGCGGAAAACCTCGCAGCAACAGCCGGGGCTTGGCAGGCAGGGATTTCCAGGCCGCCTCCAAGGCCTGCCACGCGCCGGCGTTGTCGAGCCGCCAGCCGTGCCGTTGCGAATCGGTTAGGACGATGATGTCCTTGTTAGGTCGCTCACCCTCGGCCAGCACCAGGGTGGCCATGCTGAGCGCCTCGTGGGCGCGAAAGGTGCCGCCGATCACTTGCAGACCGTCGAGTTGGGCGAGGACATCAGCGCGGTGGGAAACCGGGGTGTTAGACAGGGCTTGCGGCGAGGGTCCGCCGAGGATCACGGCGAAGGAGGTGCCGCGCGGGGCGTCCTTGACGATGCGGCGGGCTTCGTCCAGCGCCTCGTCAAACAGCGTGCGCGTTCCCGCGCGGCGGGTCATTGAGGTGGAAGCGTCGATGATCAACGCGACCTCGCGGCGGCCGCTGGTTTCAAAGCGCAGGAGGTTGAAGCGGTGTTCGTTGAGCACTATGCCGACGGCGAGGGCGAACAAGGCCAGCGCCGCCGCCCGGACCAGCCGGCGCCTGCGGGCGGTGGCGAGGACGAACGAGCTACCTAACAGAGCCACGCCTGCCAACATGACCGGCAGCACGCAGGACCACGGGATCGCGGCATCCGGCGGCACGAAGGGGCGGGCGACGGCGAGTGCGGCGAGCGCGAGCAAGAGGCAGCGTGCGGCCATCAGCAGCAGGTCCTCCCATTCCATGCGCCGTCGGCGTTCCGAGAGGGTGTCCATCAGAAAGCGCATGGCCCCCCACTCGACCGGCTTGGCGGCCTGGCGGCGCACGAGATGCAGGATCACCGGGATTGAAACCCCGGTGAGCGCCAGCAACAGCCATGGATTGAGAAACAGCATGGTCTAACGGCCTCGTTTGGCATGCATGCGGTGGCCGAGGTATCGCAGCAGGGTTTGGCGGAGCGGGTGCCGGGTGTTCACCGGCACATAGTCGGCACGCAGGTTGCCACAGGCGGCTTCAATCATGCGCACAAACTTGCCGACCCGTTCCAGGTAACTGGCCCGCACCGCTTGCGGATCGATCCGCAACGTCGGCACGGTGTGCTCGAGGTCGCGGAATTGTTGGTAGCCGGTGAAGGGGAAACTCAGTTCCTCCTCGGCCATCAGGTGGAAGATGACCAGTTCGTGCTGGCGGAAATCAAAATGATGCAGCGCGGCGACGATCCGCGTCGGATCGTCGAACAAGTCGCTGATGAGCATCACCACCCCGCGCTTGGGGATCCGCTCGGCCACGTCGTGGAGCACCGCGGCGGCATCGGTATCGGCACCGGGTTTGGCGCGGTCTAACACTTCGAGGATGCGGCGGACCTGGCTCGGCCGGCTCGCGGCGCGGACGAAGTCGAGCGGCTGGCGGTCGAAGGTGACCAGGCCGGCGGCATCGCCCTGCTTGATAAACAGATAGGCAAGCGCGGCGGCGAGGTATTTGGCATAGGCGAGCTTCGACAAAACCTGGCCATCCAGCGTGGCGGCGCTCTGCCCGGTGTAGGCCATCGAGCCGCTGACATCGACGGCGAGGGTCGTGCGCAGGTTGGTTTCCTCGATGTACTGGCGCACCACGTTGCGGTCGCTGCGGGCGATCACCCGCCAATCCAGGGTTCGCGGGTCGTCGCCGGGCGCGTAGGGCCGGTGCTCCGCAAACTCCACCGAGACACCCTTGTCCGGGCTGGTGTGCTTGCCGGTTAGAGTACCCTGCATCCGGCGGCGGGCCAGCCACTCGAGGCGCCGCATCACCCCCATCGTCTCCTCGGGCAGGAGGCGCAGGCACGCGGGAAGTTGCAAAGGTGAGGACATGGGGAGATCGTGAATGGTGGATCGCGGATGGCGGCTTCTATCTTGTATCTACTATCTACTATCTACTTCTACTATCTACTATCTACTATCTACTATCTACTATCTACTATCTACTATCTACTATCTACTATCTACTATCTACTATCTACTATCTACTATCTACTATCTACTATCTACTATCTACCATCCACCATCTGCCATCCACTATCGCCGCGCCAGCGGCTCACACCTTGAGGTCTTCGCGTGGTGCCAGTTTGGTCAGCAGGCGGCGGATGATCTCGTCGCTGGTCACCCCGGCGGCCTCGGCATTGAAGGTGGTTAGAACCCGGTGCCGGAGCACCGGCTCCGCCACCGCCACGACGTCACGCGTGGTGGCATGGAACCGGCCGCGCAACACGGCGTGGGCCTTGGCGGCGGAGATCAGGCCGATCCCGGCTCGCGGGCCGGCCCCCCAGGCGACCATGTCGCGGACGAAATCGGGGGCCGCCGGTTCCTTCGGGCGGGTGGCGCGGGCGAGCGCGGCGGCGAAGTCGATCACATGGTCACCCACCGGCGCGCGTCTGACGATCTCCTGGAACTGCAGGATGTCCTGCGCGTTCATCGACGGCGAGACGCTTGCCGCGGCCGGGCCGGTGACCCGCCGGATGATCTCGCGCTCTTCGGTTTCGCTCGGGTAATCGACGGTGATGTTGAACAGGAAGCGGTCGAGCTGGGCTTCCGGCAACGGATAGGTGCCTTCCTGTTCGATCGGGTTCTGGGTGGCGAGCACGAAAAACGGGACCGGCAGGGGCATCGTGCGCGTGCCGACGGTCACCTGCCGTTCCTGCATCGCCTCTAACAGGGCGGCCTGGGTCTTCGGCGGGGTGCGGTTGATTTCATCCGCGAGAATCATGTTGGCAAACACCGGCCCTGGCACGAAGCGGAACCCGCGCCGGCCGGTTTCCGGATCCACCTCTAACACATCCGTGCCGGTGATGTCCGCCGGCATCAGGTCGGGCGTGAACTGAATCCGCCGGAAACTCAGGTCCAGCGCCTGTGCCAGCGTCGAGACCAGCATGGTCTTGGCCAGGCCCGGCACTCCGACGAGCAAGGCGTGGCCGCGGCAAAACACCGCCATCAGCACTTGTTCGATAACCGCTTGTTGACCGACGATCACCTGGCCGATTTCCTCTTTCAGCCTGCCATACACCGAATGCAGTTTCTCGACTGCCGCTTTGTCATCAATTGCCATGGTTCCTGACCGCTACGGGATGGCGGGCGCGGTCTTTCATTGAAACGAGGCGGGCAGGGACCTTTCTCCGAAAGGTCCGGCGGGGGCAGGGCGACGGTGGCTTTGCTAGATCGTGTTACCGCAAACCGGCTGGGAGGGGTGGGGGCGGGGGGGATTCCAGTGGCGGCCTTGCCCCCGCCGGACGCCCCGGAGGTGCGTCCCTGCCAAGTCCCGATCTTCCGGCCATAAGTTAGCGCATATGGGGCCGCGCCCTGGGACAACGAATTCACGCGATCTGGAACCCTGAAAGGGCGGCCTCATCCATCGGCCATTCGTTGGTTCGCCCCTTCAGGGCTCTGGATCTTTGTTGGAAACCCGGAACCCAGGGTGATGCCCTTGGGCTATCGTAGTTCAGGCCTTTGGCCTTGAAGAAAGCGGCCCTCGGAACGCTTAACTTGACGCGTATGCCCCACCGGGGCGCACGAAGTCCCCCGCGCAACCTATCTGCCATTCCACGGTTTCACCCTCACCACAAGGCCTGCCACGCTATGATAGACCCCATGCGAATCCCCCTCTCACTCGGCGGCAGCGCCCCCGGGCTTCAAACCCGCCAGCAGTTTCTCAAGACGCTGGGCGCGGCGGCGGTTTCCGGCGTGGCGCTGGCGGTGCGGCCCGGGCGGGCGGCGGCGGCACCCCAAGCAGCCACGGAGGCTCCGCCCGCCGCAGTTCCTTCCTTCCTGAAGGGCTACGAGGAGCAATATCGCAAGGATCCGCGGGCGGCTGCCGTCGAGTGGCATCGCCATGCCAAGTGGGGCTTGTTCGTCCACTATGCGCTGGCGAGTTTGCGGGGGCTCACCGCACAACAATCGGCGAAAACGAAGGCGGCCTCCGGCGCGGAGTGGAAGAAACTCAAGCAAGGCACGCCTGCAGAGTATGCCAGACTCAAGGAGCGCTTCACGGCGGAGAAGTTCGACGCGGATTTCATCACGGATCTGGCGCTCGCGGCGGAGATGAGATATGTCAATTTCACCACGCGGCATCTGGGCGACATGTATATGTTTCGCACCACGGTGTCGGACTTCACCAGCCTGAACTCGCCGGCACAGCGCGACCTGGTGGCCGAACTCGCCGCGCAATGTCAGCGCAAGGGGCTGGGACTCTTTCTCTACTGCCCGCCCGAGGTGGCCCGCACCGCACCACCGGAGACGTTTGATAGAAACCGCACGGTGCTCCGCGAACTGCTCACCCAATACGGTCCGCTCGCCGGCATCTGGCTGGATGGCATCGGCTCTTACTACGAGGAACCACAAGCGTATGGCCGCCTCAACGAACTCTACGCGTTCATCCGCTCACTCCAGCCGCAGTGCCTGATCTCGTTCAAGCAGGGCACCGGCACCGAGGACTTCGTGGCCCCGGAGGGCCGGATGCAGGTGAAAGCCGGCCCCATTGCGGCCAAGGCCTGGGCGCTCAACGCCGGCAAGCGCGGCGACATCTGCACCAACCTGCAGACCGCGCCGCCATCATGGATCTATCTCGACGGTTGCGAACACCTCAATGCCGAACAGGTGCTCGCCGTGCTGGCCGACGCGTTCGCCCAACAGGCCAATCTAACGATCAACACCGGACCCTTGCCGGACGGCTCCATCCATCCAAGCGATGTTGCCACCTTGCGCGACGTCGGCACCCGCATCCGCCAACACGGGTTTCCCGCGCCCAAGTTGATGGAGCGCGCGGCACGGAAAAAATCCAAGCAGAAAACCCCATGAAACACCTCCTCCTCACCACCACCCTGCTGCTGACCCCACTGGCCGCGCTCCACGCCGCCGAGGTGCCCGCCAAGCCTAACATCGTCTATATCCTTGCCGACGACCTCGGCTATGGCGATGTCCAGTGCCTCAATCCGCAGCGCGGCAAGATCAAGACGCCGTACCTCGACGGGCTGGCGTCGCAAGGCATGACCTTCACCGATGCGCACGGCGGCTCGTCGGTCTGCACACCCACGCGCTACGGCCTGCTCACCGGGCGTTATGCTTGGCGCACCGTGTTGCAGCGCGGCGTGCTGGATGGCAGCGACGATCCGCCGCTCATCGCTGCCGGGCGCCTCACCGTGCCGGCCATGCTCAAGCAACAAGGTTATGTCACCGCCGCGCTTGGCAAGTGGCACCTCGGATTCGGCTCCGAGTTGCCGCAAGGCACCAAGGCGCTGGATAGAAAAGCCCTGAAACGCGCGACCGGAGCCAAGCGCGAGCCGGGCGGGCTCGGGCTGCCGGTGGGTTCGCGCATCATCGACGGACCCATCACCCGCGGCTTCGATTACTTCTGGGGTTGCTCGAACGCCCGCACCATGTCCGGCCTGATGGAAAATGACCGGGTCATCGAAACCATCAAACCCATCGCCATGCTGCCGCGGCTCGGCCAGCGGGCGGTGACCTATGTCGCGCAGCACGCCGCCGCCGCCAAGGCGGGCAAGCCGTTCTTCCTCTATCTGCCGCTCACTTCACCACACGCGCCGATCGTGCCCACCCCCGAATGGCAGGGCCAGAGCGGGCTCGGCGACTATGGCGACTTCGTGATGCAGACCGATGCGGTGGTCGGCGCGGTGCTCGCCGCCCTGGACCAACACGGCCTAACCGACAACACGCTGGTCATCTTCACCAGTGACAACGGTTGTTCGCCTGCCGCCGGCACTGACCAACTCGAACAGCAGGGCCACTTCGCCAGCGCGCAGTATCGCGGCTACAAAGCCGACATCTGGGATGGCGGGCATCGCGTGCCATTTTTCGTGCGCTGGCCGGGCAAGGTGAAGGCCGCCTCGCACAGCACCCAACTCATCTGCCACACCGACCTCATGGCCACCTGCGCGGAAATCCTCGGCGCCAAACTCCCCGCCACCGCCGCCGAGGACAGCGTCAGCATCCTGTCAGCCTTGTTAGGCACGGCCACCACGCCGCTGCGCGAGGCCGTGATCCATCATTCCATCAACGGCAGGTTCGCCATCCGACAGGGCCAGTGGAAACTCGAACTCTGCCCCGGCTCCGGTGGTTGGGGCAAGCCCGGCGACGCCGACGCCGCCAAGCAAGGCCTCCCAGCCATCCAACTCTACGACGTCAGCATCGACCTCGCCGAGACCCGCAACGTCCAGGCACAACACCCCGAGGTCGTCGCCCGCCTCACCAAACTGTTAGACAGTTATGTTGCCGACGGCCGCAGCACCCCCGGCCCGCAGCAGGCCAATGACGTCATCGTGACCGTCAGCAAGACCGACCCCAAAAATGCCAAAGCCGCCAAGCGCTAGGGTCAGAGGCCAGCACCCGGCACCGGGGCGTGACCGCCGGGCACGCCCACTGGTCCGCCCGAATGGGCGGTGCGATGGCACTGTGCATGACCAGCCAATGACCTCTCACCCTCAGGGGCAGCCTGGGTCGGCCGAGGCCGTCCGACCCTACCCGCCGCAGGATTGAGGCGGGCCAACCGATCATCATCAACGGCGACTGCAGCCCGCGCCGCGACCTCACCCACGTTGCCGACGTCGCCCGGGCGGTTGAACTGGCCCACCGGTGGCAGGGCCCCGGCGCTGCCGTCCTGAACGTCGGCACCAGCCGGAATCACTCAGTCATGGACATGCTGGCAGCCGCCACGTCTTGGGATAGCGGATCGAGGATCCAAGATCGTGGATGAAAGAGCGCTCTCTTCAGCTGCAATTCACTATCCACTATCCACTATCCACTATCCACTATCCACTATCCACAATCGCCGTATGGCTGGGGCGGTTATTCTCGGTCTGGGGGCCGTGGCTGCGGCGTCCCGCCGCAGGCCGTGGACGGCGCGTCTCGCGCCGTGAACTCCCATCACCCGGTGCCGCTACCTGACGGACGGCCTGCTTCCCCGGCCTGCGGGCGTTTTCACCAGCGCGCATCTTCCTTGGGCCATGGGGAAAGAGATATCATCGCGATTCCCTCGTCTTGCGTCTTCAAGTCTTGCGTCTCGTGAGATATCGCCGCCGCTTTACACTTTTCGGGGGTTTGCTTTACTAACTTCATACCTCTGTTAGATCGCCAAAACCCCATCCGGCCGACGTGCCTGAAACGCCTCTAGCCCTTATGGCTGTATCGATGCGGCCCGGATCACCCCCTCGGAAATCGCCCGTTTTCTAGCAGGTTTCGACGTGAAGAAAGTGTAAAGCTGAAAAAACACCTTTCACATGATTTGGATGGGGGTGGGGGGACCCGAGGACTTTGTCGCCATTTCTGTTAGAAATCTAGTGGTTTTCGGTCATCAGTCAGCCGCTTCGTGCCGGAAGTTGCTGCAATCGGCCAGTGGCAGCAAGCGGCCAACTGTGACGGGTCCTGGAAATATTTTTGAAATTTCTCCTGTAAATGTTCTTTTGAACATTTATGCCCGCCATCTACCATCCTCGCCGCCCCCGCGCCTCTCCGCTCGGGCAAATCGTCACCGCCGCCTGGGACACCTTCGTCGCCACCTATGAAAAGGTCCACCGCGCCGCGATGGGTCCGCTCCGCGCCAACGCCTTCGCCGTGGTTCTCAATTTTCTCCGCTGCGGCGACCTCGCTTCCGGCTTCCTCCGCCTCCGCTGCCCGGATTGCGGGGAGGAGCAGCTCCTAGCCTTCACCTGCAAGGGCCGCCACTTCTGTCCCGCCTGCCACCAGCGCCGCGTCCGCCAAACCGCCGCCTGGATCGCCACCTCCGTCTGCCACGAAGTCCCCCACCGCCAGTTCGTCTTCACCATCCCCCGCGTCCTGCGCGGTATCTTCCGCAAACGCCGCGATCTGCTCCACCTCCTCTTCCAGACCGCTACCGAAACCCTCCGCGATTCCTTCCGAGCCCGCCTCGACCTCCCCGACGGCCGCATTGGCGCCATCGCCGCCGTCCACACTTTTGGCGACTTCCTGTTCTTCCACCCCCACCTCCACCTCCTCGCCGCCGACGGCCTCTTCACCCCTGACGGCCGCTTCCACTGCATGCCCGCGGAAAGCTACGCCCCGATGGCCGAACTCTTCCGCCACCGTTTCCTCCACGCCCTGCGCGAGGCCAAACTCATCAGCACCGGCAAGCTCGCCGACCTCCTCTCCTGGCAGCATTCCGGCTTCAATGTGGACGGCGGCAAACGCCCCGTGCCCGCACACCACACCGACGGACGCAAACGGCTCGCCCAGTATATCCTCCGCGCCCCCTTCTCCTTGCAGAAAATCACCTGGAAACCCGAAACCCAGACCGTCATCTACCGCTCCAAACCCCACCACACGACCAAACGCAACTTCCAGATTTTCTAGGCCGCCGATTTCATCGCGGCTCTCGTCGACCATATCCCCCCGAAATCCAAGCACACCGTCCGCTACTACGGGGTCTATTCCAACAAGACGCGCGGCCAAAACTCCCGCATTCCTGACAGGATCGTCCCGGCACCCCCTCCAGATCCATCCACCGATCCACCGGCCGAGGGACAGTCGCCCGCCCCCGTCCTGATCGTCCCGCCGCCTCCGTTCCGAACCGCCCGCTCCATGCGCCCCCTCTGGCGGGATCTCATTCTACAGGTCTGGGACCTGGGCGACGGCCGCATCCTGGTGCCCTGCTTCGACTGAATCTGGCGTCTTTGGCAAAAAATCGCAATCCCTTGCAGATTTTTCTTGCCAAGGAGGGGGAAACCTGTGCAATCGCGCTTCTCACAATCCCGCTATGACCGCCGTTGGCACACCATTGCTGCCCAAATCCCTACCTCCGACCTGTCCGTCCGGGGGCTCAGGGGGCTCATTTCAGCTTTCTGTTTCTGCTTTCAGCTTTTCCTCTCCCCTCCTTTCCCCGCACCCCCTTTTCTCCCGCTCTCAGAACCCCGCTTCAGCCCCTCATGCGCACCAACCGTTAAAAGCAATTTCCTAGCAATAATCCGCACCAATCGTGAAAAGCAATTTCCTAGCAATAATAGCAGTTAAGCATACCCGTTTCCTCGCCCTGCTTGCCAACATGCTCGCCGCAGTTTCAACGGCACATGCCGAAATCTCGCCCGGTGAGTTGGTGGCCCCGAAAATGGAAATCTCTAGCGGCAATGTGATTTTCACCGTGCAACCGTCGGTATCAGGGCGCAACTATCAACTCCAGTATTCCGACAGCATGGCGGGAGGCACTTGGACGGATGTGGGTGTGGTGCGTAGCGGGAATGGCGACAACCTTCTTATCTCCACCCCATATACCCTAGGGGGTCAACGGCGGTTTTACCGTGTCGCGCTTGTCGAAGCCACCCCTGCTCCAGCAGGTTTCTCACTGATCTCGGCGGGCAGTTACGAGATCGGCCAAACAGGCATTGCAACACCGGTGCATACGGTATATGTAAGTGCGTTTTATATGGCAAACTACGAGGTGACGAAAGCTTTGTGGGACGAAGTGCGGACTTGGGCGGTGGTCAACGGTTACGCGAACCAGGCGGTAGGAGAGGGCAAAGCATCCACGCACCCGGTGCATGGTATCTACTGGTGGGAGATGGTGAAATGGTGTAACGCCCGGAGCGAGAAGGAGGGGTTGACACCCTGTTACACGCTTTCCGGGGCGGTGTACCGGACTGGCGTAAGCGATGCACCGGTTTGCGATTGGACAGCTAACGGATACCGCCTGCCGACGGAGGCCGAGTGGGAGAAAGCAGCGCGGGGTGGGGGCGTGGTGCGGAATTTTCCTTGGGGAGATACCATTAGTCATAGCCAAGCCAACTACCACAGCAACAGTTACCAAAGCTATGATGTGAGTTCGACGCGGGGGTATCATCCGACCTATAACGACGGGGTTTTCCCCTACACCTCCCCTGTGGGGAGTTTCGCTCCGAACGGTTACGGGCTGCACGACATGACGGGAAACGTGAGTGAGTGGTGTTGGGATTGTCCTAGGAGTTATACTTCGGTGCCGCAGGTTGATCCGAAGGGAATTGCTTGGGGGCTAAAACGAGTCATCCGTGGTGGCGACTGGGCCAGAAGTTCGTTCTATGCGCGCTGCGCCGGCCGCTTCGACGATTACCCCGGCACCATCTCCGGCACCTATGGCTTTCGCCCCGTCCGCAATTCAGTTCCATGACCCCCATTTCCCCGCCCTCCGGTCCGGCCACCGGCTCTTTCAACGGCCTCACCACAAGAGCAAATTCTTAGCAGTAAGCCATGCAACTCTTCACCCCAACAACGATTGCCATCGGCATTCTGACCCCCATCTGCCTATGGGCGGCTGTCTTGTCGGCGGATGAACGCACGGTCGCGGAAGGAAAACGTTCGACTCAGCTAGCGACATTTGATTTTGGAGTAGAAGCTCGAGATGTGCATCTATGGCCGCAGCTCAAGGACAAGGCCGGGAACTTCTATGGAACAACGAATGAAGGCGGCGAACATGGTCAAGGGGTAATCTTCAGGGTGACACCGCAGGATGAGATCACTATTTTCACTCATCCCACGCGGCCGGTATTCCGTCTCTTCACACCTGAAGGCGGATTCTTATATGGTGTGGCGCTTGGGGCGGATTGGAGGGCTAAAATGAAATCAAATATAAGGTCGAATGTGGCCATCTTGAAATTTGCCAAGGACGGTAGCGAGACACTGCTCGTAGAGTTGCCTGACCAACCCCTTTTCTCCCGCTCTCCGAACCCCGCTTCAGCCCCTCATGCGCACCAACCGTGAAAAGCAATTTCCTAGCAATCCCAGTCTCGTCATTTCCATTCACCCCAAACCAACCCCAATCCAGCAATCCGCACGCATCTCCTCACCTCAAACATCCCACGCCACAAACCGTCAGAATGAATCCCAACCAACAAAAAAGAACCATGAAACCAACACATCCCACGAACCACCAACCCATGAATCCTCACCTCAGCCGGGCCTCGCGCTGGCTGCTTCAGGGGCTGACCGCGTTCACCGCGCTCGCCGCGATGCATGCCTCGGCCGATTTCACGGCCTACAATGACTGCACGGATAATTCGGCCGGCAATCCCGCCAACACCACCCTGTATCGGGGGAATGCCACCACTTCGGGTTTCCTCAAGGATTTCGCCACCGGGACCACGCTGCCGGTGACCCTCACCATTACCGCCTCGGGCCTCAACGGCTATGCCGGTAGCGGCGGTCCGATGCCCGACGCGGGCACCGACTGCTACAACGTGTTCGATGGCAAGGTGCTCTTCAACAACGTCGCCTACTACGGCACGTATATGGAGGCGCGTTTCACCGGCCTGGATCCTAACAAGGAGTATGAGGTCGTCACTTCGGTCAACCGCGGCAACTCAGCCTACACCACGCGCACCACCC
>JAPLUI010000108.1 GCA_026397725.1 Verrucomicrobiota bacterium | reverse complement strand
TTCCGGCAACAAACCCGGAGAATACACGCCCTTTGAGGTTGAGCCGACCATTGCGGCACTGCGCAAGACCCAACAGAACCTGATCGAAGCGGAGGCCTATACCGGCTGGCCCGAGGATAGCAAATATACCGAAACCCCGGAATGGCTCAAACCAATCGGTGATGCCGCGTTCTGCGCTGGTATCAACCGGATGGTGTTGGCCGCCTTCTGTCATCAGCCTTGGTCCGACCGGTACAAGCCAGGTCAGTCATACGGACAATGGGGAACCCACTTTGACCGTACCCAGACTTGGTGGGAGCCAGGGAAGGCGTTTTTCGCCTATTTGCATCGTTGCCAGGCCCTCCTGCTATGGGGAGAATACGCTTCCCTCAAAGGCGATTTTCAGACACAACCCGCCAGCAATCACCTCACAGCCACACACCGCAGCGATGGCACGACCGATATCTTCTTCGTCGCCAACACCCGGCATATTGCCAGCCAGACCACTTGTGCCTTTGCGGTAATCGGTAAACAGCCCGAACTCTGGGACCCGGTCACTGCGACGATGCGTGATTTGCCTGATTACACAGTGACCCATGGAACCACCGTGGTTCCGATGCAGTTCGAACCCGCGCAAAGTTTCTTTGTGGTATTCCGGAAACCCCGCAAAGAGCAAGACACGACTGCCGCCGTGAATTTCCCGGCGTTGCGTCCCGTGATCGAGCTGACCGGACCCTGGCAAGTCCAATTCGACCCGCAATGGGGAGGCCCCGTGAACCCCATTACTTTCACAACTCTCACCGATTGGACCCAAAATCCGACCCCCGGAATCAAATACTTCAGTGGAACGGCGGTTTATCGTCAGACCGTTGTCAGCACACCGGACCTTATGAACCAAGATCTGTTTCTGGACCTCGGGAGCGTCCGCCATATTGCCCGGGTCAAACTGAATGGTCAGGATCTCGGCGTGATATGGTGCGCCCCCTGGCGCATTGTCATTCCTAGCCGATTGTGGCGGATGAAAAACCAGTTGGAAATCGAGGTGACCAACGTGTGGGCCAACCGCTTGATCGGCGATGAACAGGAACCGGATGACTGCCAGTGGAAACCGGGGCCGTGGGAGGGAACGGGTAGATTCCTTGAAAAATTTCCAGACTGGTTTCTAACTGGAAAACCGCGGCCCTCCCCAGGGCGATATTGCTTTGCACCGTGGAACTACTTTACTAAGGATTCGCCGCTCACTCCATCCGGATTGCTCGGGCCCGTGCGGATCATGGCAGAGTAACTTTGAAATGGCGCGGGTCATCGCGTGGCGCTTTTATCGAATAGACCAATGATGGAGATTATTGGAACATGACAACACAACACAACACGAAATACCTTGTTGCCGCGATGGGCAGGCAGGTTTTCATAAAAGAAAGTCCAACCCCAAATATGCTATGAAACCTTACATGAAATCGCTCATTCGCTCCACCCTCTGTGCCGCCGCCCTGATGTCAGCCCAGGCGGCGTCCCTCAACTTCGAGCGCTCCCAGACACTCAACGGATGGCACGAACGTGCCCATACCGGCAAGGTTTGGACCGATCTGGCGCCGGATGCCAAAAGCCTGATTTCAATCGACGCTAATGGCGATTTGCGTGGGTTTGAAACGGGCGGCGAGGGTGCGGCAACGCGGTGGCTCCGTTCGCCGGCGTTCACGCTCGACGCGTCGGGTGATTTGACCGTATCCAGTGTCTTCATGGCTGGCGGTACCATGCCCGCCTCTGATTCGTTGGTGCCCGCCACCAAGTCCTCTGTCGGCTTTGGGGGCCTTGCGTTGCGCGATGTTAGCAGCGGCAATTTCGTGCTCACGAAATCCGCTGTCACAAGCTGGGCACAGGTTACGTTCACTGCCGCCGAATTGCTTCCGTATGTCGGCCAGATGGTGACCGTCGATATCCTAAACCAGAGAACGGGTGACTTTTCTGTGAACCGACCGATTACGGTTCCCGGGAGTCTTTTCGTGCCGCAGATGCTCAGCTTTGCTTTTCCAACCCTCGGTGCCGCCACGATTTCCGGCACCCATATCGCCATTACCGTGCCGCATGGGACGGACGTGACAGCGCTTGCGCCGACCTATACTCACAACGGGACCTCAGCCAGTCCCGCCTCCGGTGCCGCACAAGACTTCAGCCGCCCGGTGCATTACCTCGTCACCGCCACAGACAAGACCAGCACCGATTTTGTCGCGACGGTCACCGTGTCTCCCGCGAGTGCGGCCAAGGAGATGCTGACCTTCGGCCCGTATGCCACCATTACTGGTACCAACATCGTCTGGACCGTGCCGCATGGGACGGATGTGAAGAAGCTCGCGCCGACGTACACGGTGTCTCCATTCGCCACGGGCAGCCCGCCTTCCGGCTCTACCCATAACTTCACCCGCCCGGTGACCTGCAAAGTTACCGCCCAGGATGGCTCCGCCACGGACTATTTCGTGAACGTCACCGTGGCACGCGACGCCCAGATCGTGGTCGGGGCCGCCGCCCCGGCTTTGGAGCAATATGCCGCAGCGGAATTGCAGCGCTACCTGTATGCGCGCACTGGTGAGCTTTTGCCGATTCGCACGGATGAGGCGCCGCTGAACAAAGACTCATTCCTGATAGGGCAGAAGTCCACCAACCGACATATCAGCGAGTGGGTGAGCGCGGGAACACTTGCAGTGGACACGAGCGACCCGGGGGAGCAGGGGTATGTGCTCAGGAAAATTGTCACACAGGGGCAAGGCGGGCAGGGCCCTAGGGAGATTCTCGCCATCGCGGGCAGTGACAGTGCGGGCACGCTCTACGGTGTCTACGGGTTGTTGCAAGACCACTATGATATAGGATTCGCTCTGGAGGGTGACGTCATTCCACAAACCAAGAGCGCGCTGGTATTGGCGCAAGTGGACGAAAGGAAGAAGCCAAAACAGTCGGTGCGCGGCATTCTGCCATGGGTGAATTTCTTCCAGTCCGCCACCGTGTATTCGTTTGAGGATTACCGGTTCGTCATAGATCAGATGGCCAAGATGCGCATGAACCTCTTGAATATTCACAACTACAACGGGAATGGCGGACATCAGGAACTCAATTTTCCGTGGAACCCGGCGGTCCGTTACTGGATGCCCACGACCCGCAGCGGGCATGGCTGGGGATGTCCGAAAAGTTTTATCAATCGATATCGTTTCGGCGGCGAGGATCTTTTTGACGATTATGATTTCGGATCGGAAGTCACCTTGCATAACGAAGCGCTGACCAATGAAGATATCTGCCGCAAGGGGACCGCCTTTTTCCAGCGCGTGATCGCCTACGCGCACCGCCGCGGCGTGAGAATCGCCCTGGGGGTGGAATTGATTGGCGACAAGCGGGAACAGGAATTCATCGTGAAAAATTATCCGGACCTCGATTATGTCCTGATGTATCAGGGCGAGTGTGGTGGTTCAGTAGGCCATTCGTCGGAGTTCTTTGAGACGCTCAAGAAACACACGAAAATCCGGTTAGGCATTGCGGGTTGGGGACTCGGCGGCGACCTCTCCACTCTTCCGGCCGATCTGATCGCGGCACCCATCTCGGCCTATTCGGCGGGTTGTGTGGAGGGCGCGCAGTATGGCAAGCGCGAGTATTGGGGCTGCCCGTGGATGGAGCGCGACGGGGACCGCGGACTGCTGGGAAAATTCGCCTCGTCGCAGAACTGGTATCCATACAGCATGAATCTGTCGTCGAGCATGGCGGCCTATCAGGCGGCTTCGCCTAACATGACAGGCTGGCAGACCCTCACCTGGCGCACCAGCGATGCCATCGCGCCCAAGCTTTCCTGGGTGGCCAAGGCACCCTGGGGATTTCCGCTGGGCAATCCCTGGGGCCATGTGGGAGGGACGCCAGGCACCAGTGCGCATGCCGTCAATCCCGATTGCAAAGTAGCGGTGGCCTTTGGCAGCTACCGGCAGGGGAATTTCAGCTATAAGTTCGACGTGCAGTCCAGCGAGACCCATCAACTGATTCCCTACACCGTGACCCTGTACTTTGCCGAGCCGCAAGCGGCGGCGGCTGAGGCGCGCAAGTTCAATGTCAGCATCAACGATGTCAATAAACTGATAGATCATGATATTTTTGCCAGTGCCGGTGGACGCCACAAAGGCGTGGAGGTCAAGATCCCCGGAATCGTCTGTCCGTTTGGCACCTTGAGTGTGGAGTTCAGCGGGGTGAGCGGTGAGCCGCTGGTCAATGCCATCGTGGTTGAAAAGGTGGTGGGGCAAAATGGAAACCCCTGGCGGTTGGCCGTGAATTGCGGCGGCGGTGCGGCGGACGGGTTTGCCGCGGATCAGGTGTACGGGTCTAACAGCTATCAGGCGTACCGTGATTACGCGGTGCGCAGCTACGGCGTCGAGGCCGCCGAAGACCTGACGGCCATCATCAACCAGAACGAACCGTTCGCAATCGGCGGCGGTGAAGCCGAGGGTACGCCGCCGCTGGGTGACAACCCGGATGCGGCCGCAAACACCGCCAAGGCAGAGCGCCAGATCGCCACCATCGACATGTGGATGGGCCGCGTGAAGGATCCGGGACAGCAGGAACGCCTCCGGCTACTCAAGACCCGCATCGACTCAACCCGGTGCTACAATGTCATTACGCCGATAGATAGGAGTGATGGCAAGGCTTGGTCGCTGGCAAATTCATTCCGTGACCGGGTCAACGATATCTCCAGCCTGGGAATGCTCGCCAGCTTCCAGAGTCGTTATGTCTGTCAGTATTTTATCAACCCGTCGCCGCCAAGACTGAAATCTAACGAACCGGATGCGGTGCCGCCGCGGGTCATTGTGATTTCCCCGCCCACCTCACAACCCATAGGGCAGGGCGTGGACGTCGCAGCCAGGATCCTCGATGAGCGGGAGCCCTCCTGCATCTCGGCAACCCTTTTCTATCGGATACCCGGCCCACACGAGTGGACACAGGTGCCCATGGAGCGGCGCTGCCGCGCCATCTTCGGTTGTCGGATCCCGGGCTCGCGTGTCACCTCCAGCGGCCTGGAATACTATGTGAAGGCGTCGGATGGAACCAACGCTGGCTATTTTCCGGTGACGGCGCCGGCCTTGCCGGTTTCGCTGGTGGGTGAGCGCCTGCCTTCGACACTGGTTCCAGGCGTGCCTGGACCTCTGGCTGGTGACAAGGCCGCCATCGCCTGGGGCGCTGCCAGCGGAGATGTCTTCATCTATCGGATCTATCGGAGCACGAGTCGCGCGTTTGCGCCCTGTATCGCCAATTACCTGTGTTTTGTGGCACGGGACAAACTCTCGTTCACGGACAGTGAGAACGACTACGTGGACCAACCGAAACGCGGAGCTTATTACTACCGGGTCGCTGCTGTTGACAAGGCCGGCAACGAAAGTCTAGCCACCGAACCGGTTGAAGTGACCTATTGAATCAAGAAAATGCAAACGAAACATCACATAAAATCGCTCATCTGCGCCACTCTCTGTGCCGCCGCCCTGATGTCCGCCCAGGCTGCATCCCTTAACTTCGAGCGCTCCCAAACACTCAACGGGTGGCACGAGCGTGCCCATACTGGCAAGGTCTGGTACGATCTGGCGCCGGACTTCAAACATCTCATCGCGCCCGATGTGAACGGTGACTTGCGCGGCTTTGAACAAGGGACCTCCAGCAAGTGGCTCCGCTCGCCCGCTTTCAAACTCGATGGATCCGGTGATTTGACCATCGCGGGTGTGAATGGCATGGCCGGTGCCGTGCCGCCCTCCGTGGCGGCGGTGCCCGGCGACAAGGCACCCGGCGCATGGGCAGGCATCGCGTTGTGCGATGTCAAAACCGGCCAGTTCGTGCTGGCCAAATCCGCCCCTGCCAGCATGGGCCCGGTGATGTTCACCACCGCTGACCTGGCTCCGCATGCCGGGCGGACCTTGACTTTGGATTTGATCAACACCGCCGCGGGTGGAGATATGTTTTATGTGAACTGGCCGATCCGGATTCCGGGAACCCTTGCCAATGCTCAAGCAGACAAGCCGGATGCTACGCCGGCTGACCTGATTTGGACGAAGGCCAAACTGCCGGATTGCCTATCAAGCCACATGGTTTTGCAGCGCGACATGCCGGTGCCGATCTGGGGCACGGCGGAACCGAACGCGAAGATATCCGTGAAGTTCCGCAGGCAGATTCTTGCCACCGCGGCCGATGCGTCAGGCAATTGGCGGGTCAGGCTGGCTCCGCTCAAGGCCGGCGGGCCGGACCGCTTGATCGTGAACTATATCATTCTCGACGATGTGCTTGTCGGTGATGTGTGGGTCGGCTCCGGCCAGTCGAATATGGATTCGAAAGGGGATGAGTATAAGAGCGATGCCGTTCTGATGGCCAACATCGCCGCCGGACCCTATCTGAAAATCAGGCTCACGCGCGAGGCCCAGCCGTGGATGGAAGCCACGCCGGCAAACCTCACCCGTTACTCCGCCCTGTTGTTTTCCTTTGGTTTGTGTCTGCAGAAAAGTCTGGACGTGCCGGTCGGGCTGATCGTCGGCGCACAGAGCGGCGTGCCGTCGGGGCCGTTCTGCAGCCCGGCGGCGTTTGCGGCGGACCCCGCCTGCATGGAAGCGACCGCAAAGGCAGCGGCCAAATATCCGCAGGATCTCACAGACTATGAAGTGCAACTCGCACAATGGGAAGAATCCGTTGAGGCCGCGAAACAAAAAGGAGAACCGTCATTGCCGCCGAAGCCCGCACCGCCGCCCAAGCCCGGCGAGTGCTTCGCCGACAAGATGGGTGCCCTGTATGATCGATATATCGTTCCTTTCCAGCCGTTCGCCATCCGCGGCGTGCTCTGGGACCAGGGCGAGAGCGGCACCTGCGTGCCAGGTGTCGATCAATACACGATGATGGGCGCGCTCATCAAAGGCTGGCGCAAGGATTGGGGGCAAGGCGATTTCCCGTTCATCTATGTCCAGAAGCCCAGCGGCGGCGGATGTGCGTGGGACAAAACCAACCCTGTCAATGCCCTGGCCGATCCGTTCATTGGAATCCCTAACGGCAGCCCGCCAACCGACGGCGCCAACGTCGGCACGCACGTCCACATCATGAATTATCCCAACACCGCCATGGTCATCAGCAGCGACCTCGGCGGTGGGACCCACCCGCAAAACAAGTCCGGCTACGGCCGTCGCGCCGCCGATGTCGCGCTCGGAATGACCTATGGGAAAAAGATCGAATACTACGGCCCGCTCTATCAATCCCACGTGATCGAGGGCGACATGGTGCGCATCAAATTCAGCCATGTGGGTCAGGGGCTGGCATTCAGTAATGGCGACAAGTTGCAGGGCTTTGCCATCGCCGGGGCAGACAAGGTGTTTCACTGGGCCGAGGCGGCGATTGACGGCGCCACCGTGGTCGTTCAATGTGCCGCCGTGCCGCAACCGTCGGCGGTGTGGTACGCCTGGGCGGAGGACCGCCGCTGGGCGAACCTCTTCAACAAGGACGGCCTGTCTGCAATTCCGTTCCAGACCGACCCATGAGCATCGCCAAACCCGGGGAGGAACTAGCACGATGATACGATACCTGATGGCCGGGATATTGCTGCATCCGTGAGACTGGCGGCCGCCATTGCCCACACCCATGGCCGCGCCGTGGTTGGGGCCGAGGCGTTCACGGCCCAACCGGCGAATGCACGCTGGCTCAATCAT
>JAPLUI010000357.1 GCA_026397725.1 Verrucomicrobiota bacterium | reverse complement strand
GGTAGCGGAAGGGCGGCCCATGAGTGCGTGCCGAAGGCTCTGTTCACGGACGTTCCTTCCGCTCGACGACAGGAATGTCGTCGCTCCCTAACGGGCCTCCTCGGAGCCAAGTTACTCGGTAGGGGCGTGACCGCCGCGAGACGGACCGGGCCTCATGGGAACCCCGCAGCTCTAACGGTTCAGCCACAGCGGGGTGGCGGGCCTCTTCCTCAAAGGCGGCGATCCGGCGGGCGTCGGCCGAGTGGTTCTCATTGAGGATTTTGACGGCCACCTCGCGGTTCAGGGTGGCGTCGTGAGCCACGAACACCACACTCATGCCGCCGATGGCATGCCGCCGCAACAAGGTGTAACATCCGAACTCGCGCTTCACCCGAGTGTGCTTGCCGCAATGCGGACACTCGACATTTGAAAACGGCACCACCGCCGCGACATCCATCGGACTCCCGCAGGCATGGCAATCGGCGATTTTCTCCGCACTTTCCGGCATGGCGGAAAGTCACGGGCCCGCATCGCACTCTGCAAACTTGAAACTGCAAACTTGAAACTTGCCGATCGCATGATTCCTGAAAGGCTCCGCCTGTGGAGATGCAAGTCAATGATCTGTCCGGCGAGCGCCTGGATGCCTTCCTGGCGGGTCGGCTCCCCGAGCTTTCCCGCACCCGCATCCAAGCCCTCATCCGCGACCAGTTCATCCTGGTCAACGGCCAGCCTGCCAAGCCCCGCGACGCCGTGAAACTAGGCGACCTCATCGCCATCGCCCTGCCCGAGGCCGTCCCGCTCGAGGCCGCGCCGCAGGCCATTCCGCTCGACATCCTCTATGAAGACGCCGACCTCCTCGTCCTCAACAAAGCTCCCGGCATGGTCGTCCACCCCGCCCCCGGCAATCCCGACGGCACCCTCGTCAACGCCCTCCTCCATCACTGCCGCGGCCAACTCTCCGGCATCGGCGGCGTCGAGCGGCCCGGCATCGTGCATCGCCTCGACAAGGACACCTCCGGCTGCCTGGTCGTCGCCAAGTCCGACCCGGCGCACCAATCGCTGGTCACCCAGTTTGCCGAGCGCAGCACCATGGAGAAGCTCTATCTGGCGGTGAGCCAGGGCATCCCGCGTCCGGCCAAGGACACGGTGTTCACCCACCTCGGGCGGCACCCGGTCAAGCGCCAGAAAATGGCGGTGGTCAATCCGCCCGGCGGCAAACCGGCCATCACCGATTACGAGGTTTTGGCGGTGGATGCCGCGACGCTCACCGCGCTGGTGCTCTGCCACCTCCACACCGGGCGCACCCATCAGATCCGCGTCCACCTCCACCACCGCGGCACGCCGCTCGTCGGCGATCCGATCTACGGCAAGCCCAGCCCGGTCGCCGCCCTAACCGGCCGCCTCATGCTCCATGCCTGGCGCCTTTCCTTCGAGCATCCGCTGACCCGCGAGCGGCTCCACTTCGAAGCCCCCATCCCGGCCGAGTTCACGCCATGGCTGCGCCTGCCAGCCGCCAGCCGGTTCTTCGCGTAATTGCGGCTTCCAGCCGCAAGCCCGCCCCGCCCCGCCCCCCGCCTCCGATAACCTATAACTGATAACTGATAACTAATCACTGATAACCGATAACTGATAACTTCCTCCCCCATGCCCGACGACCTCCTCCCCGACCTCCTTGCCGCCGTCGACCAACAGCTTGGCTCTCCGCAAACAACCTACGTTGCGGGTACGCTCGCCCGGCTCATCGCAAGCGGGCTCGATGCGCCCGCCGCCAAGGTTCAGATCGCCCTCTGCCTTGGCGAGGAACTGGACCAGGTGCTGCGTCACCACCGGGCCTTCGACCAAGCCGCCTATCGCGTCGCCCTCGACGCCCTGCCCTTCCCTGCCGAGTCTGAGGAAGAATGACCCTCCCATCCGCAGGCTTTCATCCCCATGAAAAGCCAGTGGGGAACAGGTGGGTTGCGGCGTTCTTCAGGCACCCGCCAATGCCGGAATGCAACCCTCCTCACCGTGAGAAGTTTTCCCTCCCATCCTTGGCCGGAGGCGGCGTAGAACCAAGCCGGCGTACCCGGTGCCGTCGCTTGGACGGGTTGCCCGCTGGCGTCACCCTGCAAACCCCAGCCACCGCGATGATCG
Source organism: Verrucomicrobiota bacterium (assembly GCA_026397725.1). Lineage (GTDB taxonomy): Bacteria > Verrucomicrobiota > Verrucomicrobiia > Verrucomicrobiales > Akkermansiaceae > Luteolibacter. Next base: position 27,249 of record JAPLUI010000357.1, on the reverse strand, counting down.
CCGCTTCCACTCCAACCGATAATTCGCCCGTCGTCGCCGAATTCGTTTGTAACCGGGCGGGCGCGGCACTAGAAAGCCCGCATGAACGCACCCCGCCTCATGCATCACCTCGCGGTTCTGGTCTTCGTCGGCAGCCTGTCCGCCGCGAACTCAAGCATCCCGGACTACTCCCAAACCGAGCGCTCGAAGGTGCCCGACGAGTTCAAGTTCAACGTCACCGACCTGTTCAAGGACGAGGCCGCGTGGCGTGCCGAGTTTGAGTCGCTGGCCAAGCTCATCACGGTGGTCGATGGCCTGGCCAAGAACTGGACGACTACGCCCGCGCTCACCGCCGCCATGTTCGAGCTGGTCAATGAGTTCAACGAACGCGGCGACCGCCTGCATGCCTATGGCCGCCTGCAGAGCGACATGGATCTATCCAATCCGGCCTACACCCGGATGCAAACGGAATTCCAGAACCTCGCCGTGGGCTTTGGTGCGAAAACCGCCTTTCTGGCCCCGGACATCCTGCAACTCGGCGCGGCGCAGGTCAGTGCCTATCTCAAGGCCGAACCCCGGCTCGCCCCCTATCGCTTCACCCTGGAGAAAATCCTCCGCAACCGGGAGCACACGCTCTCCGAGAAGGAGGAAAGCCTCATCGCCCAGGTGGGGCTCTTCACCGACACCGCCGCCAAGGCCTCCGGCCTGCTCAAGAACGTGGATCTGCCCAACCCCGAAGTCACCCTGGCCGACGGCACCCAGGTGCTGCTCAATGAGAACAATTTCCTCAAGTACCGCGTCAGCAAGAATTCCGCGGATCGCCGCACCGTGGTGGAAGCCTACTGGAAGAACCTCCGGAAATACGAGAACACGTTTGCCGCCCTGTTGGACGGCGAGATGAAGCGGCAGGTGGCGTTTGCGCGGATCTACAAATTCCCGAGCTGTCTCGAGGCCGCCCTCTTCGAGAACAACATCAGCCCGGACGTTTACCGCAACGTCATCAGCACCGTGCGTGCCAACCTCGCCCCGCTGCATCGCCTGCTCAAGCTCAAACAACGCATGCTCGGCCTCCCCGAACTCAATTACTATGACGTGCCGGCCCCCGCCGCTCCCAGCGTCGAAAAACTCTACACCTATGAGGAAAGCCAGCACCACATCCTCGCCGCCATGGCCCCGCTCGGCGACACCTACACCCGCGGCCTGCAACGCGCCTTCGCCGAGCACTGGATCGATCTCTATCCTAACAAGGGCAAGCAGGGCGGCGGCTACAGCATGGGAATCTACGGCACCCATCCGTTCATCAAGATGAACTACAGCGGACGCTATGATGACATGTCCACCCTCGCCCACGAACTGGGCCACTCGATGCACTCGGATTTTTCAAATGCCGCCCAACCCTTTGCCACGGCCGGCTATGCGATCTTCATCGCCGAGATCGCCTCCACCTTCAATGAGAACATGCTCCTCACCGAGGCCCTCAAGACCGGCACGGACGACCGCGTCAAGCTCAGGTTGCTGGAAAGTTACCTCGAACGCATGCGCGGCACCATCTACGCGCAGACCATGCTCGCGGAGTTCGAGTTGGCCATGCACGAACAAGCGGAAAGTGGCCAACCGCTCACTGCCGAGTGGCTCAAGGCGACTTACGAGAAAACCTACCGCTACTACATGGGCGCCGACCTGGGCATCGTCAAGGCGGATGACACCATCGCGGTGTCCTGGGCCGCCGTGCCACACTTTTACCGCCCCTACTATGTCTTCCAGTACGTGACCGGCATGGTGGCGTCCTCCGCCCTGGCCGAGGCCGTGAGCACAGGCGGCCAAGCCGCAGCCGAGCGCTATCTAACCCTGCTGCGGGCCGGGGCCAGCAAGTTCCCGCTGGACCTCCTCCGCGAGGCCGGCGTGGATATGTCCACCCCCGCGCCGATCGAGGCCGCCATCAAGCAGTTCGACCTCCTCGTCGCCGAAATGGAAACCCTCTACGCCCGCCTGCCAACGCCCGCGCAGTGAGTCGGCTGCCGCCGGTGGTGTGCTTTGCTGAAAATTGCCAGGAAATTGCTGGCAGGGTGGCGTGCATGAGAAAGCGCAAGCGGGGCTCGCAGCGCGGGAAAAAGCACGGGCGGGATTCCGCAGGTGCAGAAGAGACCCCTATAACCAAAGCCCCAAGGATAAGTCATCTATTCAAATTGCCCTCCATTGGCCGACAGTTAAAACAACAGCGTGCCGCCTTTGCCCCCGTTGAACAGCACTGCGTTGCGACATCGTCGGTCGCATCCGTTCTCAGCTTGCCGCAGTGGCGTTGATCGCCGCCGCTACTCTTTCTTCTCTTCGTTCGTCTTCGGCTTATCGCCACCCTCTGGCTTGGGCGGAGAGATGGAAATCGGCGGCGTCACGGCGACGGTGGGCTTCTTCGGCAACGCGTTGGGATTGACCGGGGCGGTGCCGGAAGGGGTGACAGCGACCGGAGGCGTGACGGCGGCGGGGGCCTTGGAGATCTCGACCAGTTCAATCTCGAACACGAGGACGGAGTTCGGCTCGATCACGGGGCCGCGCTGCATCGCTCCATAACCGAGGCTCGGGGGGACGAAAAGTTTCCACTTCGAACCGGTGGCCATCATCGGGAGAGCCTCCTGCCAGCCCTGCACCACGCCACTAACGGGAAACTCGCGCGGCTGCCCGCGGGAATCATCGAAGACGGTGCCGTTGATGAGCTGACCCTTGTAAATCGCCTTCACCTTGTCGGTCGCGCTCGGCTTCGGGCCGTTGCCTTCCTTGATGACCTGATACTGCAGGCCGCTCGCAGTGGTGATGACGCCTTCCTTCTTGCCGTTCCCGGCAAGGAATTCCTCGGAGAGCTTGGTGTTCTTCTTGGCGAGTTCGGCCTGCTTCTTCTCGACCTTGACGCGAAGTTCGTTCTGGAAGGCGGTCATGATTTTCTGCTGCTCTTCCTGCGAATATTTCGGCTCCGCGCCGGCGATCGCATCCTTGATGCCGGCGATCAGGTGGTCCAGACTGGCCTCAACGCTGTTCGTCTTCAGTTTCTGGCCGAGGTCGGTACCGATGATGTAACTCACGACCTTCATGTCAACCGGCTCCGCAGGCGCGGGCGGGTTGGCAGGTGCCGGTGGTGTCGGCGGTGCCGGCGGTGCGGGAGGTGCGGGAGGTGGGGTGTCCTGAGCAAGCAGGGCGCTGCCGCAGAGGGCAAGGAGGAGGCTGGTTAGAAGGCGGATCTTGTGCATGGCGTGGATGGGTGCGGGTGTGCTTCGGGCGGGGATACTACATCGGCCGCGTGCCGAGTCAAGCGTTTCGGTTCAGCTTTCCGGATTTTTTTGCTGCCGCGCTTGACGGCGGTATCATGCGACGGCAACACTCGACGGCGGCGCACGGATACACTCGGCAAGAAATCATCATCCTCAGCGGTCTCGCGACGGTCACGGTCGGCGCGGCGCTGCTCTGGGCGCGGTGTGTCAGACCAACAATCATGGTCTTGCTCAGACCTGGGCAACGGGGTGTCACCTGGTTCGGTTGAAGTGGGCTTGGACGAACGCCGTCACCGCATTTTTGGACTCATCCCGACCGACTGCGTCGTTATGGCCACCGCCTTCGATGGGGAGCAGTTGTTTGGGTTTGGGAGCTGCGGCGTAGAGTTCCTCGGCCATGGAGAAGGGGACCTTGGCATCCAGTTGGCCATGAATGAACAGCACGGGCACTTTCAAGGTGCGGACTTTCTGCAAGGAATCGAAGCTGAGCCTCAGCAGCCAGCCGGTGGGCAGGCACGGGTACTTCCGTCTGGCCATGTCCGGCACGGAGGTGAAGGTGCTTTCGGTAACCAGTCCGGCCGCATCGGGATGGCGGGTGGCGAGTTCAACCGCAATGGCACCGCCCAGGGAATGCCCATAGATAAAGAGGTGTTGCGGCTTGATCCCGCGCGTCTGGGTCAAGTGGTTCCATGCCGCCTCGGCATCCTCATAGAGTTTGGGTTCGCCGGGTCGAGCGGCACCAATGCTTTTGCCGAAGCCGCGATAGTCAACCATCAGGACGTTATAGCCCAGTTGGTTCAGCCATTTGGCATGTTCCGGATGGGTGCTATTGTTGTGGGTCTGGCCGTGCAAATACAGGCAAGTGGGCGAGTTGGAGTCGGCTGCTTCAAGCCAGCAGGCATGCAGTTGACCTCGTTCCGGACCGCTGCCAACGGGGATGAACACTTCCTCACCTATGGCGGGTGTGCCTGCCGGGGTGGGCTTTGGATCAATGAGAATATACTCTTGCCGCACCAGCAGATGAACGCAAAAGGCAAGAACGGCAAGGAAGAGTGCGGCAGGGATGCCGATGAGAACGGCAAGGCGGAGTTTCCAGGTTTTCATGGTGTCTCAGGTTAGTGTCTCAGGCAAATGCCTCATCGGCTCGGTGGGATGTTGTTTGGCCAGCGAGTGGATGTCGCTGCGGGTGTCCACGCCCAGGCGGCCCAGGCCCGCCTGGGCAGGGCTCATGCAGGCGGGGCACATGTCTCCGCTGCGCCCCTGGGCGAGCGGGGTGCCACATGCCGGGCAGATGGACGGATCCGTCATGGCTTGGTTCAAGGTTGGGGTTTGGCAGCATGATGTCAATCGTAAAATCAGGGCTGATTCACACTTCCTGAGCTGGACCTTGAATTGACAGGGAATTAGCCATGCATCCCGGAAAATGACTTGGCACCTTCCGGGGGGTGCCGGGACTTGGCCACAGCGGTGTGGCTGAACCGTTAGAGCGGCGGGGTTCCCATGAGGCACGCCGAAGATTTCAAAGATAATTCTTGGTTTTTTTTCGGCTAGCGGTTCCGCGCCGAGTTTGAATGGCCCTTGCGGGAAGGCCCTTGAGGGTTTCTAACGGGTATAGGTTGTTGGATTGGCGACAAAGCGAGCTTTTGAATGCGTCGTAACCCGTTGATGGTGAGGAGGAATTCCATTCAGCGGGGCGACGAACCCGGCCCGTCCGGGAGGAATATCCGTGGGGCCCAGCCAAGCCCCAGCCTTACGCCGATAAGGGATAGAGGATTGCAGATAGTGGATAGAAGATGAAGATAGCGCTCTTTCATCCACGATCCTCGCCATGCGGCGATAGCGGATAGCGGATTGTGGATAGCGGATAGCGGATTGTGGATTGCAGATGAAGAGGGCGCTCTTTCATCCACGATCCTCGATCTTCAATCCACGATCCCTGATCCGGCCCCATTGCTCGCCGTGGAGCTTGGTCAGGGGGGAGGTGCCGCACGACATGGGTGCCGATCAAGCCGGACGAGCCAGTGGCTAGTAAAGCCGTGCGGTGCTAAGTGAAAGTCTGAGTCCGTCAGGGACGTGGAACCGACGGGTGGCCGAGTGCTTCTGCGGCGCAGCGCGGTGCCGTGGGGAGCCGCACGAGGCAAAAGACCAGCCCCCAACGAGAGTCAACTCGATACGGCCAGGGCCTTTGGCGAGCAGACGGCGAGGAGGGCTGCGTCCGCGAGGGTGGGTCCCGTGCGAAGCCTGTGGCCACGGCCACCCCACCAGCAGCGACATCGCGCGTACATGCCGACTGGCGGAGAGGTCAGGGTGATTGGAGTGAGGATGGTAAGCAGGCTTCATGGCCTGAGTCAAGACCCCTGCGGCGCACCGGAACCAGCCGGGTGCATGACAAAAATGAGTTACGGAGGGGCGATTACCGAATCGCCCCCGACCATGAGCGGGCAATGGCAAGCGGAGTTCCTCCACTCATTGGCTCACCATCCGCCACGGCGGCTGGGAACCCGCCGCTCCTTGAGACGCCCGCCCGCCAGCTTTCGGCATCACGGGATCCGTCTGACATTCTTGTCCCGCAAAATCCTTGCACTGCAGTGCCCGTGTGCCATAGTCCCGGTGCCATGCTAACAAAACTTTTGATTCTGGCCAGCGTGATGCTTCTGCCGTGGCACGCCCTGGCCGCCGGAGTTCCCGCGCCTCCCGCCAAGCCCGTCGTCTTCGAGACCCACGACGGCTATTTCGTTTCCAACAAATTCGAGCCCCAGGAACCCGTCTCGTTCGTCGTGCTCAGGGACCAGGAGTCCTTCGGCAAGGTGTTCGGTGTGGCGATGGTCATGGGCGACAAATCCCATCGTCTGGCACTCAACGCCTTCGACAAGAAACTCGTGGTGGCCGCCATTCATCGCGGCAAGGCGATGGTGACCTATCAGGTCGCAAGCATGATGGCGGAGGCGGAAACCCTGATCGTGCGCTACACCACCAAGTCCGAACCCAGCGACACGGCCGAGTTTGCCTGCCCGCTCATCCTCTCGCTCGACAAGGGGAATTTCAACACCGTCCGCTTCGTGGAGAATGGCAGGGACATCAAACACATGACGCTTGCACCAACCCATGCCGCCGCAACCCGCAGCAACAAACCCGAGGCTCTAACGGAAAAATCGGCGGACGGGAAAACGGTGTTCTCGATCAGGGGTGGCGGCATCGGCCACACCACACTGGCATGCGATCCCGACCTCAAGCCGCAAGAGATCCTATTGCGTGCCTATCTGCGGGGCTTGGAGTCACTCACTCTGGCGAATGATCGCGTCCAGTGGAAAGCCTCGGTGTTGAGCCACAGCGGCCACCCGACATTGCTGCACTTGTGGCAGAACGGCAAGGAAGGGCCGGCATTGAGCAAAGAGAGTTCCTATTGGGCTGAAATCCGCCGCCTGGGTCCGGATGGCAAACCCGCCGCAGGCCTGCCGCCGGAAGGCGGATGGTTCGAAATGACCATTCCCCAGGCGCTTCTAACGGACACGCGGGAACTCAAGTTGAGCTGGATCGATTTCTACCGGTAACTCTCAGCGGGAGCTGCCAGCTCGTGCTGTCGAATCCACAGACCTCGGCGGTGAGTGCATACCTGGAGTGCGGTGGGAAGCATCGCGCCACACCGCGGTGGCTGCATCCCGGCACCCACTGGGGCCGCCCGCAGGTCCGGTCCGGCACCGGGATTCCGCAGTGCGGCTCGGGGCGATGACCGAGCGCGAGATCCACCGCATGCGATGGGGACAGGTGCTTCTTCTTCTTTATTGAGGGTAGGAAGAATCCCATGGCAATGGGGGATTATTGAACACGGGCGATTCTGGTAGAAATGACGTCCGCAGCAAAGGCGGATATTTCAGAAATGCGAAAATCAGCCGATCTGGTTGGCTTGTGGTTGCTGTTCAGTGGGTAGAGTTTTCGCATCAAACGAACGATTCAAACCGTTGTGCGGTACGCTTGTAGTGGGTTGCCGAGTTGATCTCGGATGCAGCGGAATGAATACGCGAGAACGATGGCGACAAATATCGAGGCCATGCACGATACATGAGGCGGGTGTATGGTGCGCGTTTCGCGTATTCGCTTGGCCCCTCACGCTTGCGTGGCCGTCAAACCGGCGTACATGGCAGATTTGTAAGTCAATTAGGCAATTGGTCAGGTGCTCGGTGGAGAATCAGCTCGTTGCAATCAAGGATACGGGTGCGGCAACCGAGGTAGGTCATCTCGGCACGTTCGTGGAAATGCCCCAGATACCAGGTTTTCGGCTGCACCAGGCGGAACAGCTTTTCATGAGCTTTTCGTTCGGCTTCGAGTTCTGCAATCAGGGTGTCACAGCCGAACTGAGCCTCGGCATGGCAGCAGGCTCGGACCAAATCATTCCGGCAGCCGGGACCTATCCAGCTCGGTCCTGAATGGGTGACCAGAACATCCGCGTGCTTGGCCAAATCCTCCCTCAGTTGAAAAGCCTCTCCGGGCCACCAAGTGCGCTCCAACACCCGGTCAATCCGGTCGATGCTGATGGCACCTCCCACGAGCAGCCAGGACTGGCCATTCATGTGGAGCGCGGTGTAATCCGGGAGGAGTTTGAAATTTGGGAACATCACCTTCCCGTTGAAAAATTCGGGGTCGGAGTGATTCCCGCGGATGCTCAGATACTCGATTCCCAGCGCGGCGAAATGTCGGTTCAGGTCTCCGGCAGTCGTCGGTCTCCAGTCGGGAAATCCCTCTCCGCCATCGCCCACATGGATGATCGTGGCGTCGCGGATATTGCGTTCCCGCAGAATGGAGAGCACGGCACCATAGTCGCCATGGTGGTCGCCAAGGATGTAGGTGGGTTTCATGGTGGGGTGGAGGCGAAGATGGAACGGTGGCTGGCGACCGAGAATGGGGCCCTCTTCCGCTGGCTGCAATGCCGGCGTTGGAAGGTGCCCGGCCGGTCCGGTTGTCAGAATCCAGCAATCAAATCGCCCGTAGCGCCTGGTGGAGGCTTGCGGAAGGTCAGAAACAGTGGGGATTCCGGCAGAGAATCTTCCGAAACGACCCAGCGAGATGCAGGCCGAATCTGTAGAAAGACGGCCACTTGGTCCAATTCAGGAATCTTGGCTGCCGGACGAACATCCGCGATGAACTGATCGGACTCACCCTTTTCAGACCGCGGTCGGCACACCATTGCCGCAGGAAAACGGTCTCCCTGGAGCTTCGCCCGCACGTTTTTCAGAAGTGCGGCACGTCGAAACCAGCCGTTGTTCAATAGGACACACTTTAGGACACAGTGTCCAGTTTTGTCCCGGTCGGAATCGCTGGAATCCTTATGGCAGTACGCGATTTTGAGATGGTGCGCGCTGCAGGATTCGAACCTGCGACCCCATCCGTGTGAAGGATGTGCTCTACCACTGAGCTAAGCGCGCTTGCGAGGCCAGTTGGCCACCAGTGCGGTGGCAACCGGGGACGGGAGAAATAGCGCGAGCGTGCCTGCTTGGCAAGCAATTCGCGCGGGACGGGTGAAAATTCTGATTTTCCGGCATTGTCTGGCGGGGAGACGGCGCATAATCTCTGCCGCAAGCCGCGCCCGTGTCCCAGATTTCCAAAGAGAGCATTGAGAAAGTCCTTGCCGCGACCGACATCGTGGACTTGATCGGGGCATACGTGCCGCTCAAGCGGGCTGGCCCGCAGTTCAAGGCGAATTGTCCGTTTCACCACGAGAAGACCCCGTCGTTTTCGGTGAATCCGGCCCGGCAGACGTTCAAGTGTTTCGGCTGTGGCAAGGGCGGGGATGCGGTGAGTTTCGTCATGGAGTACGAGAACCTGCCCTTCGTGGAGGCGGTGCGCAAGCTGGCGTCGCGGGCCAACATTCCGCTTGAGGCGGAGGTGTTTGACCCGCTGGCCGATCAATCCCGCAAGCAACGGGGACGCCTGCTCGATTTGCACCGCGAGGCGGCGGCATTCCTGCACGAACGCTTGCTGGACGACTCCGCCGCCCAGCACGCGCGGGATTATCTCAAGGGCCGCGGCTTCGGGCGCGAAATGGCGGCAAGCTGGACGGTCGGCTGGATGCCGGACCACCCGCAGGCGTTCCTCGACTGGGCGCGTGCGAAGAAGTTCAGCGGCCGGGACTTGGTGGACTCCGGGTTGGCCGCGCTGCGCAACGCGGACCATGCCAGCTCCGGCCTGTTCGTGCGGTTCCGGGATCGGCTGATGTTTCCCATCCGCAATGAGCTGGGCGACGTGATTGCGTTCAGCGGTCGGCAGCTTCGGGCCGATCCTAACAGCGGGAAGTACATCAACTCGCCGGAGACGATGATTTTCCGCAAGTCCAACGTTCTGTTCGCCCTGGACCGTGCCAAAAAGCCGATCCTGCGGGAGAAGGCCGCGCTGCTGTGTGAGGGGCAGATCGATGTGATCGCGTGTCATGAGCTGGGCATTGAGCATGCGATCGCGCCACTTGGCACGGCCTTCACCCAGCAGCATGCGCATTTGCTGCGGCGCTACACCGGCAGCGTGTTGTTGTGTTATGATGCGGACCGGGCGGGCATCGCGGCTTCCGAGCGGGCTTTCCGCGAACTGGTGGCCGAGGGTCTGTCGGTGCGGGTGGTGGAAATGCCGGACGGCGATGATCCCGACACGTATCTCAAGGCCCACGGGGTCGCGGCGTTCCGGGAGTTGTTAGGCAGAGCCCGGGAGTTTTTTGATTTCAAACTCGGGCGGGCCAAGGCCAATGGTGCGTTTGAATCCGCAGCGGAACGCCGGACCATCGCCGGGGAATGCGTGGGCTTGCTGGCTGCCATGTCTGACGCCGTGGCCCGCGATCATCAGATCAACGTGGTGGCCACCCACCTCCAAACCTCGGGGGCCGCGCTGCGCGGGGCGCTGGCCAAGGCCCTGCAAAAACCATCGCGTGAGCCCGCTGCGGCGCGACAAGCGGAGTCGGACAACGCCCCTGCCGTCGAGCCCACGCCGGTGCATCGCATCGTCGCGTTTCTCTGCCATCTCGCCCTGTCCTCGGCACCGGCGCAGCATTTCCTGGCCGGGCAGTTCGAGACGCTGCACGAGGCGAACCGCTGGTTGGATGGAATTCCGTTGTTAGAGAGGATCCTGTCGGCGGCGCCCGATCCGGCGTCGCATGCGGCGGTCAATGTGTTCATCGGCGGACTTCCTGAGGCGGATCGCCTGGCCTTGGGGGGCGAGGGAGTGATGCTGGGGGGCTTGCCGATGGAGGGGATACAGGCGGCGGAACACGCGCTGGCCATGCTCTCCGCCACCGTGTTGCAGCGGCGGGATGCCCGGGTGAAAGCGGACCTCAAGCAGCCCGGTCTCAACCGGGAACGGCTCGTCGGGTTGTTAGAAGAAGCCAAGGAAATCAGTGCGCTGCTGCGCGGCATCGGCCAGCGCTCGGAATTCGACGACGAACTGCCGGCCGCAACGTACAAACCCAAGCCGCCGCCGGGTAGGAAATGGGAGGAGCGAAAGAAGTGAGGATGGGGAGCGCAGGTCTCCTGTCGCGCACTCTTCAGCGCATGAGGTACACCAGCAATGCCACCCCCGTGCTCTGGCGAGCCATCACTGGTAACTTGAGGTTGACTTCGGGGTGAATCCGCCGGAATACTGCGCCGCCTTCCTTTCCCACTGCACAGCTCCTTATGGAAAACGTCATCATCATCGGCACCGGATGCGCGGGTTACACTGCGGCGATTTACACGGCGCGCGCCAGCCTCAATCCGCTCATGCTTTCGGGCACCCAGCCCGGTGGCCAACTCACCACCACCACCGAGGTGGAGAATTTTCCCGGCCACCCGGAGGGGATCATGGGGCCGGATCTGATGCTGAAAATGCAGGCGCAGGCGGAGCGATTCGGGGCTCGGATTGCCTGGGCCAGCGTGGATGCCGTGGAGCGCTGCGACGACGGCAACTTCCGCATCAAGGCAGGTGCGGAAACCTATGCAACAACCACTCTGATCGTGGCCACGGGTGCCGCGCCACGCCACCTCGGCCTGCCTAACGAGCAAGCACTCATTGGCCATGGCCTCACTTCCTGCGCGACCTGCGACGGGGCGTTCTACCGCAATGTGCCGGTGTGCGTGATCGGCGGTGGCGACAGTGCCTGCGAAGAGGCGGGTTTCCTCACAAGATTTGCCAGCCAGGTCTATCTGATTCATCGTCGCGACACCCTGCGAGCCTCGAAAATCATGGCCGGGCGCACCTTGGCCAATCCCAAGATCGTCCCGGTTTGGAACTCCACGGTCAGCGCCTATCTGACCGACGACCAGGGCGAAATGCGGGCGGTCAAACTCAAGAACCTGGTGGATGGCGGGGAACGGGAAGTGGCGGTGAGTTGTGTGTTTGTGGCCATCGGCCATGTTCCTAACAGCAGTTTCCTCGGCGGCTTGGTGGACAAGGACGTGAACGGCTACATCCTCCAGCAACCCGGCCGCACCGCGACCAAGACCCCCGGCTTGTTCGCTGCGGGCGATGTGGCGGACCATTTCTATCGGCAGGCAATCACTGCAGCCGGGCAGGGGTGCGCGGCCGCACTGGAAGCCGAGCGCTACCTCAGCGAGCACGCGTGAGGTGAGGGGCGACCCGAGCAACGGCACTGGCCCTGGCATGCGGCCTCACAGCGAAAACCAGTCCGACGGCTCGTGCTGGCAGGCACAGTGAAGCTCGGTGTGGTCGTGGCCGAGGGTGCGCAGGCACTCGCGCAGCAGTTGGAGTGCCAGGTGCGGCAGGTTGCAATCCGAACTGAGATGACCGAGGACCACCCGTGCCAATGCCGGGTGGGCGATCTCCCGGAGCAGGTCCAGCACTTGCGTGTTGGACAGATGGCCGTGGCGCGAGCTGATCCGTTGCTTGATCGACCACGGTCGTTTGGTGTCCGCTTCGAGCAAGTCCTCATCGTAGTTGGCCTCGACAAACAAGCCGTGCAAGCCGCGCAGTCGCTCGGTCATGCCACGGGTGATGAAGCCGGCATCGGATAGCAGGCCCAGGCGCTTGGCTTGATGGCTGATGACGAAGCCGACCGGATCAACGGCATCGTGTTGGATCGGGAACGAATCAATGGTGGCCGCACCGATGGCAAACGCCTGACCGGCCTCAAACAGTTTCCATTTGCCGCCAGTGATGCCGGCCTCGCGGACGACCCGCGAGGTGGCGGCGGTGGCGAACACCGGCAACGGAAATTGCTTGAGGAAGACCTTCAGACCGCGGACGTGGTCGCCGTGCTCATGGGTGAGCAAAATGCCGTCCAGCGAGTCCGGTTCAATGCCCACTTGCGCGAGCCGCAGCTTGAGTTGTTTCGCGCTCAGCCCGGCATCAATCATCAAGCGCAGGCCGCCGCACTCGACGAGTGCCGCATTGCCACTGCTACCGCTTCCAAGAATCACAAATCGCATCTGGCGGCAGACGATGGCGGCCCCACGCCACCCCGGCAAGGAATACCTGCGCAGGCGCGTCAAATGCCGGAGAACAGCCGTCCGGCCAATCCTGTTCAATTAAGCGCGAGGGACAGATAAATCAGACCACCGATGACACGGATGCACTCGGATAAGAGAAAAATGCGCGGAGCACCATCCGTGCCAATCCGTGAAATCCGTGGTTGAAAACTCTGAATCGAACAGTATTGGCCGTCCCGGCAGTCAGGGCATTAGGCGTCCCGCCAGCCGTTTCCTGGTCAACAGAGGCACCCCAATCCTGCTCCCTTTGCCGCCAGAGATCGCCAGAATCACCAAGCACCATGCGCCGCCTGGCCGCATCTCATGGGCGATCGGCGCTCACCGCGTGCCTCAAGGCGGGCCACTTGTCTCCCAAACCTCTGCTTCCCAAACATTCCCAAACATTCACCTTGCCAAGCCGCCGGGTTTGCTGCCACCTTCAGTCAGCCAATGACCGTTGGAACCGTCAAAACCGTGGCCTTGCATGCTGCGGTATGCTGCGCCGCCGCACTCGCCGCCTGGACGGTGAAACAAGCGCTGCCCCAGCGCTGGCACACACCACCACCAACCCGCGCCCTGCCACCCCCAACTCCATCGGATAGATCGGAACCCCCGGCCCTCTCACTCAACTCCCGCGTCGCGCTCGCGGAGGCTCTCGCCGACGCGGACGCCGCGCGTTTGCGGAAAATCGCCACCGGGCTGTTGGCAAGGGAATGCCGCGACATCCGGGTCTGGCGCACCGTGCTCCAATGTTGGGTCACGGTGGCACCGCAGGACGCCTGGACCTTTGCCAAGCGGCATGCCGACGCGCAAATCTCACCAGGCGATCCGTTTGCCTCGCCGCCCGAACCTAACAGCCTGCGCGAAGCCACCATGGCACAGTGGGGCAAAGTCGATCCCCGGGCCGCCCGCGCGGCCCTGGGCGGGCCGGCGGCCTTGGAGTTCATGGCGCTGGTCGCCGCCGCCATGGAGGCTGATGTTGAATACGGGTTTCTCCTGCTGGCTGAGGCGCTGCCGGCGGGGCATGCCCTGCCGGAAGGCCGGCTTGACCGGACCAAGGACGACCTCGTCGCCAACTTGGCACGCCGAAACCCGACCTTGGCCCTTGAATGGGCCCAGCGCCTGGCCCCGGGAGAGTTGTTAGCCCCGGTGCTGGTCGGCTGGATCGGCAACGACCCCGCAGCCTCGCGGACCTGGCTCGACCAACAAGCGCAGCGTGCCGAGATCCTGGAGCAGGCGGCCGAATTCATGGCGGACGATGGCCACCGCTACCAGCCGCAAATGTTCGACCTCATCCTCGCTTCGCTGCCACCGGGAAATGCCAAGGCTCAAGCCGTCCAGCGGATTCTTGATCAACTCGCCCGGGTTGACCCGGAGCTGGCCATCAAGGAAGTGGAGCGCACTCTAACGGACGCCGGGGCCCGAGCGGAAGCGCTCGCCACCATCGCGGGCCACGTTCTCGGTGGCGATCCGGCCCGTGCCTGGGCGATCCTCAGCCGCCTCGATCCCTCCGCGTGTGGCATCCCGCGGGCCGAACTGCCCGCCACGGAGCTTATCGTCGATGGCGAGACCCGGCGCTTGGCGCCCCCTTCGGACTTCCGGCGGGATCTAACAAACGTGACTGCCCCGGGGGAGTTGAAGGCCCAATTGTTGGACGACATGATCTGGACCGACAAGGAGCAGGCCCTGCGCTGCCTGGCCCAGTGCCCGCCCGAGAACCTCGCCACCATCGGCGGCCGCGTGCTCCGAATCTGGGCCGCGCACGATCCCGAGGAAGCCGCCGCCTGGCTGGCTCCCAAACTGGGTGACCACGCCACCACGGCCGACATCGGAAACTGGTTCGAGCGTTCCAACCTGACCCCGCAGGAAATGCGGGCCCTGGCGGAAGCCCTCCCGCCGGGCGGCTTCCGCGCCGCCTTCGCCGCCTGGACCGCCGGCGAACTCGTCGCCGCAGACCCAAGCGCCGCACTGGACTTTGCCCGTGCTGCCGACGGTTCACCCGCCGCCCTAACGGAAGTCTATCAGGCATGGGCCGAGGCAGACCCGGCGGCGGCCATGCGCCACCTCGCCGCCGATCCCCAGGCCCCGCCCGCCGCCTGGACGACCCTGGTCGAAACGGCCTGCCACCGGTTTCCTAACGAAATCGCCGACCTCGTCGCGGCCTTGCCGTCCGGCCCGGCCCGCGATGCCGGACTCGCCGCCCTGGTCGTCAATGAGGCGCCCGCCGCCACCCCGGTCACGAGTGTGGGTTGGGCCTGTGGCATCGAGGATGAAGCCACCCGCAGCGCGACGCTGGAGAGCATCCTTGATCGCGTCAGCCTCGATCTGCGCCTCGTCCGCGATGGTGCCTCCGCGCAGAGCTTGCGCGAAACCGTCCAAGCCGCCAACGCCATGCCCGATTCCGAAAAACAACGCTGGCTCCAGCGCATCGACCGGGAACTCGCCCCACCATGAAGCCGGTTCTAACAGCATTGCTCGCGCTGGGCGGCCTCGCCGCCGGCTGGTTGCTGCCGTCACCGCGGTCACCGCTGTTTGCGCCGCCACCCGAGTCAAGGGCCGCGACCCGCGATCCCGATCACGTCCGCCAGGCGCGAAAACAGGAACTGCTCGCCTCGCTGTTGGATGAGGACGAACTCGCCATCCACAAGCACAGCAGCGCCACTTCACTGGCCGCCCTGGCGGCCGCCATCCGGCAATCAGGCAGGCTCACGGACGATGACGTGAACCGCATCCTCGCCACCGACCCGGCGGCGGCCATGGACTATCTGCTCGACGGCGCCGCAGTGGACCTGGTTGGCAGGCTCGCCTTGGAATGGGCCCGGCGCGAGCCGCAGGCCGCCATCCAATACCTGTTAGGAAAAACCAGCTATCGCGCCGAAGCCTGTCTTTGCCAGGCCTTGATCGGGGCCTACACCAGCAACCCCCGCCTGGCTGCCGACACCATTCGCCAGCAGTCCCGGCGCTGGCAGTTGCGGAATCTGGAAACCTTGTTTTCCCTCAGCTTTGCCGCACCGGCCAGCGGCTCCGGACCGCCTGTCATCAACTCCGATCCGTTCGCCTCCCCGAGTGAATTCCCCGCCGCTTGGTTTGGCGCGGACTTTCTCGACTGTCTCGCCGACGACGAATTGCGCGACCAGGCCCGCGCCTGTTGGAAAAGGGACGACAGCCCCGTGGGCCCGGCCCCGCCCGAGCCCGCAGCCCCCCCGGACCTAAGCAACCTGGGCCCGGCCGACTGGAGCGATTCCAACAAACTGGCGAAACTCCTCAAGAACCATCCCGAGGAAACCATCGCCGCGCTCGCCGACCAGGCCGACTATATGGTCCGGGCCCTCGCGGTGGAATGGGTGCTGGCTGCGCCAGTCGCCGACGAATCCAATCAGCAACGCTGCAAGCGGCTCGAAGACCTCATGGACCGGCTCGGGGTGATTCCTGGGTGGCGGCCGCGATCATTCGGTCCGGGCACCGAGGCCGCCGCGTGGATTTCCCGGCAACCCCTCGCCTTGCAACGGACCTGGGCGGCTGACTTCACCGAAACCTGGGCCGAGGCCGAACCGGAACTGGCCATCAACTGGGCCCGCACGCTGCCGCCGGGTGCCGCCGGTGAGGTGGCGGCGCAGCGCGGCTTGATCGTCTGGGCTCATGCCAAACCACTCAAGGCGGCGGCCTACGTCGAAGCCCTCCCGCCCGGCGATCTGCGCGAGGCCGCCCTGTCTAACACCGCAGCCGCCTGGGCCTGCAGCGACCGCCCCGGCGCCGCCGCGTGGCTGGATAAACTGCCGGACAGTCCCGGCAAGGAGCGTGCCATGGAGCGCCTCAAGTGACGCGCTCCGACGCGATGGCTTCACACTTCCTGAGCTGGACCTTGAATTGATGGCCTATTCGCTGCAGCTACGAAGGCCAGGCAAGCCCGCGCTCCATGCAGACTCGCCGGCTGAAGCCAGCGCTCCGCACCACCACTCCAACCTTCAACCTTCAACTTCCAACCTTCAATGATCAAGTAAGAGCCAGACATGACACCGCATCGGCACTGCTGCCACCCGCAAACCCATGCGCGGATGATTCACGAAATCGTCTGAAACGCCAACAAGTGCCAACTCATTTTCCGCCGGGATCAGGAAAAATGTGTGGTCCGGTCCGTCATCGGGGTCCGGCGGGGTTGGGGGATGGGCGGACGGAGGTGGTGCCGAGACGGCGCTATCACGACATATTGAAAGCCAGGAGAGGCGCTCAACTGCAGCCCTGGCTGGTACCGCATTGGGTGCAACAGCCGCAGGCGCCGGCGCGGATGACCTTGTCCGAGCCGCAGTTGGAGCAGATGATGCCCATGAAGGCGCTGCCGAGGGCGGTCTTCACGCGGTCCGGGCCGGGGGTGGTGGCTGGCAGCATTGGGAAGGGGTCGCCGGTGCGGCTCAGCTCGCGGACAGGGCGGTTGACGGCGGCTTTCTCCATCTCGGTGATTTCGGGCATCGGGAGGTCGTCCTGATAGGATTCCGGGGCGGTGGCCTCGCGGTAGCCTTTGATGAACTCACAACCCATCCAGCGGAAGACGTAGTCGGTGATGCTGAAGGCGGTGCGGATGTCGGGGTTCTTGGTGAAGCCGCTGGGCTCGAAACGTTGATAGGCGAATTTCTTCACCAGTTGTTCGAGCGGCACGCCGTATTGCAGGGAGATGGAGGTGAGGGTGGCCACGGTGTCCATCAGGCCACCGATGGTGCTGCCTTCCTTGGACATCTGTACGAACAACTCGCCGGGCTGCCCGTCCGGATAGAGACCGACCGTGATGTAGCCCTCGTGGCCGGCGATCTCGAACTTGTGGGTGAGTGACATGCGGGTATCCGGCATTTTGCGGCGCTGGCGGCGGTCGAGCTGCAGGCGCATGGCGGCGTTTTCCGCAGTGAGTTCGGCGCAGCGTTTGCCGAGATCGGAAGCGGGCTCGGTGGGCTCGGTGCCGCCCATGTCCTTGGTCTTGCGGGTGTTGAGCGGGGCGCTGCGCTTCGAGCCATCACGGTAGATGGCGACGGCTTTGAGGCCGAGCTGCCAGGCTTCGATGTAGGTTTGCATGATCTCCTCGACGGTGGCGTGCTCCGGGAGGTTGACGGTTTTGGAAATGGCACCGCTGAGGAACGGCTGGGCGGCGGCCATCATCCGGATGTGGCCGCGATAGTGGAGGCTGC
Source organism: Verrucomicrobiota bacterium (assembly GCA_026397725.1). Taxonomy (GTDB): domain Bacteria; phylum Verrucomicrobiota; class Verrucomicrobiia; order Verrucomicrobiales; family Akkermansiaceae; genus Luteolibacter. The sequence goes on along the minus strand of JAPLUI010000357.1, from coordinate 9,399 downwards.
GGGTGCCAAGGTGGGCTCTGAAGGCGCAATCAAACACCGGCAGATGCTGGTCCTTGAGACCGCTGCGCACGGGCTGTCCGCTTGGCTCCTCCACCACGTTTTCAATGGTATCATAGCGGGCAATGTGGGCGAGGATGGCGGCAATTTCGGGCTCGGTGTAACCGAGGTTGCGCAGCGAGGGCTCGACGGTCTGGTTGACAATCTTGAGCATGCCGCCGCCGGCCAGGAGTTTGTATTTCACCAAGGCGATTTCCGGTTCGATGCCGGTGGTGTCGCAATCCATCAGAAAGCCGATGGTGCCGGTGGGGGCGAGCACGGTGACTTGGGCGTTGCGGTAGCCGTGGCTGCGGCCCAGTTCGAGCGCGCGGTCCCATTCCTCGCGGGCCGCTTGTTTGATCGGTGCGGAGCGCGGTTCGTCCGGAATCTGGTCGATGGTCGAGCGGTGCTGGTGGATGACGGCGAGCATGGACGCTTCGTTGGTGTCCATGGGCGGATGCTCCACCCCGCTGCAACGGCTGTCGTGATAGCCCTTGAACGGGCCTAACACGGCGGCCATTTCCGCGCTGCAGGCGTAGGCGTGACCGGTCATGATGGCGGTGATGGCACCGGCCAGCGCGCGGCCCTCATGGCTGTCGTAGCCGAGGCCGTAACTCATGATCAGGGCGCCGAGATTGGCGTAGCCAAGCCCGAGGGTGCGGAAGATATGGGAGTTTTCCGTGATCGACTTGATCGGGTAACTCGCGTTGTCCACGAGGATTTCCTGGGCGGTGATGAAGATGCGCACGGCGGCGCGGAAGCGGTCCACATCGAAGGTGCCATCGGCACGCTTGAAGCGCATCAGGTTGAGCGAGGAGAGATTGCAGGCGGTGTCGTCGAGGAAGAGGTATTCCGAGCAGGGGTTGGTGGAGTTCTGGCGACCGGTGCCTTTGCAGGTGTGCCATTCGTGGATGGTGGTGTCGAATTGCATGCCGGGGTCGCCGCAGACATGAGTGCCTTCGGCGATTTTGCGCAGCAGCTCGCGGGCGTGCTTCTTCTCGCACGGCTCGCCATCGCAGACGCGCTTGGTCCACCAGTCGCGGCCATCGACGGCGGCTTGCATGAACTCATCGCTCGCCCGCACCGAGAGGTTTTCGTTTTGATACATGACGGAGCCGTAGGCATCGCCGTTGTAGCTGCCATCGTAGCCTTGCTCGATGAGCGCCCAGGCCTTTTTCTCCTCAACGGTCTTGGCGACGATGAATTCCTCAATGTCGGGATGCCAATCCTTCAGGGTGTTCATTTTCGCGGCCCGGCGGGTCTTGCCGCCGGATTTCACCACGTTGGCCACCTGGTCATACACCCGCAGGAACGACAGCGGGCCGGAGGGCCGGCCGCCGCCGGAAAGTTTCTCGCGGGTGGAGCGCAAGGTTGATAGATCGGAGCCGGTGCCCGAGCCGTATTTGAACAACAGCGCCTCGGAGGCGGCCAGGCGCATGATGTCTTCCATCGTGTCGCCCACGCCTTGGATGAAGCACGCGCTGGCTTGGGGATATTGGTATTGGGTGGGAGCCCGCACGGCTTTGCCAGCCTGCTGGTCGTAGTGCCAGGTGCCTTGGCCGGAATCCTTGCCGGTCCCGTATTGGTGATAGAGGCCGACGTTGAACCAGACCGGGGAGTTGAATGCGCCGTGCTGGTTGAGGCACAACCATGTTAGATCACCGTAGAATGCCGCCGCGCTCTCCTGGTCGGCAAAGTAGCCATCCGCGATGCCCCAATCCGTGATCGTGCGGGTCACGCGGTGGATGAGCTGGCGCACGGAGCTTTCGCGGCCGCCGGTCTTCGGATCCGTGCCGCGGCTCAGGTCGCCGTAAAAGTATTTTGAAACGGCGATCTTGGTGGCGAGTTCGCTCCAGGCCATGGGCACTTCCACATGCTCCTGGCGGAAGATGGATTTGTTAGAATCATCGGTGATTTCAGCCGTGCGGAACTCCCATTCGACGTCTTCGAAGGGATCGGTGCCAGGGGTGCTGAATTGGGCTTCAAAGGAGAGGCCGCAAGCGGCTTCCGGGGCGGGGGTTGACATGCGGCGAGATTGAAAATCGAGGGTTGGGGGTGGCGGTGTCATGGAAAATGGCGGTGAAGATGGAGTGGTGGGGCGAGTCCTTGAGAATTAAGTTTGAAAATCCGAACCAAACACTAAATGTAGTATTTGACCTGCTCAGTATGCCACCATCGCTAGTTCTTGCCAAGAAGAATTTGCCGATTTTTCTGCAAGTCCCATGGCTCTAGGAATGAAATTTCAGGGGGGCGTGAAGTGCTTGAAAATCCAAGGAATGCGGGCAGGTGAGCGCGTCAAATCCAGCTTTCGCCTTGCTTGGCGGGCGGTTCTAACGGATTTTCCGGTTTCGCGGTGGTTGCCGCAGGGAAGCTGCCCCCCGATCTGACGCGGTGTTTTCGCTGGCCCGTCCCCCGCCGCTTCGCAAAATGAACAACTGATTCGCAGAATGGTCATTGCTCTAAGGGAAGGGAAGCGCTAGGATCGCCGGGTGAATCCTCCGTTTCAGTCCACCATGAAAACCACGCTGCTCCTCCTCGCCCTGGCCCTGCCGGCTGCCGCCGAATTCCGCTCCTGGACCGCCAGCGACGGCCGCAAGGCGGAACTCGACCTCGTGAGCGTCACCGACAAGGACGGCGAGAAAGTCGGCGAATTCCGCATGCGCAACGGTCGCAGCGCTTCTATCAAAGCCTCCGGCTTGTCCGAGGACGATGCGAAGCTGCTCGATGATTTCAAGCCGGCACCTGCCGCGGGTGCCGTCGGCAAGGCCTCGGTTTTCGACGAAATCCTGGACGGCAATCTCGTCAAGCTCGACGGCGATGACGTCAAGAGCTTCCAACCCGAAGCGAAACCCAAGAAATTCTACATCTTTTACTACACCGCCTCATGGTGCGGTCCGTGCCAGGCCTACACGCCCACGTTGGTGAAGTTCTACAACGATCACAAGCCGAAGAACGACTCCTTTGAGGTCGTCGTCATCACCTGCGACAGGGATGAGGTCGCGATGAACGGCTATATGAAGAAGAAGAACATGCCATGGCCGGCGCTCAAGATGGCTGACGCGGAGAAATTCAAGCAGAAGTTCAACCATGGAGTGAACGGCATCCCCGCGGTAATCACCTGCAAGCTCGACGGCACCATCGTCAGCCGCAACGGGGATCCGCAAGAACTTGCGAAACTCGTGAAATAATCCGCTTCGAGCCGCTGTTTACTTAGCCCGAATGACCACCACCATGCGCTTGAATCCCCTTGCCCTGCTCCTTGCGGGCAGCCTCGCTCACCAGGTTGCCGCCGCCCCCACCCCCGCCGAACCTGCCGGTGCCAACCTCGCCCTGGTGGCCGCCACCTCGACGTCCTTCGTCTCGGGCCACGAGAAGCTCGGCGCCCTCAACGACGGCGCCACCCCCCGCGATTCCGGCGACAAAAGCCACGGCACCTACGGCAACTGGCCGCAACACGGCACCCAGTGGGTCCAATACGAGTGGCCACAAGCGATCTCGTTGAGTGCCACCGACGTCTATTGGTTCAGCGACGGCGGCGGCCTGCGCCTGCCCAAGGCCTGCCGCTTGAAGTATTGGGACGGCAGCCAGTTCGCCGACATTCCCGGCGCCAAGGGCCTTGGCGTCGAGGGCAACCGCTTCAACCGCACCAGCTTCCCCGATCTCAAGACCTCCAAGCTGCGGCTGGAGATGGATGGCGATGGCCAAAGCTCCACCGCCGTGAGCGAATGGCGTGCGTATGACTCCGGCAACTCGCCGAACTTCGCGCCGGCGGTGGAGGCTGGCGTTGATCGCACGGTGGTGCTGCCGGGGGCGACTTATCTCAACGGCAAAATCAAGGATGATGGCAAGCCCAAGCAAGCCCTCACCATCGGCTGGTCCAAGCTGTCCGGCCCGGGAGAGGTCACCTTCGACAAACCCGCTGCCACCGCCACCGCCGCACGGTTTTCCGCCGCCGGCGAGTATGTCCTGCAACTCAGCGCCGATGACGGCGAGCTGAAAGCCGCAGCCACCGTGCAGGTCGCGGTGCTCGCCCCGCCGCCCCCCACCCACCTCGAGCCGGTGTGGACCACGCCCTATCAGGTCAGCAGCCCGTTCTGGCACCAGCGGACGAAAAACCTGATCGTCAACTGGATCCCGCATTGTGTTAGCATGATGGCCAACCCGAAAACTCCCGAGGGCAGCATCGAGAATTTCGTTCAGGCCGCCCGCAAGCTGGCCGGCAAGACCGATGCGGTACACGTCGGCCCGGTGTTTTCCGACGGTTGGTTCTATAACATCGTCGAATCGATGTGCCTCGCCCAACTGGTGGACCCGCAAGGCGATCAGGACTTCATCGCCGCACAAAAGGCCATGCGCCACACCCTCGACGAGTGGGTTCCCAAAATCCTCGGCGCCCAGGCCCCGGACGGTTATCTGCACACCCAGTACATCATCCAAAACCGCCCCCGCTGGCGCAACGTCAGCGACCACGAGGGCTATCAGGCGGGCTATTTCATCGACCTGGCGATCGCCCACCACCGGATGAGCGGCGGCAAGGACCGGCGGATGCTTGATGCCGCCATCCGCCTCGCCGATTGTTGGGTCCGCAACATCGGGCCCGCCCCCAAGCAGTCGTGGTATGACGGCCATCAGGAGCTGGAAATGGCGCTGGTCCAACTCGCCCGCCATCTCGAGGCGATCGGCGAGCCGGCCAAGTGCAAGGATTACATCGCGCTGTCCAAGTTCCTCCTCGATGCACGCCGCGGCGGCGACGAATACGACCAATCCCACCTGCCGGTCATCCAACAATACGAGGCCGTCGGCCATGCGGTGCGGGCCGTGTATTGCTACACCGGCATGGCCGACATCGCGATGGAAACCGGCGATGCCGATTACCGCAGCGCCGTCCAGTCGATTTGGAGCAACATCGTCAACCGCAAGTACTACGTCACCGGCGGCGTCGGCAGCGGCGAAACCTCCGAAGGATTCGGCAAGGACTACTCCCTGCCTAACAACGCCTATTGTGAATCGTGCTCCGGGTGCGGTGAGGTGTTCTTCCAGCACCGCCTGCAAATGGCCTGGCAGGACGCCCGCTACGCCGATCTGTTCGAGGAGACCCTCTACAATGCCGTCCTCGGCAGCGTTGACCTCGCAGGCAAAAACTTCACCTATACCAATCCGCTCGACTCGTCCCAAAAACGCTACCTCTGGCACGGCTGCCCGTGCTGCGTCGGCAACATCCCGCGGACCCTGCTCAGCCTGCCGACATGGATGTACACCCGCAGCGCCGACGCCCTCTTTGTGAACCTCTACCTCGGCAGTCAGGTGATGGTTGGCCAGGTCGGCGGCACCGCAGTGCAAGTCGTGCAAACGACCGCATACCCGTGGCACGGCAAGGTGGCCATCACCCTCAACCCCGCCAAGCCCGCCACCTTCGCCTTGAATCTCCGCGTGCCTAACCGCCAGACCAGCCCCCTTTACACCAACCTGCCGGAAGCCTCCGGTCTGACCTCGCTCGCTGTCAACGGCACGTCTGTGACGCCTGCCATCGAGCACGGCTATGCCGTCGTCACCCGCGAGTGGAAGGCCGGCGACAAGGTGGAGCTGGACCTGCCGCTGCCGGTGCAACGCGTCACCCCCAGCGCCAAAATCCCCGCCACCACCGGCCGCGTGGCCCTGCGCCGCGGCCCGTTGGTCTATAACATCGAAAGCATCGATCAGGGCCTCGAGTCGGTTCTCGCCCCGAACTCACCGCTCAGCGCCGAATGGCAGGCGGATATGCTGGAAGGGGTGATGGTCATCAAGGGTGCCTTCCAGGATGGCAAACCACTGCTCGCGGTTCCCAACTATGCACGCCTGAATCGCGGCGGGCGTTCGCTCGTCTGGATCAAGGCCCAATGAAAGCAAGCCCGGTGGTTCAAGCGGCCTGCTTGCCACTGGGTACCCTGATTCGAACTGATTTGAGATAGGTCATCGCTGAAGAAATTTCATTGGGTTGATAGAACGCCGCTGCCACTGGTTCAACCTCAGTGACGGCAAGCAGTGGTTCCAATTTCCCCTCCCGGATTGAAGGGCCCGCTTTACCTCAGCCACCGCGGTACGGCAAACCGCGATACAGCCGGATCTAACAGCCACTCCCATGCCCCCCTATCAGTCACCACCTGCTTTCCGGTCATGCGCCGCAGCCCTGCTCGCAATCGTTGCGGCCGACCCCGCACCGGCGGCGGATCTGACATTTTTCGGCTTTTCCGACATTCATTACGGCGCGGTCTCGGGCCCCAGGGATGACACGCCGAAAGTCAGGTGCCCGGAGCTTGAGGTGATCAACTCGTTGCCGGGCACTCCCTATCCGGCACCGTTCAAGGGCACGGTGGCGGTGCCGCGCGGTGTCATCATGCAGGGCGACCTGATCAATGATGGCGCGGTCAGTGACAAATACCCGGCGCAATGGGCGAACTACGTCGCCGAGTTCGGCGTCAATGGCGAAGGCCGCTGCAAGTTCCCGGTATACGAGGCCATCGGCAACCATGATGTGAACGAGAACCTGTATGTCTTCAACAAGATCAAGGAGCGCAACCTGACGCGCCTGAAGCTCAAACACATCGGCAACATCTCACCTAACGGCTATCATTATTCCTGGGACTGGGACGGCGTGCATTTCGTCAACGTGAACCTGTTTCCCGGCAATGTGTGGCACGGCGAGGCCGATGCCTATGGGGCCGGACACGATCCGCTGTTTGCCAGGGATTTCCTGGTGGATGACTTGCGCCGGAACGTCGGCGATTCCGGCCGCCCGGTGGTGATCGTGCAACATTTCCGGCCGATTGACGAGAACTGGTGGACCTTCAGCGCGGCGGACAAGTTCCAGCAGGCGGTGCAGGACTATAACGTGATCCTGATCATGTGCGGCCATCAGGGTGGTGGCGTCAACAATGTGTGGCGCGGCATCAACTGGGCCAGCAGCAACGGGGAACTGGACGTGTTCCGCATCACCCCGGACAACCACTTGCTGGCCCTCGGCCGCTCCCGCAAGGCCTGGGGCAAGTCGATGCAAAAGAAGATCTACTTTTCCTATGCCACCTCCGGTCTGCCCGCGGTGATCAACAACGGTGGCTGGGCATCTGGCATCTCAGCGGATCGTGCCACGCTCTCCGGCAAGATCGTGTACGCGGCGCAGGCGCCGGGCGAGGTCACGTTTTATTGGGGCACCACCGACGGCGGGACCGTGCCGGGTGCCTGGTCCAACTCCAAGAGTGTGGCTGGCCAACAGGTCGGCACGGCGTTCACCACCGAGGTGGCGGAACTCAAGCCGTGGGAAACCTACTACTACCGGTGTCGTACATCGAATGCCAAGGGTGAAGCCTGGTCGGCCACCTCCGTCTCCTTCACCACCAACGGCATCCTGCCCGCCGGCTGGCAGACGGCATTCGTTGGCCATGAACAACGCTCTGGCGGCGGCGCCAACCACGCCAGCGGCACTTTCACTGTTAGAGGTTCCGGCCGCGACATCGGCGAACGCGGCCAGCCAATCGATAACTTTCAGTATGCCTGCCAAGACCTCACTGGCGATGGCGAGATCCAGATCCGGCTTGCCACCCTGGCGGTGAAAACCCGCGAACCCAAGGTCGGGATCATGCTGCGCGAATCCCTCGCTGCGGACTCGAGGAACGTCGCCTTGCTGTTCAATCCGCAAATGGGGGTCCGCTGGTCGGTTCGCCGGAAGACCGGTGGCGACAGCTCGGCAACCGCCAGCCCCACCGTCAAGAACGCCCCCTGCTGGCTCAGGCTTGTTAGAAAAGCCAACACCTTCACCGGCTTCCTGTCCGTCGATGGCACCGCGTGGACGCCACTCGGCGCTGCGGTGACCATCGCCATGCCGCCGAAAATCCTGGCCGGGCTGGCAGTGACCGCTGGCAATCGCGACGAATCCAGGCTCCACACTTCGACCTTCGACAACGTGACGGTCGCGGGCCATCCCTAACTGCCGTTAGCACCGCGCCAACCGTGACCGACCCGCTGCCCGACCTAACGGATGACGACCGCGCCCGCCACGCGTGGCAAATGACGGTGGATGGTGTGGGTGAAGCGGGGCAGCGGCGCCTGAAAGGTGCCACCGTGCTGGTTGCGCGCGTCGGCGGGGTCGGCGGCTGCACGGCCCAACAACTCGCCGCCGCCGGCGTCGGCCGTTTGATCCTGATGCACGGCGGCGAGTTGCGGAGCGACGACCTCAACCGCCAGGTCCTGATGACCAGCGCGGCGCTGGGCACCTCGCGGGTTGAGTGTGCCGCCGCCACCTTGCGGGCGCTCAACCCCAACATCCGCATCGAGGTGGTGCCGCAGCATCCGACGTTAGAGGTGGTGCTTCGCCATGCGGCGGAAGCCGATGTGGTGGTGAGTGCCGCGCCCTTGTTCGATGAGCGTCATGCTTTGCACGATGCCGCTGCGGCGTACGGCATCCCCTGCGTCGAGGCCGCGATGTTTGAGATGGAAGGTTACGTCACCACCGTGCATCCGCCGCACACGCCGCGTTACCGCGACTGGTGCCCCGGCCAGCCCGCCTGGTGGACCCGCCGTTTTCCGGTGTTCGGCGCGGTGGCCGGCACCATCGGTTCCCTGGCCGCGGTCGAGGTGATCAAACTGTTAGCCAACCTCGGCGTGCCGCTCTACGGCCGCCTGCTGGCCATCGACTTCCGCCAAGGCCGCGCCCGCCAAGTCCGCCTGCCCGGTTAGGCACCGCTTGCCCCCGGCTCTGTTGGGGTCCGGTCCCCACTCTTTAACCAATCTTCCGCCCCACCCTTGGACATGCCGTGGATTCAGGCTTGAGTTGGGGTATGGCCAGGCCGCTTCGTAAATCAGGGCGGCTGGGCACCCTCTTTGCCTCCACCGCCGCAAGCTCCCTCCGTTCACCCCCGCCACCCGGCGGACCAGTGGGCGGACCGAGGCCGGTCCGCCCTGATACCTTCGCGGCGGTAGGGCGTGGCGGCCTCGCCGCGCCCTGACTGCCCCTGCGGGCGAAACATCCCATGTGCGGCTCATGCACCGCGCATCAGCGCCGCCATCCGGCGGACCAGTGGGCGGACCGAGGCCGGTCCGCCCTACCTGCGCGGCGGGGGCGTGGCGGCCTCGCCGCGTCCTGACTGCCCCTGCGGGCGAAGCATCCCATGTGCGGTTCATGCACTGCGCATCAGCGCCGCCATCCGGCGGACCAGTGGGCGGACCGAGGCCGGTCCGCCCTACCTTCGCGGCGGTAGAAGTTCTATAGGTTGCAAGTGATTTTTTTGAAGATTTTTTAGTCATGGTTTTGGGTTGGTTCAGGGTTGGAAATTGAGGACCCAGGAGCCGTGGGCGGTCTGGTTGCGGGCGTGTAGATCCGGGTCGTAGCAG
>JAPLUI010000496.1 GCA_026397725.1 Verrucomicrobiota bacterium | reverse complement strand
GATTGACTTGGTGGGCTGGCCAGCCCGAATGGGGCATGACTTTCTGGAACCCCATCCGCAGCACGCTGGAAACACCGCGTCACTTGGCCATCGAGCCAACCACACTCCGCCACCTCCGGCTCAGGGTGGAGAAACACATCAAGAATACCTACCTCAAACATGTCCAGGAACCCGTCGGCGGCGTCAAGCCGGTGTTCAAATGCTAGATCGAACTCAACTGACTTATGGAAACAAGAATCGCCCTCTTCCAAAAAAGGGAAATCCGCAAGACCCTCCATGAAAATGAATGGTGGTTCGTCGGCCTGACCCCGGCGGAATACACCAAACTCAAGGGCCTGAAGCGCGAGAACCTCCGCGACCACATGACCGACCTCGAACTCCTCTTCTCCATGCTCGGCGAGGCCACCACCACCGAAATCGCCCGCACCAAAGACGCCCAGGGGGTTCCTGAAAACAAGCGGGCGGCCAAGGAGGGCGGCACCGTCGCCGGCAGTGCGCGGCGCGATCTCGAACGGAAAAGCGGCCGCAAGGTCGTCACCGGGGAGAACTTCCTCAGCCTCACCCAATCCGCGAAAAAAGCCGCGCAACTCAAAGGAAAATAGCCGCGCACGCCCACTCACAAGCACCTCGCTCCCGCTTTGGACCTCGCCTTGCTCCTGCTCCCGGCTGCCGCCCGCGAGGCGCGGCTGCCACCGCCGAAGGCGGGGCGGCCGGACACGCCCACTGATCCCCACCGGGACGAGAAAAGCTAGAGCTTGAGAGTGAGCAGGGAAACGGACAACCGACAACGGAAATCCGAGTACCCCCACCGAGACTCGGATTTCACCTTGACCCAGCAGAAAAGTGAGGGTATCAGCAAAGGCATGCATACGATGACTAACCGCACAACTTTAGCTCTCGATGGGACGACGACGAGTCGGCTCCGGCGCCTGGCCTTCCTTTGGCAGGTGTCGCAGACCGAGGTGGTGCGCCGGTCTTTGGAACAGGCGGAGAAGCAGGCGGAATTCCCAAAACCTGACCCCGTCGCCATGTTGCGCCGTCTGCATGAAACCGGCGGCGGCTTGGATCGTGACCAGGCCGAGGCGTATCTGGCTGAAGTTTACGAAGATCGCAAACACTGGCGCGGCACATGATTTGCCTCGACACAAACTACTTGAAGGCGTGCTCTCAGAGTGGACTCCATGATTGCAGGAACCGCTATCGCCACCAACGCACGCATTGCGACGCTGAATCGCACCGATTTCGAAACTTTTGTTCCCCATGGTCTGCAACTCGTTTGATGCTGCCTGCGGGTGAGCGGCATCCGGTTCGGGTTGCTGTCGCTGGCGCATCTCGGACGCTTGGTGATGCGGGCGTGGTGCTCGTCGCTCAGCCACCCGCTGCCCCTGTGGCTGAGCGTGCCGGCCTGCCTCGGGCTGGGCGGCCTCGGTCGGCTGGCTGTGGACGCTCTCTCCCGCTCGGACGAAATGAGCGCAGCGGGCGAGATGCAGGGGGGGATGATTTTGGCAGAATCTCCTTGCCCCGGTGGCCGGAGGGTGGTTGACTCGGCCTGTGAGAACGACCTTTTTTGCGTCAGCGGGCGAAGTCAGCCCTTCCGTGCGGAATTTTTCCCCTATTATACAGCGGGCGGCAGAACAGGAGCAAATGCCGCACGCGGCTCGTTAAAACTGTTCGATGGAGAATTAATATGTCTCACGAAAACGCCAAGATTCTCTACCAAGCCTCGCACGAGGCTCAACAGAAGTTCGAGTATTTCCTGACGGGAGCAATTGGGGCCATGTTCGCCTACACGGCGCAAACCTACACGCCGAAGAAGCTCGATTTTTCTCCCAGCACATTGGAGCCGATCGCCGTTATCTGCTTTGCCGTGGCATTCTTTCTTGGACTTCGGAGACTTGATTGTCTTTATCATATTCTTGGGGTCAATTACGAAAAGACTCATGCAGATGCGGATGCGGCAGTGATTCAGAAGGCCCTACGAATGATTGAGAATGATCCTCTGCTGAGGTATCAGCCGGGCACAAGCTTGGAGGAGATGGAGAAGGAGCTTGAGTGGAACAGAATTCGGTCACGCTCCGCGAAGCCGATCCTTGACGATTTAAAAACCAGGATACGGACATTCTACAATTGGAGAAGTCGTCTGCTGCTTGTGGGATTTGCCTTGATCGTGCTTGCCAGGGTATTGAGTCCATACTCCGCAGCCACCAAACCCCAAACGCAACAAACAGACCACAAAGCATCAGAGCCGCAAGAAGTGACCACGAAGGTTCAGGCCATACAGTCCCCCCTAAAGAAATGAAGAAAAGCGAAGGCGTGGCAGCTAATGAGCCACCAGCGGTGTCTGGAATGGATTCGGGCGTTTGGGGTTGGTGGCTCAAATAGCTGCACGCTGAAGTTGTGTGAGAAAATTTCCCAGATGATCGAAGATTTTGATGACCCCGTGAGATTCAAGGCCCTTGTCGCAATCAAGTGGCAAGGCGAGCATTTGCAGGTGGTATGCAATGCATATTTTCGTGATGATGGGGAGGCTGTATTCATGATTGGTCGTCATTTGCTTCCCGCTGGGGAAGAGTTTGCAGGAGGGGCGCACGCGATTGATTACATCTGTCCGCCGGATTCGATGAAGCGAGTTTCTGGCGAAGAATACCGTTATCTTGGCACCATACTTGTGGATTTGGATGCATCTCAATCTTGGCCTCTGGCTTCGCCCACAGAACCGTCATCCCCGGATTCCTCTGTTGAGCAGACTTGATGGCAGATTCCACGTCCACATCTCGCACATGGTCATACACCGTCTTTTCTCCATTCGTCATCACCACTCGAAATGAAGACACACAAGCCGCGTCATGCAACCCGCTGGAAGCGTCTTTCCCAGAATCGGAGTTTGAGGGCAGCGGGTGCATGCGCTTTACGTTGGATGCGGGGTTCCGGGGAGTGCTCGGGGCGCTGGCAGGGGATAGCGAGTTTCTTACCTGGCGGGGCCAAGACGTCTCGCCATTGGTTCATGGAATAGATCGCCAGATCCGAATGGGCTACGACAACAACCGCGCCACTTTCCTTCTCTTTTCCGTTTTTCAGCTTGCCAGGGCCCCGCCAGCTAGTCAACGTGGCTCCGGTTTAAGAGTTTGAGATGAACCACCAGCCATTGTTCCCATGAAAACATTCCCGCTTGTCTCCGTGATTGCCGCTTTGACATTTTGCACCGCTTCCGTCCAAGGTGCGGACCCGGTGGTCTCCAACGTCACCTTCGCCCAGCGTGCCGGGACGAAGCTGGTGGACATCACCTACGACCTGACGGCGGATGCGCCGTCGGTGACTGTCTCGCTGGAGATTTCCAGCGATGGCGGGACCAGCTTCAGTGTCCCGGCCACCACCGTGAGCGGGGCGATCGGCAACGGGGTGGCTATCGGCACAGGAAAAGTCATCACCTGGGACGCCGGCGCGGACTGGAGGGGGCAATACAGCGACCGGATGCGCTACAAGGTGACGGCGAATGACGAGTTCTCCCTCATCCCCGCCGGGGCCTTCACGATGGGGGACTCGCTGGATGGAATAAGCGACGCTCCGACTCGGACCGTGACCTTGAGTGCCTTCTTCATGGGTCAGAAAGAAGTGACCAAGGCGGAGTGGGATGCGGTGAAAGCTTGGGCGGTCAGCCACGGCTACACGGATTTGGCGGGTGGCAATGGCAAGGCGGCCAATCACCCGGTGCAAAACGTTTCATGGTGGAACGTGGTGAAGTGGTGCAACGCCCGCAGCGAGAAGGAGGGGCTGACGCCGTGCTACTACAAGGATGCCGCACATACGGTGATTTACAAAACCGGCACCAACGTCCCGACCGTGAACTGGGCCGCCACTGGCTACCGGCTGCCGACGGAGGCGGAGTGGGAAAAGGCGGCGCGGGGCGGCCTGAGCGGGAAACGCTTTCCATGGGGCGACATCATCTCTCACACCCAAGCGAACTATAACAGCTCCGCCAGCTACAGCTACGACATCAGCCCGACTCGGGGTTATCATCCGACCTACAGGACTGGATGGTCTCCGTACACCTCGCCGGTGGGGAGTTTCGCTCCCAACGGCTATGGCTTGCAAGACATGGCGGGTAATGTTTGGGAGTGGTGCTGGGACTGGTATGGCTTTTACGCTTCTGGCGCACAGACCGACCCGCGCGGAGCGTCTTCGGGCTCGGACCGGGTGTACCGGGGCGGCAGTTGGTTCCACGACGCGACCGCTGGCCGGGCGGCGCTCCGCGGCGAGAACCACCCCGGTTACTCGGACGACTTCCACGGGTTCCGGGTAGCCCGCAGTTCAGTTCCCTAGCAGCAGTCGGGAGCGCAGCGGAGGAAAAAATGCCGAAAGACGAATGCTGAAAACAACCATTGGGGCAAGTAGCACAGCCCCTTTACCCGATATTCTTTGAAAATCTGCTAGAAACACCAAGACCATGAAACCGCTCCCGTTGCTCGCGTTGACCGCGTTGATATTGCTTGCCACCCCCGTCGCCGAGGCTGGCTCGGGCTATGCGGTTAGTGCGGACGGGGTGGTGGACACCCGCTACGAACTCACCAGCGTGCCACCAACCAACGGCACCATCAGCGGCATCGCAGTGGACGGCAAGTATCTGACGGACACCACGGCCACGCTGACGGCGGTTCCGGCGGCTGGCTACGCGTTCACCGGCTGGACGGGGGCGGCCTCGGGAACTGCCAATTCGCTCTCGCTGCTGATGGATGCGGACAAAACGATCGGAGCGACTTTCACCCGACAATATACCCTCACCGCCAGCGCGGTGAGCAACGGCTCCATCAGTGGCATCGCTGCGGACGGCAAGTATCTGACAGGCACCACCGCCACGCTGACGGCGGTTCCGGCAGCGGACTATGTCTTCACCGCTTGGTCCGGCGACGCCAGTGGCACGACCAATCCGCTGTCCCTGGCGATGAATTCCGACAAGATCATCGGGGCGACGTTCACCCGACAATACACGCTCACCACTATCACGTTGAGCAATGGTTCGATCACCGGCATCGCTGCGGGCGGCAAGTATCTGACAGACACCACGGCCACGCTGACTGCTGTTCCGGCGGCGGGCTATGCGTTCACCGGCTGGACGGGGGCTGCCACCGGCACGGCCAATCCGCTTTCGCTCCTGATGGACACGGACAAGACCATCGGGGCGACTTTCACCCGACAATATACCCTTACCCTTGGCGCGGTGAGCAACGGCACCATCAGCGGAATCGTGGCCGGTGGCAAGTATCTGACGGGAACCACGGCCACGCTGACTGCGGTGCCGGCGGCGGGCTACTTGTTCACCGGGTGGACGGGGGCGGCCTCGGGCACGATCAATCCGCTGTCTTTGCTGATGAATTCCGACAAGACGATCGGGGCGACTTATGGCGGTGGAATCGAGGTGCTGGTGGGCGGGCAACCGCCCACGGGCAGCGAGGTGGTCGGACGTGGCTCGCTCAGGGTGACAATGCAAACGGCATTCGCCAACGGCACGATCTTATACACCTTGGACGGATCCGCGCCGTCGCTCGGTTCGAAGCTCTACTCCAAACCTTTGACGCTGGACCGTTCGCGCATGGTACGCGCCGTGGCATATAGTTCGGACTTTTCCAGCCAGATGCAAAGTCCACCTCTTGCGGTGGTGATTGTTCCGGTCCTGACCGTCACCACGGCGGGCGGTGGGGGCATCAGCGTCGAACCGCCGGAGGGGGCTTACTCCACCAACTCGATGGCCACGCTGACCGCCACGCCCGCCGCCGGGTGGACATTCCTGCAGTGGCTTGGCGATGCCAGCGGAACCGATCCGGTGACCAGCGTCCGGATGACCCGAAACAAATGCGTGCAGGCGGTTTTCGGAACAGCGGTGAACACCACCACGGTCGGAAGTGGATCAATCCGGCAGGAGCCGATTGCGGCATTCTACCCCTACGGCACGAGGGTCCGGTTCAGCGGCTTGCCCGCGAGCGGGAATTACCTGGCATTTTGGGCCAACGCGGTCAGCAGCACGAACAACCCCCTGGATTTCCTGGTGACCACCCCTAACCCGACGGTGACGGCAGTCTTTCAACCGTTGGGTACAGGGCAGTTTGCCTTGGCCTTGGTGGCGGAAGGTGGCGGAAAGGTGGCGGCCACTCCTTCAGCGAACAAATACAGCAGTGGAGCCAGCGTTCGCCTAACAGCACAGCCGGACGTGGGACAGGATTTCGTCGGTTGGAGCGGCGATGCGGCAGGATCAATCAATCCGCTGACCGTGGCGATGAACCAGAGCAAGGCCGTCACGGCGGTGTTCACGAAGCGCCCCGGATTGCGAGTCGGCACCCCCCTTGAGGGCCTTGTTGAGGATGGTTTCAGGCTGACGCTGACGGGCGAATTTGGAAAGCAATATGAGATTCTTGGCTCAGCGGATCTGGTGACCTGGATTCAGGCGGGAACATTGACCAATGTTTACGGGACAAGCCAGTTTACCGACGGAGAGGCCACCAACCAGCCCCGCCGGTTCTATCGGGCCGCGATTCTGAATCCGTGAACTTGTGATCGAAGCCTCCACCGACCTCAACCAATGGGACACCATCGAAACCGGCATCATCGGCCAGAGCGCGGTCGTCACCCGCTTCTACACCACTGAGAACCAGCCGACGCGGTACTTCCGGGTGCGGCGGAATTGATATGGATCACCCCTGGAACCTTCGCCATGAGGCCAGGGTCAAGGCGGGGGCGGGAGGTCGTCCTCGCGACGGATTTCGATGACCCCGGTCGTCTGGATGGACGAGGCGGGCTCCACCCCGATGACCAGGGTGACGGGCTTGCCGGGGGCGAGTTCCTTCACGGTCAGTCGATAGGTATGGTTCTTGTGCTCATTGCCGGCCCAGCCATCGTGGGTGTCGGCGGCCAACTCGCGGCCATCCTGGACGAGCGCCACCTGCTGGATCGTGAGCGCCGAATCACCCTCGCGAAACCGGAAGGTCACGAGGTGAGTTCCCGTGCTGCGAACCAAGGCGGAGGCATCCAGCGTCCAGCAGTGGCGACCCTCGCCGGTGAATGCCGCCGGCGACCATGCCGGAGTGGCCAGCGCGACCTTCGAGACGGGCAGCACTTCCGGGGCGGGCACCACCAAATCCGGGCGATACTTCGCCATCAGGCGGGCGGCGGTTTCACACGGATCGCCTTGGGGATGGATGAGGAAACCTCGCTGCGTCGAAGTAACCCAGCGGCCATCGGCTGCGACGCGTGCTTTCTGATAGGACGACGCGTCGAAGGGCGTACCGGCTTCCAGCGCTTGGTCCACGCGCTGGATGAACTCACGCCAGCGACCCATGTAGTAGCTGCGGAAGAGGCCGTTCCATTGGCGGCGCGCATAGTCGCTGAGGCCGCCGCCGGGTTCGTGCCAGGTGGTGATGATCTCCCGGGCATTGCGCTCGTAGTAGTCCGCTTCTGCGGCACTGGCGGCCCAGGCCCGGGCGTCGGCGAGCCAGCGGCCTAACAACCACTCGTGGCGGGTGCCGAGCAGCGCATCCAGGTCCTCGCCCAAGTCCATCAGCCGTGCGGCTTCACGCCGAAAGGCCGGCAGCTCCTTGCGGGAGGCGGCCGCGAGCAGGCGTTTGCCAATGATATAGGTGGCATTGCCCAGCGCCTGCCGCGTGAGGTTGACGAGATCGTATTGATAGCCGTCGGCCTGGCGGCAGGCCGGAGCCGCAGCGAGCAGCGCATCGATGGCGGCGACCAGCGCAGCCTGGCGTGCCGGGACGAACAGCTTGCGGCCGCCGTCACCGAGGTTAGGGACCGTCTGGAGCAAGTTCTGGCGACCCCACAAACCCTCCGGATCGTCGGTGAAAATCTCCGCCTGCAGGATGCGCCAGGCGTCTCGAACCGATCGGTCGGTCCGGCCCGCGCGGCGGTCGGCGTAGGCCTCGAGCCAGGTGTTCAGCTCGACCGTCGCGCCGGGGTGCCACGCTTGCTCGAAGAGCAGGTCGAAGGCGACCGGGTTGCTGTTGAGGCCTTCCAGGGTGGTGCCGAGGCCGCGGCAGTTGGCGACTGGCAAGGCGGCCGCCAGTCTGCCAGAGATGACCTTCAGCGGCGCGGCGAAGTTGGTGGTGCCGCCGAAGTTGCCGACGACACACCAGACGAAGGGCGCGCCATGGAAGTTATCGGTCTTGCGGAAGAACTCGGCTTGTTCGCACACATAATCGAGATAGATCAACTTGCCCGTGGGCACCGCGAGGGTGAGGGCCTTGAGCCGCGGGGGGGTCCAGTTCTCATCGAAAAAGAAATTCCACGACATCAGATACCAGATCGCAGCGGGATCCCCGCCACGCATGCTTTGATAGATCGTGCTGGAAACTTTCGCGAGATACTCGGGCTCCCAACTTGGCGGGGCGATTTCGTTGAAGGGATCGGCGCTGTAGAGGTGGTCGGTGCCAAACATGGCCGTCTGTTCCTTGAGGAAGCGCTGCTGGATGTCGGGAAAGAGCGGATCGGTGGGATCGAGAAACCAGGTCGCGTATTGCTCGGCCATCCCGCCCCAACCCGGTTTGATCCGGGTGATCTTGGCCTCCGGCCTGACGGCCTTGAGTTGCTTGGGAACATGGCCGGCAAAGGCCCCGAGGATCGGCTGCATGCCGAGGCTGCGGGCACGGGCGAGAATTTCGATTTGCAGTTGGCGCTGGCCGTCGATGTAGGACAGCGGCAGCGGGCCGCCCCAGGAGTCGAGGTTGGCCATGCGTTGCCAGGGCAAATGGGCCGGGCCGGCGAAGAACTCCTGCACTTGCGCCTGGGGGATGCCATAGGATTGCCAGACCTTGAGCCAGGTGGCCTCCTGGCCGCATTGCAGGAGCGGTCGGTTGATGCCGTTCATGGCCATCCAATCGACGAAGCGCTGCCACTGGTCCCATTGCCAAAAGGGGAAGGTATAACCATAGGTGCAGTAGTTCAGGGCGAAGCGCTCGGGCGCGGCACAAGTCCGGCGGAGCTTGGCCTCGGGCAGTGGCGCTTGGCTGGCGAGTTGCAGCGGAGCACGGGCCTCCCAATCGTAGTTGACCCTGCATTCGCGGCGCAAGTACCAGTTGAAGGCCATCGCCAGGGAGATGCCTTGGTTGCCACGGAGGACAATGTGCCCGTCGGCGCTATCGATCTCGAAGACGTCCTGGCCCGCGTCCGCAGGGATCACTTCGCAACGGAAACGTGCCGCCTGCTCTGGCAGCACCCGCCGGATGAGGGCCATGGCGGCGGCGGCGGGGCCGGGGGTCGGCTCCGGCTGGGCCATCAGAAGCGGGGCGCACAGGGCGAGCAGCAGCAGATGTTTCATGTTAGCCGTTGGGGTCGGGAACGCACTCCTGTCATTCAGCAACGGACGTGGCGCTGGCGGTTAGGACGGGCTGCGCCTTGCCGGAGACAAACAGCGCGGCATTCACCGTGGCGGTGGAGGCGGCCGCGGCCAGCGGGATCGGGGTGCCGGAATCGATCCTGGAAGTCGCCGTGACCGGGGTGTTGTCCAGCGTGTAGCGGACGACCGCGCCCGGCGCGTGCCTGAGGATGCTGAAGATCGAAGCCGCCTTGCCACCGGCGGCGCTTCCAATCACCCGGACCCGCAGGCCCAGCGGGTCGAGGTGGATTTTCCCGGCGGCATATTCCTCGGCGAATTGCCGCTCGGTGGCCGCGCACACTTCCTTGAGGTCGTAGCGTTTGGCCACCTCCAGCACGCTCTTGTCGGTCACCGGCATCCGCCATTGTTGGAACTCCGGCACCAGGTTCTCATCCGCAAACACCGCCAGCAAGGCGCACACCAGGTTGATGCGCAGCGGGTCGTTGACGCGCGGCGGAGCACGGCCATCCTTTTGGGCCTCGATCTTGTAGTAGGCGCGGAACCATTTCTTATACACGTCCCAGCCCACCTTGCGGATCAGATTCAGGTGGAACGAGTGCAGGTCATCCACGCCCATCTTGTCCCACGGCGTGGCGCTGGCCAGATACGGCTTGCCGAAATTGAGATAGAAGTTGTTGTTGAAATCGTAGCCGGTCTGTCTGCCGCCGGGGCCGAACTCGATGCGGTAGCGGCTTTCCTTGAGCAGCAGGCGCTCCAACGCATAGGACAGCTTGAGGTTGCCGAAGGTCTCGCCGCCGCAGCCCGGCGTGATATACCAGCGGGCGAAGTCGCGGGCATCGAAGACATGACCCATTTCATGCACCAAGCCGAACTCGATCTTGCCGGAGTTGAAATCCTTCATGAACGGCGGCACGCAGGTCCAGTCGATGTTGATGCCGTCGAGGCCGGCGGTGCCCCAGGCCCCGAGGTTGGCGTGGCCGCGGAGTTCCATGGGCGGCTGGTGGCCGGTGAGTTCAGCCATGGTCAGATAGACTTGGTCGAGGAAGCCGATGAACTCCTTGGGGTCCTTCAGCAGTTTCCAATCGTCCGGCCGGAACCGGGCGTTGACATGAAGCCCCTTGAGGGTCTCGGTGGTTACGGGGGCCGGGGCGGCGGCCTCGACGGCTTGGCCAGCGAGGCCGAGGGCAGCGGCCAGCACCAGAAAACGGAGCGGATGGATCATGGGAGGCGGGGAGCGTTGGCACGCCGACTGGCGTGCGACCCAGTGGAAATAGCGGACGGGGCCGCCGGTCGGCAAGCACAATCGAGGTGTGCAAGCATTGTACATCGGGCAAGCGAATGATGATACTTGCCAGCAGGCCCTTCGTGGTGGAGCTTGCCCTGCGAACCGTCGCCCCCTTCCAGCACCCATGACCAGCACTCCACAGCATCCCCGGCGCGACCCGCGTGTTGGCTTTGCCTTGGTCATCACGCTGGCGCTCATGGTCTTGCTCGCGGTGCTCGCGGTGGGGCTGCTGGCGCTCTCGTCGGTGAGTTTGCGCACCGCGGGGCAGGAGGCGGCGCGCTCCCAGGCGCGGACCAACGCGCGACTGGCGCTGGCCTTGGCCTTGGCCCAATTGCAGAAGCAAACCGGCGTCGATAGCCGGATCACCGCGCCAGCGGACTTTCTCAAGCCGACCGAGCCCGGCACGCTCGCCAATCCCGGCTGGTGCGGGGTGTGGCGGGCCAACCCGACCACCCCGAAAGCCTATCAACCCGCACGCTCCGACTTTTTCACCACCTGGCTGGTCACCACGGCCGAGAAGTCGCTCGCCATGAATGCCGCCCGCTCCCAGGTGCCGGGTGAAACCACCGTGATCCGCCAGGCAGAGGGCTCGCCGGACGTGCGGATTCCGCTGCTGGCGGCCCCACCCCATGGAATGTTAGGCTGGTGGACGGAGGATGAGTCCCTCAAGGCGCGTGCCAACCTGCCGCTCGAAGTGCCTCCCAGCAAGGGCGCTGCCGCCGCCGCCGCGCACGCCGCACCGCGCACGGCCCCGGAATCCTTGCCCGAGGTCGTCGGCTTCAAGCCGACCCTCGCCCGCACCGCCGCGATGGTGACCCCCGGGCAGCTTGCCTTGGGGGCCACCAAGTGGCCGGACCGGCACGGGCTGCATTTCACCACCGACTCGCGCTCGGTGCTGGCCGACGTGCGCAATGGCGGCCTCAAGCAAGACCTGAGCACGCTCTTCGAGCAGACTCCGGACAAGATCACCGAGTTTGGCCAGTGGACGGGCGCGGGCAGCGAGACCAACGCCAAGGTCTATCTTTACGGCCCTGCCGCCATCGCCATGGGCGCCCGCTGGAACCACCTGTATGCTTACTACAACCTCTACAAGGAGGTCACATTCTCCGGCAGCGAGCCGCGCGTGGAACCTAAGGCCGCACTGATTGACTGGCACCTCGCGGACAGTTACGACAGCTTCGGCGACGAGGCGGGTGGGTTTCGCTATCCGCGGATGGCGAAGATCATCTATCTGTTTTCCTATACTGCGGTCAAGGATCCCAACCCGAGCGTCCCGAAACCCTACTCGCTCCAGCTCGCCACGGACGTGTTCGTCACCCTGTGGAATCCCTTCGATGCCCGCATCCATTTTCCCGCTGACACCACCTTCTTCGCGAAATTCAGCACCGGCTTGCCCATGCAATTCGACTGGCGGGTCAACGGCGCGGCAGTCGGCCTGGTCGGCCTTGAGGAAATCATCGGCGGCTGGTTCTCGCGGGTGTTCAACAATCCAAGCAACGGCCGCCAGTTTTCGATGGGACCGGGGGAAACAGTGGTCTTCTCCTTCAAACAAAACCCCGGCACCGGCTCCAACGAGTTGTGGCCCGGCGCTTTTTTCGACGCCGGCATCACCAAAGACGTCGTGGTCGGCGGTACCAAAATCACCGGAGCCGGCAGCGAACGCATTAGCGTCGGACTCAAGCCCTCCCAACATGGCAACGCGGGCGGGGCCGACGATCAGGGCAACTCCCAATACATCGATTTCTGGATCTGGGACACGGTCAAGAAGTGGCCCTTCTACGAGCATCGGGGCGAGATCCTCTCCAGGGCCGACGCGCCCTTTATCGCCCAGATGCGCACGGTCAATGCGGCCGATGTGCCATCCGTCGCGCTCAAGGATGTGGTCGGCCGCAAGCAACCGTTCGGCGCCTTCATCATGGAGACCAAGACCGCGCTGGATTCCACCGTGCCGATTCCCGCCTTCCTCAACACCGGCACCACCCGCCTCTCGTCCAAACTCACCGGCAATCTCGCCGAGTTCGCCAACGAGCGCCTGGAATACAAGGTCGAGGCCGTGACCGGTTTCGATAGCGACCTCATTCAAGTGACCTTGCCTGGCAGTCCGTCCGGACCCAATCACGGTTTCATCGGGTCCGGTCGCGGGCCGGCGAGCGGCCAGACGCATTTCCTCTTCGCCGCGATTCCGACCGTGCCCCTCACCTCGCTGGCGCAATTCCGCCACGCCGGGGTTGGCGATGGTGCCTCCACCCTGCGGGCCACCTACTGGGGCTTCAACAGCACTCCCAATGCGCCCTTTGCCGATCAATCCATCGGCAATTCCTACGCCCACCCGCTGATGCCACCGGACCTCGCCACCAAGGGCAACTACCTCGACCATCGCTACCTCGGCAACGAGGTGCTGTGGGACAAGTATTTCCTCTCGTCGCTGGCCCCCCGCAGTGCCGCCAGGTTCGGCACGGACAAATCGATGTCGCAGTCATGGCAGGCGTTTCTCGAAGGCAAGCTCAAGCTCATCAATTCCCGCTTCAGCCCGTGGCTGGACAGTGAAACTCCCGACACCATCCAGCGCCGGTTCTTCCCGTCGAGTCTGGACAGCAGCATGAAAAAGGACGCCTACAAGCGCATCGCGGCCCACCTGATGTTAGACGGCGGGTTCAACGTCAACTCCACTTCCGTCGAGGCCTGGCACGCGGTGCTGGCCTCCACCCGCGGCCGCGCCATCACCAAACTCGCCAAAACCGGGGGTGGCCAGGGCCAGGAGATCGTGGGCACCGGCACCGTCTTTTCGCGCACCGAGACGGTGCTCGCCGATGCCACCGACTCCCCGTCAACCGGGCCGGCCAGCGGCTACTGCGGCTTTCGCGACCTCTCCGACGAGAATCTTCGGAAACTCGCCACGGCCATCGTTGAGCAGGTTCGCAAGCGCGGCCCGTTCCTCAATCTATCAGAGTTTCTCAATCGCAGGTTGAGCAGCGACCCCACGCTCGCCCTCTCCGGTGCGCTGCAATCCGCCATTGATGCGAGCGGTTTGAATGACGCCGCCGCAACCGGCGGCCTGCCGGGCGCGAGTGCGCCGGGCGGGGCCACCATGGCGTTTCCAAAGGCCAGCGGCCTCAACACCGCCGCCGGTAGCCCCGGTTGGCTCATGCAGGCCGACGTCCTCGACCCCCTGGGGCCGGTCATCGTCGCCCGGGGCGACACTTTCCGCATCCGCGGCTATGGCGAGGCCCGCACCGCGCAGGGCACGGTGGCCGCCCGCGCCTGGTGCGAGGCCGTGGTCCAGCGGTTGCCCGCTTACATGGACGCGGCCGAGACTGCGGATGTTGCGATTCCCAAAAAACCGCTTAACCTCCTGTTCGGACGGCGCTATGTGTTGGTCGCTTTCCGCTGGCTCAGCGGACCGCAAGAATGAAGTCGCCCGCCAATCCCATCCGTTCCCGCCACCCAATGCGCCACCTCATCCTGATGCCCTGCCTCGCTGGCGGGCTGGCCCTCGTGCCCGTCGCTGCAGCACCCGTCCGCACCCTCGCGTTTGACCTTCCCGCCACCCTGGTCACCTTCGACATCAGCCCGGCCGACAGCCCGGCCGACAGCCCGGCCAAATCACGGATCGAGGCCCGCAGGAACCAGTTCACCGCGCCGGTCAGCCTGCCGCCGGGCCGTTATGTGGCGAGTTCCAGCGCCTTCAAGGCCCCCGCCGAATTCTCCCTGCCTGCCACGGCCGGGGCCCGTTATCTGCTGTTGATTCTGCCGAAGCAGGACGGCACCTGCGTCATCTTGCCGATTCCGGACGACGTCGCCAAGATCGGGCCCGGCGACCGGTTCCTGCTCAATGCCACCGGCGAGGAAATTGCGGTTCGCTTCGGAACCCGGCGGGCGAGCGTCAAGCCGGGCCACTCGGTGTATTTGCGGCCCCCGCAACCCGCCCCCGAGGACCGGCGGATCGAGGTCGAAATGCTGCGGCAGGTCGGCACCGCCTGGCTCCCGTTCAACTCAACCTACTGGCCGCTCGACCCCACCGCACGTTCGTTTGTGCTGATTCATCCGGACCCCGTCACCGGCACGCCCCGAGTGCGGAATCTATCCGAAATCCCGTGACCGCTCCCGGCGGTGGTTCCAACCGGTGCGGGTGACCGTCGAGCATCCCGGAACATGACTTGGCACCTTCCGGGGGTGCCGGGACTTAGCCACAGCGGTGTGGCGCTGTGCTTCCCACCGCACTCCATACCTGCACTGCCCGGGCGCGAGCCAAGGCCTGGAGTGCGGTGGGAAGGGCGCAGCCCGCCACCCCGCTATGGCTAAACCGTTAGAGCTACGGGGTTGCCATGAGACACGCCGAAGATTTCAACATTCAACATTCAACTTCCAACATTCAATGATCAAGTAAGACCAAGAATTGTCACCGCCGTGTCCATTCCTATACTTGACGGACCGGACGCTGGTCCGGCTGCGGCGAGCGGCGGG
>JAPLUI010000519.1 GCA_026397725.1 Verrucomicrobiota bacterium | reverse complement strand
GGGAGTAACGTGGGCGCGATAAGGAGCCACCACATTCTTGTGGTGGTTGAGGAAGCGTGGCCGGTGAGTGCGTGCCGAAGGCTCTGTTCATGGACGTTCCTTCCGCTCGACGACAGGAATGTCGTCGCTCCCTAACGGGCATCCTCGGAGCCAAGTTACTCGGGAGGGGCGTGACCGCCCGCGAGACGGACTGCGCCTCATGGGAACCCCGCAGCTCTCCCGGTTTAGCGAAAGCGGGGTGGCGGGCTGCGCCCTTCCCACCGCACTCCAGACTTTGGCGCGCGCCTGGGCAGGTGAAGGGATGGAGTGCGGTGGGAAGCGCCGCGCCACACCGCTGTGGCTAAGTCCCGGCGCCCCCCGGAATGTGCCAAGTCATTTTCCGGGATGCATTGCCAATTCCTTGTCAATTCAAGGTCCAGCCCAGGAAGTGTGAAGTCATGTCTTGGGATGAGGGTCTGCCGCACGGCCCTGGGTGGCGACGGTACCGGAGCGGCCGTCGATCTCCGCCATCACGAGTGGCCGCACCGGGATGGTTGCGCGGTGCGCGAGGAGTTCCCGCGCGAGGTCATCCATGCGGATGAAACGGACGCCGTGGTCCGACCATGCCGCCAGCAGCCGCCTGAAGAGCGGCCGCTTGGCCATGCCCTCGATCTCGGCATGCAGGGTCATGACGTTCGGTCGCGCTGGCACTAACAGGCCGACATAATGCGACACGAGGCGGGGCTCCGGATAGGCCGGGCGGCCGAGCAGTTCGTCGAAGGTGGGCAAGGTGCTGGGGATCTCCAGCGTCTTGAAAACACGCGCATCGATCACGGGGAAAAAGGCGGAGTCGCCCCGCGTGTCGCTGGCATAGAGCAAGGCGGCCTCGTCATAGACCTGCCTGCTGTTAGCGTTGGCTTGCCAGCCGGGCGCCCCGGCGGTGGCGGCCTCACAGCCGAAGATCCGGTGGTATTCCGTGCGGGCGCGGGCGAACTCATTGCGCACCTCCGCGAGCGACATCCTGAACAGGTGGTCCTGCCACTGATAGTGGTCGTGGCAGTGAATGCCGGTTTCAAAACCCGCATCGCGCACGCGCCGCATCACGTCGGCATGGCGCGAACCGATGTGCGGGGCGGGCCGCAGCGTGCCATTGAGGAGCGTGCGGATGCCATACATCTGAACCACGCCGGTGCGGCTGACTTTTTGGAAAAAGCCGGGGCGGAAAATGCGGCGGATCGCCTTGCCGGTGTTGTCCGGGCCGAGCGAAAACAGAAAACTCGCCGGCACCGCAAATTCATCCAGCAAGGCGGCCAGCGCCGGCACGCCCTCACGCGTCCCGCGCTCGGTGTCCACATCGACTTTCAGCGCGACGATGAAGCTCATGGTTAAGCTGACTCGGCGGTGAGGTCGTGGTCGGTTTGCTTGAGGTGATAGTCCAGAGTCAGGCGGATGGCGGTGCGGAGATCGACTTTCGGTTCCCAGCCGAGGGCCTCCCTGGCGGCCGCCACGGCTGGCACGCGGGTGTGAATGTCCTGATAGTATTTGCCGAAATACTCCATCGAGGTGACCGCCACAACCTGCGCCTGCTCCGCCCGCTCCCGATAGTCCGGATATTCCTTGAAGGCCTCGATGATGATGCCGGCCAGGGCGGCGACCGACACGTTGTTAGCCGGATTGCCGACGTTGAAAATCCGCTGTGACGCCGCACCACCCTGGTTTTCGATGATGCGCAGCAGGCAATCCACGCCGTCCGCGATGAAGGTGAACGAGCGGCTTTGCGAGCCGCCATCGACCAACTGGATCGGTTTGCGGAAGATCACGTTGCTGATGAATTGGGTGAAGAGCCGCGAGCTGCCTTCCTTGGGTTCCATCACGTTGTCGAGCTTCGGTCCGATCCAGTTGAACGGGCGGAACAAGGTGTAGTCGAGATTGTCGCGCACCCCGTAGGCATAGATCACGCGGTCGATGAGTTGCTTGGAAGCGGCGTAGATCCACCGTTGTTTGTCGATCGGTCCGTACACCATGTTGCTGGTCGCCTCATCGAGCACGGCTTCCGGGGTCATGCCGTAAACTTCCGAGGTGGACGGGAAAATCAGCCGCTTCCGGTATTTCACACACTGGCGGACGATCTCCAGATTCGCCTCGAAATCGAGTTCGAACACGGCCAGGGGATTCTTCACATACTGCGCGGGATTGGCGATGGCAACCAGCGGGATGACCACGTCGCACTTCTTGATGTGATACTCGATCCACTCGCGGTTGATCGTGATGTCGCCCTCCACGAAAGTGAAACGCTCGTGCTCCAGCAGGTGGGTGAGCTTGTGATCGCCGACGTCCATGCCGAAGACCTCCCAGTCCTTTTGGCGAAGGATCGTTTCGATCAGGCTGCTACCGATAAAGCCGTTGGCGCCGAGAATGAGTACTTTGAGTGACATGTGAGACGGGTGGTTGGTGTTAGAGAAGGGTGCCGGGCCGCGGGGCGGGGGAGGGGGTGCCGCGCCATTCGGTGCGGGTGAGCCGGAGCGTGCCATCGGCGGTGGCAACGACCAGCGGATCAAGCGAAAGAATCTCGCCGGGGGTGCCGGCGTGGCCGGGCGCGGGCTCGGCCCACCAGACCATCAACCGGGCGCCGCCGCACTCGCTGAAGGCCCCCGGATAGGGCTCGGTCACGGCGCGGATAAGGTTGAAAATCTCCGCGGTGGGGCGGGTCCAATCGAGGCGGCCGTCATCCGGTTGGCGCCCGCCGAAATAGGTGGCCGCCGACTCATCCTGGGGAGTTTCGGTGGCGGTGCCGGCGAGGAGCTTGTCGATCTGTCTGGCCAACACGGTGCGGGCACAGGGGAGGACTTTGCGGAACGCCTGCCCGGCAGTGTCACGCGGCGCAATCTCGACGCCTTCCTGATCCACGATCGCGCCGGCATCGGGGCGTTTCACCATGCGGTGGAGGGTCATGCCGATGCGTGGCTCGCCGTGGAGGACCGCCCAGTTGATCGGTGCGCGGCCGCGGTATTTCGGCAGCAGCGAGCCGTGCAGATTGAAGGCCCCGAGGGCCGGCAAGGCCAGAATCGCCGGGCATATCATCTGCCGGTAGTACACCGAGAGGATCAGGTCGGGCTGCATCGCGGCGATCCGCTCGATCCACTCGGGCGTGTTCACCGAGTCCGGCGTGAACACGGGAACCCCGCCTTCGATGGCCGCGCTGGCGGGCGTCTTGAACCAGATTTTCTCATCCGGATGATCCTCATGGGTGATGAGGCCGATGACCTCGTCACCGCGGGCGAGGAGCAGCTCAAGGCAGGTGTGACCGACCTCGCTGTAGCCGAAAAACAAAATGCGTGGCGGTTTCATTCGGGGGATTCCAGGATGCGGCTGATGTGGTAGCCGGTGCGATTTCTAACCACCTGATAGGTCCGGCCCATGTATTCACCGATCAGCCCGATGCCGACCATGCAGACGCTGATCAGGAAAAACAAAATGCCGAACAGGGTGAAGAGCCCGCCAACTTCCGGGCCGATGATGAGCCGCCGCAGGCCGAGGACGACCACCAGCAGAAACGAGCAAGCCGAGCAGAACATGGCGAAGATCGTGAAGAGCTGGAGCGGGGCGGTGCTGAAATAGGTGATGAGATCGAAGTTGAGCCGGATCAGTCTATACACCGAGTAGTTGGAGGTTCCGGCGTGGCGTTCCTCGTGGGCGACGGGGACTTCGGTTGGCTTCTGCGCGAGACTGTAAGCCAGCGCGGGGATGAAGGTGTTCGCGGCGCCGCTGCGGACCACGCCATCCACCACGCCGCGCGAGTACGCTCGCAGCATGCAACCCTGGTCGGTCATCTGGATGCTGGTGGCATGGCTGCGGACCCAGTTGACCAGTTGCGAGACATGGCGGCGGAAGGCGCTGTCTTGGCGGTCCTGGCGCACCCCGCCGACGCAGTCAAAGCCCGCGTCGGTTTGCGCCAGCAGCACGGGGATTTCCTCGGGCGGATTCTGCAAGTCGGCGTCTAACGTGACGATGACCTCGCCGCGGACCCGCTCGAAGGCCGCCATGACGGCCATGTGCTGGCCGCAGTTGGCCTTGAACTCGATGACGCGCGTGACCTCCGGCCGGGCGGCAAACTGGGCGGCCAGCAAGACGCCGGTGCGGTCGCTGCTGCCGTCATTGGTGAAGATGACCTCATAGCTGCGGCCCAGCCCGTCCAAGACCGGATAGAGCCGGGAACACAGCATGGGCAGATTGCCCTCCTCGTTAAACACGGGAATCACCACGGAGAGCTTGATGGTTGCGCTGGCACTCATACTTGGCGGGAGACTGGCAGGACGCTGACCAGCGCGGCGGCGACGCGGCTCACCTCGGCGGAGGTCATGGTGGGGAACAGTGGGAGCGAAAGGATGGTGCGCCCGGCGTGTTCCGCATGGGGAAAATCACCCTCCTTCCAACCGGCGGCGCGATACCGCGTGAACAGGTGAATCGCCGGATAGTGTACCCCCGTCCCGATGCCCAGGGCGTGCAATTTCCCCATCACCTCCGCCCGGCTGGGAGACCCGGCGGTTTCCGGCAACAGCACCTGAAACATGTGCCAGTTGCTTTGCTCGAAATCCGCACACGGCAGCCCCAGCCCGAGCGCCCGCACCGCAGGTTGCCCGAAGACCTCGAAATACTCCCGGGCCAATTCGCGCCGCCGCCGCGTGAACTCGTCGAGCCTGGCCAGTTGGCCGAGGCCCACCCGCGCCGCCACATCGGTTAGATTGAACTTGCCGCCGACGCGGGCGACGTCCATGCCATCCATCCCGGTGCGCACGACGCCTTGCAGCCGGTATTGCTCGGCGAGCGTGGCGTCACTTTCGTGAGTCATGACCAGGCAACCGCCCTCAATGGACGTCACGTTCTTGTTAGGATGGAAGCTGAAGGAGACCAGATCGCCGAATGAGCCGATCAGCCGCCCCCGCCACGAGCTGCCCATGGCTTGCGCGGCATCCTCGATCACCCGCAAGCCATGGCGGGCGGCCAGCGCGTACAGCCTGTCCCGGTCCACCGGCAGGCCGGCCAGATCGACCGGCATGAGCGCCTTGGTCGCCGGGGTGATGGCGGCCTCGATGGCATCCGGATCGAGGTTGCGGGTGCGCGGGTCGATATCGACGAAGACCGGGCGGGCCCCAACGGTTAGGATCACGTTGCTGGTGGCCACCCATGACAGGGGCGTGGTGATGACCTCGTCGCCGGCACCGACGCCGGCGAGGCGGAGGGCGACTTCCAGCGTCGCGGTGCCGGAGTTGAAGGCCCGCACGGGACGCCCGCCAAAGAGCGCCGAAAGCTGCGCCTCGAATTCCTTCACCTTGGGGCCGGAGGTGATCCACCCGGAGCGCAGGACTTCGGCGACCCCGGCGATGGTTTCCTCATCGATGGTCGGACGGGTGAAGGGCAGGAACGGCAGCATCCGGGCAGGTGGTATGTTAGAGCTAGAAGGAGTGATCGCGTTTGGCGACGAGGACAAAGCGAGGCGTTTCCGCGATGACGTCGTGGGGCATGCCCGCACTGGCAAACCACTCGGCGTAGGAGCTGCGGCGGATCACCGCGTAGGCGGCACCCGCTTGGGCCCATTGACCGGGCAGGTCCTCACGTTCCAGAAACCGCGCGGCGGTGAGTGCCGGTTCGGCATTGATGCCGAACTCGAGTTCCCCGTGGAAATCGACCACGCTGACCAGCCTGCCGAGATAGACCGGCAAATCCTGGGCATAGCACCCGACGCTATAGACGCGGTCGCCAGTTTGCAGCATCGGTTTGAGGATCATGGCCAGATTTTTGGTGGAAGCCTTGTCAAAGGCACCGCCGCCGAGGTTGACGACGAATAGGAACAGCGTGCTTGAAAGCGTGATCGCGCTGAGCATGCACCGTGGCTGCTCGCGGCGCCAGCCATGGAATGCAAACGCCGCGCCAACGAGCAAGGTGCCGCCCAGCGCGATGCGCAGAACCGGCAGCCATGCGGCGATTGCGGGCTGGTCCGCAGGCGCAGGTGCCACGAGGCACGCTGCTGCTAGACACAAGGCGCTGAGGATGAAGGCCCCGCCCCCAAGCCGGTATTTCAGCCCGGGCCGCCCCTGCCACATCCCGGCAACATGGTGCCCGATCAAGACCGCGAGGGCGGGAAACACGGGCAGGATGTAGGGGATGAGCTTCGACTGGGATTTTGAGAAAAACGCCACGATGAAAACCACCCAGATCACCAAGAACCAGGCCTCGGCATGTTGCCGCCGTGCCTGCCAGCCCTCGCCCAGCGCCGCACGCACGGCCTGCCAGGCGAAAAACACCCATGGAAACAGCCCGACGAGCAACACCGGTAGGAAGAACCACCACGGTTCATAGCGGCCATGGATGCGGGTGGTGAAGCGCAACCAATGTTCGTGGATGAAATAGAAGTTGAGGAAATCCGGATTCGCGCGGGCGGCCAGAAGGTGCCACGGCGCGGCAATCGCGAGCAACCAGCCGGTGCCCACGACCGGATAGAACGGCCACAAGTCCCGCCACCGGTTCAGCACCAACACCCACAAGAAAATCACCGCTCCCGGAATGGCAATGCCGATCAGTCCCTTCGACAGCGTGGCCAAGGCCATGCACGCGTAAAAGACCAGCAACAAGCCCAGCCGACGCCGGCCAGGCGGCTCCCGCATCGCGAGGATGAAGGCGAACAGGGCCCCGCTCATCGTCACCGCCACCGCCATGTCTAGCAGAATGATCTGGCTCAGGACGTAGTAGAGCAGCGAGGTCGAGAGCACGATCGCCGCCCAGATTCCCGTCCCGCGACCATAGATGACACGGGCGGCGGCGTAGGTCCCAAGCACCCCGATGAGCGCAAACAAAGCGACCCACAGCCGCGCGGTGAATTCGCTCACGCCGAAGTGGCGGAAGGTCAGCGCCGTGAGCCAATAGGCCAGCGGCGGCTTTTCAAAGTACTTCACCCCGTCGAGCCGTGGGGTCACGAAATCGCCCGTGACGGCCATTTCCCGGGGGATTTCCGCGTAGCGACCCTCGTCGGGATTGCTGAGCGGCCGCAGTCCCAGCAGCGAGCAGAACCACAGCCCGGCCACCACCACCAGCACGGCCAGGTCCCGCAGCCACGATCCGGACGTCAACCGAACGCCGGCAGGCGGCGTGGAATCAGCGGGCGGAGTGATGGCGGCAGATGGCATGTGGGTGATCCTCGGGATTGGCGGCAGGCAAACTGGAATGCAATGAGAACCCGTTCTTTTTCCAGCATTCGATGCTCGGAATCAAGCTTAACGTCAAACTCGCCTGCATTTCCAGGGGAGAATTCCGGTCCGCTACCCGCGCCATGGCCCGCCTGCCTGCATGCAATCAGCGGTTTCCATTTCCCATTTCATCACCCGTCCTTGCCCGCTGGCGGCGGTCCGAATTCGCCGCGTTGGGCGGCGACGGTTTGCGGCCGGACCATCTTGAGACGCTTGCGGTCGTAGGTTCTAACACCAGAGAGGGCCGCCTCGCAGGGAAGCGGCACGAGGAGTTCGCGTTGGCATTGTTCCGGCGCGGCAGCCTCCAAGGGTTGGATGGCGTAATCCCACAGCCCGTTGAGGTTGGTCCATTCCTTGCGCACCATTTGCGGGCGGGGTCGTCGGGCAATGGCTGTTGCGGATTCACGTCCGCCGCCCAGGGCGTCATGAGCGGCCCCGCCACCGGCTTCCACTCGGCGGCATGGAGCGAAACCGCTGCCAGGCCCGAGCATAATCTCCCTGTGATTTGCAGTCTCGCCATGCTGTCAAATGTGGTTCGTGAGGTCCGCTAGCGGTTGGCCTTGGGTTTGTCCTCCGGCTTGGCGGGGTCGCCGAGGCGGCGCACTGCCAGAGTCGCCAAGTCGAGGAAATACTCCGCCCCGCCTTCGACGGTGACGATGAGACCGCCATCGGCAGCACGCAGGCGGGTGATGAAGCGGTCCTGGACATCCCGCTCCAAGGCCGGGTCGTAGCGGGTGACGTAAACCTGCTTGGTCCACAACGTGCCGCCACGCTCGCTATCAACCGCTTCGACCAGTCCAAGCGGTGATGGCGGAACCCGGAAGGTGATCTTGCCGAGCACCAGCGGGGCTGCGGGCTGCGGGGCCGCCCGCTTGGCGTGACAGGGCTGGGAGGCCAGCAAACTTGCTAGAATCGCGAACGGGAAGACGAAGCGGAAGATTCTCATGGCAAGCAAAGCGGCAGCCTGCCGCAGTTCTGTCTAGCGGATGGGAAGGAGGTGGCCCGGACGGGCGGCAGCACGGGGACGGACGGCTGTGCGGTTCGCTTGGTCGGCGCACGAATGGGAAGGCGGATGGGCGGCGGGCAACATGCCAGCACCACCGTAGCCCGGGCATTTTTGCCCGGAGCCGTCTCTTTCCAATCAAAGGGCGATGCCAAACGGAATTTCAGACCGGGCGGCCTGATGCCCCCGCCGCGCCTGTGGTTAGCCTGAAACGTTGCCGCCCGCAGTGGCACCCGGCCAGGTCCCAGCCCAACGGGATGCGGCGCGGGCCAACGGCCAAGCGGCTGCAATTCCGGGACCCCGCCTTACGGATTGCGCAGCTTCTTGTGCGTGCCATCACAGAGCGGCGGGCCGGCGCTTTGCTTGCACTGGCACCACCAGACGGTGGTTTTCTGGGCCACCTCGAATTTCACCGGCTGCAGCCCGGTGCCCTTGTGGGAGCCATCGCAAAACGGTTGCTGGCCCGCCCGCCCGCATGCACACCACCAATAGGTGCCAGCCTCGACTTCAAGGGCCAGCGGTTTCGTATCACAGACATTCGGTTCTTCAGCCATCCGGCGACGGTAACCGGTCCCCGCCAATAGGCAACCACCAATTCGGAAATTTTTCCGCCCGCTCCGGGCTCAGCGCCTTGGGGTGGCCGCGAGTTCGGCGGCAAGCGCAGGCAGGCCGTCCTGCGCCATCGGCCTGGTCGTGACGGGCTCACGGCTGGCGGCATGTGCTGGCGATCCCCGCCGTTGCTTCGGGTACTGCAACGGGGAAACATCGTGAACAAATGTCACCATGAGCCAAGCGGCTAGAACCACGGCCGAACCACTGACAAAATGGTGAATTTTCATCGGATTTGAAAGTTGCGCTGAAGACGCGCCGAAAATGCCCGAGGTCGTAAGGAAATGCAAACTAATTTTTCACTTTCTCACGACGGCCGTTGCAAATGGGGCTTGTCCAACCCCGCATCAGGCGCTAGGCTCCGCGCGAGCGGGACCGCAACCGCACGCCATCTTCCAACTTCTACCTTGTTCCAAGCTCATGGGTATTTTCAGCAAACCGCTCCTGCAACGGCATGACCGCCGCGAGGACATGCCCGAGGGCCTGTGGATCAAGTGCCCTGAGTGCGGGGCCATGATTCACATGCTCGAACTCAAGCAGAGCCTATATGTCTGCCAGGCCTGCCAGAACCACTTCTTGATGGATGCGCGTGAGCGAATCACCCTGATTGCCGATCCGGGGAGTTTCGAGGAAACCGAAATCGGCCTCATCAGTGCCAATCCGCTCGGCTTTCAGGGGTATGCCGAAAAGACCGCCGAGCTGTGTGAGAAAACCGGGCTGGACGACGCCGTGGTGACCGGGCGCCTTGCAATCTGCGACCAACCGGCGATGCTCGCGGTGATGGATTTCAAGTACTTTGCCGGTTCCATGGGTTCGGTGGTGGGCGAGAAAATCACCCGCGTGCTGGAAATGGCGCTGGCCGAACGGCGCGGCGCAATCATTGTCTCCGCCTCGTCCGGGGCGCGGATGCAGGAGGGCATGCTCTCCCTGATGCAGATGGCCAAGACCTGCGCGGCGCTGGCCCGCCTCGCGGAAGCAAAATTGCCCTTCATTTCCGTCTTCACCCATCCGACCACGGGGGGCGTCACGGCGTCGTTTGCCACCATCGGCGACATCAATCTGGCCGAGCCGAAGTGCATGATCGGCTTTGCCGGGCCGCGGGTGGTGAAGGAAACCACACACCAGAACCTGCCGCCGGGCTTTCAGACTGCGGAGTTCATGCTCGAACACGGCCTCATCGACGCCATCGTGCAGCGCCATGAGCTGCGCGACAAGCTCGGCAAGTTGCTCGCATTCATGATGCCGGCGTGAGCGGCCCCGCCTGTCGGGCATGCGGTCAGACCAGCCGCCGCTCGAGGAGCTTGGCCTTGATGGGACCGGACGTCAATGATCCCTTCGGCGGCGACCTCGTCGGGCGCGAAGGTTTGGATCACGTTGACCCGATGGCTGCGGATGGCTGAGCACGCGGCCGATTGCGGCAGCCGACCAGGGATGCTGGTGACGTCAAAGGTCAGCACCTTGGGCGTGCGGGGATCGCCTTCCGACACCGCGTAGCCGGTGTTTCTAACAGTTGGATCGATGGCGTGGACACGCACGGGAGAAGACCAGACGCAAGCCCTGATGACGCAAGCGAAAAGCGACGACCCGGCCGCGTTATACCATGTTAGAATGGTGCGGTTGTGCGCTTGGATCCCGGGCTCTGAAAGTGTGACAGCGGAGGAACCAGGCTCATCAAACCGGTCCCGAAAATCATTTGACATAGGGGCGTTCGATAACATAATGAGTTAACTGCTAGCTCCACGAAGGAGCAGGGCTTTTGGGGCGACGAGGTCGTCACCCTGGACGATGAGATTGCCGGGGCCGGTGTCGCCGCCGGCGAGGTCCGGCACGTCCTTGAGCAAGTGGAAGGGCACTTCCAGGTGGTGTTTGACAACGGCGTCCTTGCCGATCCAGTTGAGGCCCGGATAACATGCGCTTCTTGCACTTCGTCGGCAATCCGGCGGATTGCCATCGTGGCCGCGGCCCCCCGGCCGCAGGCCATGCCTGCGTGCTTGCAGCCGCAGTCTTCGAGCGCCAGCGCAAGCACTGCCACCGCCCCCGCAAAGACCCCACCACGCGGCCGATGAATCCGGGAAGAGTAAGGGCCGGCATGTGCTGGTGAAAATTCTTTCAAATTTTCCACTTGCGCTGTTCCTTTGAACTGCTACCTTGTCGTCATGTTCAAGCCAGCGCATCCCGCACCGGTCGCTTCCACCGCGACTCCAGCACGGCTGAGTTTCCTCCACCGCCCCGAATCCCTCGCCATCCGCCCCGCCGCCCGCGACTCCTACGTCCGCTGGGCCGAGGCTTGGATCAACCCGCCAAATGGATTGATGAGTGATGATTGCTGAATTTTGATTTCAGAAGTGACTGAAAGGCGAATTCTTCATCTTCCATTCAAACCTCAAAAATCAACACTCAGCACTCATCAATCGCCTTCCAACCGCCGACACCACCACCGCCTGGTTCGACGCCCTCGGCCGCTCCACTCACCTTGCCGACTGGCAGTTCCGGTAGGCCGTTGACGTGTCGGACGCTTCGGACGGGTCGGACGGGTCGGACGGGTCGGACGGGTC
>JAPLUI010000437.1 GCA_026397725.1 Verrucomicrobiota bacterium | reverse complement strand
GTTAGAGTTGCGGGGTTCCCAGGAGGCACGCCGAAGATTTCAACATTCAACATTCAACTTCCAACATTCAATGATCAAGTAGGACAAAGAATTGCCACGGCAGCGGCCATGCTTGCTCACCAGTCCTTGGCTTGGGCGCGGATTTTCATCCACCAATCGGCCCGCGCCAGAGGGCCGCTCCTGCTGCGCCTCGGCGCAAGCAACGGAGCGCCGGCTTCAGCCGGCGAGCCAAGGATGATGGGCGCCCCGCTCGCATGCGCCAATGGCCTATTCGCTGCAGCTACGAAGGCCAGGCAAGCCCGCGCTCCATGCAGACTCGCCGGCTGAAGCCAGCGCTCCGCACCACCACTCCAACATTCAACTTCCAACATTCAATGATCAAGTAAGAGCAAGACATGACACCGCTGCGGCACTTCTGCCACCCGAAAACCCATGCGCGGATGATTCACGAATTCGTCTGAAACGCCAAGAAGTGCCGACTCATTTTCCGCCGGGATCAGGAACTGTCTGGAATCCCCGGCCACTGGATCCGCGCATACGGGATGGTTTGCGACATCACGGAAAGGAAGCGGCTGGAGGGACGACTCCTCTCCGCCGCCGCGGAATGGCAGACCACCTTCGACTCGATCAACGACTTGATCATGATCCTCGACGCGGCCGAGGCCATGACCGCCAACGCGCCCGGCGCACGCCGACTGCAGCTCCAAACCCTGCTCCATGAGGGCCTGCCGCGGGTTTCCGCGCGCGATGAGGGAGTGGGTCTGCCTGCGGACACCGAGTGCCTGTTCGAGTCGTTTCACACCACCAAACCCCGGCTGTCTCATCCGTGGTTGACAACTTGTCCAGTTGCGGTAACTTGGCCGCATGAAATCCGTGACCATTGCCGAATTCAAAAGGAACCTGCCCGTGCTACTGGGTGAGGTGGCCAAGGGCAGCAGCATCGTCGTTCAGAAGGGTCGGAGTCGTGAAAATGTCGCCATCCTCGCTCCCTATTCGAGTGCCCAGGGGAATTCCCGCCAACTCGGGTCGCTAGCCAAACGCGGCAAGCCGGTTTTCAAGAACTGGAACATGAACGAAGACGATTTTCTCACCTCCCGGTAAGTCATGACCTGGATGCTCGATACCCACGCCTTGCTCTGGGCCTTGTTCGAACCCAACCAGCTCGGGAGAAAGACCCGCGCCATCCTCAATGACCCGTTGAACGAGGTGCTTGTCAGCCCGGTCAGCTACTGGGAAATCAGTCTTAAATTCGGGCTCGGCAAGCTGGATCTGCCGGATACCGATCCAGCGGAAATCCCCGCCGCCGCACGTCAACTCGGCTTGGCCGAAGAGCCGTTGGCAGCGGAAATTCTCTCATCCTTTCACCGGCTTCCCTACGCGCCAGACCACCGCGACCCCTTCGACCGTCTCCTGGTCTGGCAAGCCATCTGCCGCAAGCACACGCTTCTGAGCAGGGATCGTGCCCTGCCGTTTTTCAAAGCCCACGGTTTGAAATTCGATTGGTAGCACCGGATGGCCCTGTCGGAAGGCGGCAGCCTGGGACTTGACCAAGGTCCAGTTGTGCCATCGCGCCGGGCTGGCTAGGTTCGCGCAGATTCCCTGCACCTCCCCACTAACTTGAAAACAGGGCGCACTCAAGCACCCGAACATCGTGCGTTTCCTCGACAGCGGACACAAGGAGGCACGACATTCCTGTCGTGCTGCCAATGGCAAGCGAAAGAACCGCGTGCGAAGCTCCACCCTTGCTCGTTCCATTGGCTTGGTGGACAGAAATGTCCACCCTCCAAGCCAGCCTCAGCGGCATGAGCATCACCGGCCGCCACGCCGGCACGCGCTATTTCATGCCGCTTCTTCCTCTTCATTTCAGCGTTTTAGTTATTCAGCGTTTCCGCTTTCGCCCAGCATTTCCCCTGCCGCTTCGATCCCAAACGAACTCAGTAGGCGTCGCCGCGAGGTCCAATGTAATCGACGTAGAGAATGTCGCCAGCGTCTTCCCGACGGGGCTGGACGATGGAACGATATACTCCGGTGCGGAGCCGGAACCAACCGGCGAATTCCCCCGACAATGCCTTGATGTTGGGATGATCGCCCAGGTTTTGCAGCACTGTGATTTCCTCAAGTGCTTGGACGATCTGTGCCTGGCGATCGCGCGGCATGCCACGCAGATATTTGACGGCGCGCCGGTGCAGGACGATCCGGCGCATTTCAAAGGGCGAGTTCGGCTTTCAATGAAGCAAGATCGGTGAAGGCGTCCCGGTTGCCCGCGCGGCGGTCAGCTTCGGCCTCGCGGAGCGTCGCGGCTTCCTCATCGGTGACTTCACCGCCTTCC
This sequence comes from Verrucomicrobiota bacterium, assembly GCA_026397725.1. Classification (GTDB taxonomy): domain Bacteria; phylum Verrucomicrobiota; class Verrucomicrobiia; order Verrucomicrobiales; family Akkermansiaceae; genus Luteolibacter. The sequence continues at coordinate 829 of JAPLUI010000437.1, read as the reverse complement.
AGCATTGCCCGGATCAGCAGGAATTCGGACCAAGGGATCAGCGCCGCCGCTGGTTTCCCGTGGCAGTCAACGACGGTCTGGTGGGTGATGGTCATGGGGAAAAGCTACACGGTTTGGAGTCGTCGGACAAGCTGGATTTTCTTGATCCCGCTCCATGTTCAAAGAAGTGCTGTGTGAGCCGCCTGGTCTTCGCGTTTCATGGGCGCGTGGGCGAGACTCCCACGCTCCTTGAGGGGCGAGCCGGGGGTGGGCAAGACCGGGATGATCGAGGGCTTCGCGCAGTTGCCGGGCCAGACCATCGAGAAGGACGGGGCGTTGGTAGAAGGGCGTGACTGGCGGGCGCGCCCACTGGGCCGCCGGATGGCGGGGCGAATGAGATGATAACGAAACGATGACGCAATGCTCGTTCCGATGGCCTTTCCATGCGCTATTCGCCCGCAGGGGCAATCAGGGTGTGCCCAGCGGTCACGCCCTGCCGCGCCGTTCGACGACCCGGCGCTGCGGGCGGCGGTGGAATGGTCGATCCGGTATTTGCCGGATTTCCGGCTGCCAGCTAAGGCGCTGGATTTGGTGGGTCAGGCATGCGCGGCGGTTAGGTTGCGGATGTTGACGCCGGTGGGGGAGAGGAATTCAGGCGGCGAGACGCCACCTGAACGGACTGGCGCGAGACGCGCCAGCCATTAAACCACAGCGATTCCGAAATGGAAAAAGCTGAGCTTCGGCAAGTCCTTTGATTGAGGCTAAAACTGGCGATTTTCGGTAGGGGGCAGGGCCGCGAGCATTTTCGCATTCGATTTTTTCCAACATTTTCCTTGACGGCTGATATATT
>JAPLUI010000240.1 GCA_026397725.1 Verrucomicrobiota bacterium | reverse complement strand
GGAAGGAACGTCCATGAACAGAGCCTTCGGCACGCACTCATGGGCCGCCCTTCCGCTACCACCACAAGAATGTGGTGGCTCCCTATCGCGCCCACGTTACTCCCGGTGCCACACCCGCCCACCGGGTTCTGATGCTGAGAAGGGGAACGCCGAATCCTGGTGACGACCCGGAAGATGTTAGGGCCGCAGCGAGCGCCGGGACTTAGCCACACCGCTATGGCTAAACCGGGAGAGCTGCGGGGTTCCCATGAGACACGCCGAAGATTTCATCATTCAACATTCAATGATCAACTTCCAACATTCAATGATCAAGTAAGAGCAAGACATGACACCACATCGGCACTGCTGCCACCCGCAAACCCATGCGCGGATGATTCACGAATTCGTCTGAAACGCCGAAAAGTGCCAACTCATTTTCCGCCAGGATCAGGAACTGTGAAATCACACAGGTGTGTGAAAGATCGCCCGGGGGTGAATCCGTAGCCATACACAACCGGAGGGGTTGCGATCATTGCGCCCGTCTGGGGCTGGGGGCTCGCCTCCAGAAGACATACCAACAACCAAACCACCAACCAAGATGACCACCAAGTACAGCGGCACGGTCACCGCCGACACCATCAAGGGCAAGGCGGAGTCCGAGCGCAACGGCCAACCTCAGTCGCGCGATTGGGAAGCCAAGCGCGAGCCCGTCAAGTAATCCAACGGGTCCATGTTCAAGACCGGGTGCAGGTTCTGCCTGAGCGGGCTGTTAGGCGCCGCTGGTCTTGGCCCCTTGGCTGGCGCGGCGGACGAGTCCTTCGACTGGCCGCGCTTCCGGGGGCCGAATGGCGACAGCATTACGTCGGAAAGCGGATGGAGGGCCGAGGCACTTGCGCCAAGCCCGAAGATCCTGTGGCGCTCCCAGGTGGGCGAGGGGTACTCCGGCACCTGCATCGGCGGCCCGCACGTCTTTACGATGGGATACCACGCCGACACGGACACGGTTTTCTGTTTGGACGTTGAGACCGGCAGGGAAATCTGGCGATATGCCTATCCCTGCGCGGCGGGTTCCTATCCAGGGCCGCGTGCCACGCCCCTGTTTTCCGGCGGCCTCATCCATACCATCAGCCGCAATGGCCAGGTGTTCTGTTTCGAGGCCGCTACGGGAAAGGTCAAGTGGCAGAGCGACCTGCTCAAAGACGCCAACGCCAAGCCTCCCACCTGGGGACTGGGCACTTCCATCGTCAGCGACGGCAACACGTTGTACCTCAACGTCGGGCAGTACGGTCTGGCGATGGATGCCACCACCGGGCAGGTGCTCTGGCAAAGCCCGAAGGAACGCTGTGGCTATGCCTCGCCCGTTCTCTATGATGCCGACGGTGAGCGGCGCCTGATCTGTTTCGGACAGAATGCCTGCTATGGCGTGCAGGCGAAGACCGGCGAGTTGCTCTGGCGCTACCCCTGGCCTACGGGTCAGGACGAGAACACCGCCGATCCGGTCTTCTGGCGCGAACACGTTTTTCTTTCATCCGTTTACGGCAAGGGCAGTTCGGTCATCCGCGTGACTAACAACATACCCACCGAGGTGTGGCTTAACCAACAGCTCTTGAACAAATTCGCCACCTCCGTGCTCCTCGACGGACGGCTCTATGGAGTGCATGGAAACACGGGCAGCGGCAAGGATGGTGGCGGGATGCTGCGCTGTCTGGATTTCATGACCGGCGCGAAACTCTGGGAACATGACCTGGGTCGGATCGGGTCGCTGCTCATTGCGGACGGCAAGCTGGTGATCCTGACTGAAACAGGCAAGCTCCACCTCGCCATGGCCTCGCCTGACGGCTATCACGAGCTGGCTCAAGCTGCCATCCTCAACACCCCCGTGGATCAGGAGAAAACGACCAAGGGCAAGTTCTGGACCCCGCCGGTGCTCTGCCGCGGCTTGGTGTTCTGCCGCAATGACCAGGGCGATCTGATCTGTGTGAGTTTGCGCTAAACCGGATGCGAACATGCGCAACAGACCTGCAAATCCTCAGGAACCACAAGAACTTGTTTGGCCTTGAAGAGGCGGGAGGCGGAGAGGGCGCATTCATCATCATGCAGGCGGCTGCCTGATGGGGCTGTGATACGGCGGCCCGGCAGGGGCCAATCAACCCATATCATCCAGGTACAACCGTTCACGCCTGCTGTGCAATCCGGTCCAGCACGCCGTTGACAAAGCGGTGGGAATCGGTCGTTCCAAAGCGCTTGGCCAGCTCGATCGCCTCGTTGATCGCCACTCTGAGTGGTGTGGAGGCGAAGAGAATCTCGTAGGTGCCCAGGCGCAGCACCGCCCGGTCCACCGGATCGATCCGCTCGGGAACGTAATTGCTCACCACGGCGGCGAGGGTGTGGTCAATGGCCTCCTTGCGGGAGAGCACGGCATCGACCCATTGGTCCGCCTTTTGGCGCAGCAAGCGGATGGACGTCTTGGCCACCCGGAGTTTGGTGACATCCGCCTGTTCGGGGAATTTTTCGGGCTCCTCGACCATCCTGAGTTGGTTCGAAAGGCGTTGCAGCCTGCGCACGCTTGCCGCCACTGCCTCCAGGTGGCCGCGCAGCGCCGGAAAATCCTCGAGTCCTTCAAGAAACCGCAGCCGGGTAGCAGCCAAGTCCCGATCCACCCGGAAGAATGCGTCAAGTGCCGCCCCGAAACTCTCGGCCATCGCGTCATTGTCATCATCGCGCGGCAACTGTTCAAGGAAGGCGAGGGCGCTGGTCCAGGCCGCTTCCAGCTCTGCCATCCGGGCGAGATCGAGCTGCAAGCCCTCGGCCTGCGGCCATGCGGACAGGTATGCCACCGCAGGTTGCAGCCGCTTATGGAATTCCAGCAAGCGTGCGTCGCGCCCCTGGGCCAGATGGAAAGCGGTCCGAAACGTCGCCAAGTACAGGCTGCTGCGCTCGGCTTCCGTCACCAATTCCCAAAACGGCTCACGCAGCGCGGCAAGGTCCGTGCCGTCGGCCAACTCCGCACAGTAGAGAAACTGCACCACGGTTTCGCGGATCTGACGTCGGCTAGCCATTGCGAGAGTGCGAGCGGCTGGAGTTGATCGGCATTGAGCTGTCGAGTTCCTGGAAAATATCGATCATCACGGCGGCCGCCCGGGCGGCTTCCTTGCCCCGGTTGAGCAACGCGCCGATGCAGCGGGCGTAGGCTTGCTTTTCATCGTCCACGATGACGACCTCATGAATCACCGGGCGGCGTGCGGCCAGCGCAATCTGCATCAGCCCATCGGTCACCGCGCGGGCCACCAGATCGGCGTGTTGGGTGACCCCGCGCATGATCAGGCCCAGGGCGATCACGCAGGCTGGGGCGTCGCGCTCCATCACGGCCGCGACGGCCACCGGAATTTCAAAGGCGCCCGGCACGCGGATCAAATCAATCCGCGCCTGCGGAATCAATTCGTTGATCTCCTCGATGGCGTTTTCCACCAGCGCATCCGCGTATTGTTCATTATATTTTGAGGCGACAATACAGATCTTGACCTTGGGTCCAATAATGCGGGGTTTTCGTGGCAATGCAGAAGACATGCAGGCGGTATGGACTGATGGCGGGCCAATGTCAACCCGCAAGCTGCGGCGGTTTGGAAAATGTTGGCCTGCGTGGCGCGATTTTGGCGCATTTTCGTTGTTTCTGCGCTTGCCGTGGGGTGAGGAGGGGGCTACACGCCGCCCGCTATGGCAAAGAAACCAGTGGTGCTCATTATTCGCGACGGCTGGGGTGTGAATCCCGGCGGAAAAAAATCGGCCAAGCGGGACGGCAATGCCGTCTTGCTTGCCAAGACTCCATTTCACGACGTGATGCTGGAGAAGTATCCGAAAGGCTGCCTCAGCGCCTCCGGCCTGGATGTCGGCCTGCCGGCCGGGCAAATGGGCAACTCGGAAGTCGGGCACCTGAATCTCGGCGCCGGACGCATCGTCTATCAGGACCTCACCCGCATCAACAAGGCGATTGAGGACGGCTCGCTGGCGGCCAACCCGGTATTCAGGCAAGCCCTTGACCAGGCGAAAACCGGACGCCTGCATCTCATCGGTCTGGTTTCCGACGGCGGTGTTCACAGCCATCAGGAGCAGCTCATTGCAATGATCAAACTGGCCAAGCAAGCGGGGGTGAATGATATTTTCATCCACGCGCTCACCGATGGCCGGGACACTTCGCCCACCGGCGGTGAGGCCTATCTCGCGCGGGTTGAGGATGAAGCGGCCAACTGCGGTGCCTGTGTGGCCACGGTCATTGGCCGTTACTATGCGATGGACCGCGACCGGCGCTGGGATCGGGTCAAGCTCGCTTGGGACGCCATCGTGCTTGGCATGGGCGAGCAGTGCGAGGTCCTGGCCAGTGAGGCCGTGGCGGATTGCTATCGGCGGGATAAGACCGACGAGTTCATGCCGCCGCTGGTGTTTGCCGAGGCTGGGCGGCAGCGGGTGCGCGATGGTGACGTGGTGCTGTTTTTCAACTTCCGTTCCGACCGGGCCCGCGAGTTGTCGGACGCGTTCTTGTTGCCGGACTTTGCCGGCTTCGAGCGTGGGGTCTGGCCGCGGGTCCATTACGTCACGCTCACGGAGTATGACAAAACCTACCGGTGCCCGGTGATTTTCGCCCCCCAAACCCTGAACATGGGTCTCGGCGAAACCGTCGCCGCCGCCGGGCTCACGCAATTGCGCATCGCGGAAACCGAAAAGTACCCGCACGTCACGTATTTCTTCAACGGCGGAAACGAGCAACCCTACCCCGGCGAGGACCGCGTCATCATCCCTTCGCCCACGGATGTGCCGACTTATGACTTCAAGCCGGAAATGAGCGCGCAGCAAGTCACCGACACCGTGGTGGCCAAGCTCAAGGATTACGATCTGGTCATCCTCAACTTCGCCAACCCGGACATGGTCGGCCACACCGGCGTCGTCAAAGCCGCCATCAAGGCGGTGGAAACCATTGATGCGGACGTCAAAGCCGTGGTCGAGGAGACCCTGCGCCTCGGCGGCAAGCTCCTCGTCACCGCCGACCACGGCAACTGCGAGTACATGCGCAATCCCGACGGTTCGCCCAACACCGCCCATACCACCAATCTCGTCCACATCGTCTATGTGGCCGATGATGCCGACGGCTATCGGGTCAAGGACGGCATCCTCGCCGAGGTGGCGCCAACCTTGTTGGAAATGCTCGGCGTGGCCAAGCCCGTGGAAATGACCGGATCCAGTTTGCTGCAGCGGGTTTAGGCGGCCGCATCCCAAGCCGCCACCGGGGTTCGGGAATCTCAGTCCTTGGCTGCGGGTGCGGCGCTGGCTCGCGCTGCCTGCGGTTTTGCCCGCGCCCGGGACCTTGGCAGTTGATGGGGAGCAGCGCTGAGAACAGATGAATGATGGCGGGAGGACTGTTGCTGGAAGTTTCTGCGGGGCGCTGCTGCTGGCAACTCAAATGGCAACTCAAATCCCTTGCCTTGTCGCACCTTACCCGACAGCTTGCGCCGCGCAACAACCACTATGGAATCCTGGCAAGCACTTCTCTTGGGCGTGATCGAAGGCATCACGGAGTATCTACCGATCAGCTCGACCGGCCACTTGGTGGTGGCACAACGGTTGATGGGGATCGGCACGGAAACCACAGTCGGGGCGAAGGCAGCGGCGGATGCCTTTGCCATCTGCATCCAGGGCGGTGCCATCCTTGCCGTGCTGGGCCTGTATTTGCCGCGGGTGCTGCAAATGGTGCGCGGGGTGTGCGGCAAAGACGCGGAAGGCCTGCGCCTGGCGCTGGCAATCGTGATCGGGTTCCTGCCGGCGGCGGTGCTGGGCCTGAAGTTCAATGATTGGATAGAGGCCAGACTTTTCTCACTGTGGCCGATTGTCGCCGCATGGGTGGTGGGCGGGGTGGCGATTCTGGCCGCTGGCTGGTGGCGCAAGCGCAACCCGGCCCAAGGCGGCGGGAAAAACCTCCTGGAAATGACGTGGAAAATGGCCTTGTTCATCGGCCTGCTGCAATGTGTCGCGATGTGGCCGGGGACCAGCCGCAGCCTGATGACCATTGTCGGCGGCATCCTCATGGGGCTCAGCCTGCGGGCGGCAGTGGAGTATTCCTTTTTGCTAGGAGTCTTGACGCTGACAGCCGCCACCGTGAAAAAGGCCGTGTGGAAGGTGGAGGGCTTGGAGCAATACGAGGTGTGGCTTGGCGGGGCCAAGCTGATGTGGCATACCTATGGGGCCTTGCCCATCGTCATCGGCGTGGCGGCTGCGGCCATTGCCGCGGCGCTGGCGGTGAAATGGCTGGTGGCCTATTTGCAGAGCCACGGCCTGGCGATCTTCGGCTGGTATCGCATCGCGCTCGGGCTGCTCGTGGGTGGCTTGATGCTGAGCGGGTTGGTGGCCGCTTGAACCTCCCGTCGGCGCTCAGTCCTCAAACCCCACATCGTCCAGCAACGGAGTGCCTTTCACCGCCCGGTTTGCCAGGACATCGCAGTGCTCGTTTTCCGGGTGGCCCGCATGGCCCTTGACCCAGTGCCAATGCACGGTGTGCGGCCCCATGGCGGCGAGCAGGCGCAGCCACAGATCCCGGTTCTTCACCGCTTGCTTGGCGGCGGTTTGCCAGCCGCGCTGCTGCCAACCGGCGATCCAGCGCTTGGCCATGGCATCAATCAGGTATTTGGAATCCGAGAACAATTCCACCTCGCACGGCTCGCTCAGAATCTCCAGTGCTGCGATCACCGCCCGCAGCTCCATGCGATTGTTAGTCGTCAGCCGATAGCCTGCGGCAAGTTCCTTGCGATGCTTGCCGCAAACCAAAACCGCCCCATAGCCGCCCGGGCCTGGATTGCCCTTGCAGCCGCCATCCGTATGAATCACCACCCGTTTCATCGGCACCCAGCATCAGCGCCGCACCCGTGCCCGCACAAGCCTCCAATGATCACGGTCCGGCTGAAAGTGCCAGCTCGCCAACCGGTCATGCCGCAGGCAGAGGAAAATTCCGGCGGGTGGCGGCGGCGAAAATTATCGCGATTTCTGTGCTTGTCGGACCGGCTGGGGCTGGGGTAGGCTCCGGCCATGCCGAATTTCGCAATTCGTTTCCTCACGGGAGGGCTGGTGTGTGGCACCCTGACTCACTGTGGCAGTTCATCGCTGGGACCGGGAAACATGGGCGGCCCGAGCGTGGAGGAGCGTGAGGCCAGGATTGCCAACGAAGCGACCGGGGATTTTTACTATGGCAGGCGATACTTTGTTGAGAAGACGCGGTTTTGGGGATACTTGAGGAAGCCTGGGCAACCGTGGAGTCGCGCGAAGCTGGTGATCTTCAAAGAACACCAGCAGACGAATCCGGACCGTTTGCCGGAGGATGGTCCTGCGGGGCAGCGCTATGCCTTTGACAACAACTACGAGTACCGGATCCGTGGATACTTCACCGGCAGGGACGCCTATGAGCCCAACAGCAACCAGTTCCTGCAGGAGTTCATGTTGACGAACTACGACGTGGTGGACCGCAATCCCGGATGGTTGTTCCGACCAAATGACCGGTATGACCGCTTCAGAATCACCCTGTATCCAAGGTGAGACCCGGTTTCTGACCCAACAATCGCTTCTCTAACCCTACATCATCCATGAAATCCAATGGCATTCAACGGAGCTTCAAGTCCGGGGAGAGTACCCGCAACGAGGGCACTCCCCCCGGCTTGGGAAAGGTGGCGAGAATGCCGGGCTATGGCGGGGTGGGCGTGCGCCGCATCGACGGTTACGAAGATGCGCAATACCGGCTGCGGCACTTGCACATCGTTGGCTGGTCCATTGCCTGCGGGGTGCTTTCCCTGGTGGTGTTGGGGGGTGCCTTCACCTTCTGGCTGCTTCCCAAGTTGCACCGGGCGAAGGACACGACCGACACGGATCTGATGGCGGCTGATGCGCACGCCAGGGTGGCCTCCAAGTTTACGGCTCCCTCGGGAGAAGCTGCCGTGGCCATGGTCAGGAAGGCGCTTGCCGTGCGGAATCCGGAGGAGGTGGCAGGCTTGATTCGGCCCGGCCCGGCCACGGCGCTGGAAGTGGTGCGGTTTCTGGCCGCAATGAAGACGGTGGATGGTGAGATTGCAGAGTATATCTGGTTGAGCAGCATCGACAAGAACGGCATCGCGCTCGAAGGGGTGCTGGTGAGCTTTGTGGAAACGGACCAACCGAGAAGCCGGCTGGCCTTCCTGACTCCGGATGAAAAGGGCGTCTGGAAAATGGACTTCGCGGCGTTTGCACGCTGGGTGCAGCCGTCCTGGGAAGACTTGCTGGCCAGCAAGGCGGAGTCAGGCATCGTGCGTGTGCTGGTGGCCAGGGACCGGTATTTCAACGGACCATTCCCGGATGACAAGAAGTTTGCGGCCTATTCGCTGGCCTCTCCTGACATGGTCGAGGTATTGCCGCTGGTGGGCTATTGCAGGGTGGATTCCGCCCAATACCGGGCGATGGAGTTCATGTGGGCCTACGCAGAGGAGGCATCGGTGCGGGCGACCCTCGAGATCCGCCGCGTGGAGGGCGGAGATCGGCGGCAGTTTGAAATTTCCCGGGTGCTGGCGGAGGATTGGGTGATGAGCGATATACCCTTGGATGAAGCGCGGAAATGACCGATCAGCCGGTGCTGGAACGGGCAGCTTGATCAGGGCACCGGCTCGACACCGCCGATGCCGGGACGAGGTTGCACGAGTTCGCAGGCAAGGCGGATGGCGGCAATCATCGAGGCGGCCTTGGCACGGTTTTTTCCGGCGAGCGCAAAGGCGGTGCCGTGGTCCGGGCTGGTGCGGGGTTTTGGCAGACCGAGCGTGACGTTCACCGCAGTGTCGAAATCCAACAGCTTGAGCGGAATCAATCCCTGATCGTGATACATGGCGATGACGGCATCATAGGCACCGCTGGCAGCTTCGCGAAACACGACGTCCGGCACCGCCGGCCCGGAAAAGACGCCGGGTGCTTGTTGGTTGAGGAGGGCAATGGCCGGGCGGATGATGCGGGTTTCCTCATCGCCGAAGGCACCGTGTTCCCCGGCGTGGGGATTGAGTGCGGCCACGGCGATCCGCGGACGGGCGATGCCGCGCTTGGCCAGAAAGGCCACGGTGAGCAGACCGATGCGGAGAATGCGTTCCGCGCTCAGCAGTTCCGGAACTTTGGCGAGTGGCTCGTGGATGGTGGCCAGGCCAACGCTCAGGGTGGCTCCGGTAAGCAACATGCCATAGTCCTGCACGCCGAATGCCGCAGCGAAAAACTCGGTTTGTCCGGGGAATGGGAAGCCGATGGCTTGCAGTCCTTCCTTCGAGACCGGACCGGTGACGACGGCGTCCGCGCGGTTGTCTTGCAGACGGGCAACCGCCTCGCCGAGGGCCTCAAGGGCGGAGCTGGCGGAACGCGCGTCAGGCTTGCCCGGAATGCCCTCCCCGCGGTCCCCGAGAATTTCAAACTCAAATCCTGGCGGCAGCCTCCCGGAGGCCAGCGCCAGGTCAACAATTTCCGGGCCGATTCCTGCGGGATCGCCCAAGGTGATGAGAATGCGCGGCACGCCCTGAGCATCCACCCGCTTGGCTGGCTTGCCAAGGCCGGAAAGCGGGAAAATCGGCCGCCGACGGCCACGAAAATTTTCCAATTTCCGTGCTTGCACAGGCGGGCGGGGCCGCCATAGTCTCCCCACGTGCTGCATTTCACAATTCGTTTGCTCACAGGATTCGGGGTGCCCGACAGCGACCCGTTCCTGTCGGGGTTCATGGTGCCTGGCGTTGGCGAGGTGGGCCGCAATCCGGGAGGGCAATTCCGCTCGAATGAGCGGGATGCGTGCTTTCGGAGCACCTGGTGTCCGCGCTGAGTTCGGGTTGCTGGAATCTCAATCTCTTCTTTTTCTTCAACCCTCCATTGGCTATGAAATCCGGCGGAATTCAACGTGGCGTGCATACCGGGGCGACTTCCCGCAAGCCGGGATCTGCGCCCGGCTTGGGCAAGGTGGCGAGAACCCCGGGGTTTGGCAGGCCCGGCACGCGGCGCAATCGGCGGCATCGCCAAGAGCAACTGCGCCGGACCGGGCGCCGCGCACGGAAGCGGGCCCGGCGCTTGATCATCGTGGTCTGGTCCATCGTCATCGGGCTGGTGTCCACCGCCGCGTTGGGGGTGGCTTTTGCCTCATGGCTGCGGCCCATGTTGAAACGGGAGAAGGACACGACCGAAACGGATCGGGTGGCGGCGGATGCTCTCGTCAGGGTGGCATCCAAGTTCAAATCCCCCACCGAACAGGAGGCCCTGGCCTTGGTCAAGAAGGCGCTTGAACTGCGCAATCCTGACGAGGTGGCAGGACTGATCCGGCCAGGGCCGATGACGGCGCTGGAAGTGGTCAATTATCTGGAGGCAATGAAGTCGGTGGACGGTGAGATTGCGGGTTATGTGTGGTTGAGAAGTATCGACAAGAACGGGCTTTCGCTCGAAGGGGTCTTGGTGAAGTTTGTCGTGAAAAACAAGCCGCGAAGCCGTCTGGCCATCTTGACCCCGGACGCAAGCGGGGTCTGGAAGATGGATTTCGCGGCGTTTGCACGCTTGGTGCAGCCGTCCTGGCCAGACTTGCTAACCCGAAAGGCGGAGTCGGGTATCGTGCGTGTTTATGTGACGAAGGACAGTTATTACAACGGGCCGTTCCTGGATGACACGAAATTCACGGCCTACTCGCTGGCCTCTCCGGACATGGACGAGGTCTTGGTCGGCTACTGCAAGGTGGATTCCGCCCAGGACCGGGCGATGAAGTTGATGTGGACCGGCGGCAGCACGCCCACGATGACCCGTGCCACCCTGGAGATCCGCCGCGTGGAGGGCGCGGAGCAACGGCAGTACGAAATTTCCCGGGTGCTCGCGGAGGATTGGGTGATGGCTGAAAAACCGTTGGATGAGGGGCGGTAGTGACGGCCCTGCCGGTGGCAGTGCTGGTTCAGGGCTGCGGGCGCGGGGGGGGCGGCGCGGCTTCATTGAAGGTGACCACTTTGGCCGCTTGCCGCGGTTTTTCGCCATCGGCGCGATGGATGAAGATCTGGGCCCGCTCATTGGGGTTGAGGAGGACGGAGCCGGAATAAAAGCCATGGTACTGGCCCGCGTTGATCTTGAAGGCGATTTGGACCGGGTGATCGGTGCCGATGGCGATGGCTTTGACCAAGGCTTTGCCGGGTGCGAGCAGCACCCGATCCGACCCGAAAATCAGCACGACCTCAACTGCCAACAGGTTGACGATTCGGATGGAGCCGGCTGGCAGGGCGGCGGCCGTGTCCGGGAATATGATGGCTCGCGGCTGTTTCCACGGGGTTTTCGGATCGCGCCAAATCACTGCCAACACATCGCCGGCAGCCGGCGGATGGAGGGTGAGCCAGGGCTTGAGGGCGGGATCCACCGGGGCCTTTGACTCGCGCAAAATGACAGGGGCCGTGCCACCGGGGATCTTGACCGGTTCCGTGGCGATGCCGAGATTCAGGCGAAGCGGCTTTGAGGTTGGGTCGTCGCCGAGGCGGACTTGCCGGGGCGGGATGTTGTTCGGATCAGGCTCAAGTTCGCGACTGACGCCATCGCTGACTTCATGCCGATATGGTGGCGTTTCACCCAGCGGCAGCAAGCGCAAGGAACGCGGCGGCACTTCCGTAGCTTTCTCCGGAGCCGTAACATTCTGAGCGATGCCGCTCGTCAGCGTGAAAACCAACAGGGGTAATAGGCGCACGATCACGCGAATAGAATGCACCGGATTCCCCCGCGCCGCTAGGAAAATCTGGGAAATCGCGCCTCCGCTCAGTGCCAGGCACTCCGCAGATGCTCGATCGCATCCCGCAGGTCGGCGTAACTCACCGCCTCGCTGACCCGGGCCTTGCCCGCAGCCTCCAACAGCACGAAGCGGATCATCCCGGAGGCGAATTTCTTGTCCCGCGCGAGCTTCTCCAGAATCGTCGCGGTGGCGAGGGTCTCCGCCAGCACCAGCGGAAGATGATAGTGATCCAGCAAATTCAAGACGGCTTGGCTGGCCGCCGGTGCCAGCTTGCAGTGGCGTTCCGAGAGAAACAGCGCGGCTCGCAAGCCCAGCGCAATGGCTTCGCCGTGAAGCATTTCACCATAGGCCACCGCTGCTTCGATCCCGTGGCCGATGGTGTGGCCAAAGTTGAGCAGCGCCCGGATGCCGAGGGTTTCGTGCTCGTCCGCCTCGACGATGCGGGCCTTGATGGCGATGTTGCGGGCGATCAACTCCGCCGGCACCTCCCGACTGCCGGGATCGAGGGCCGCAAGTTCCGCGAGCATCGCACAATCCCGGATCGCCGCATGCTTGATCGCCTCGGCGAAACCCTCGCAATACTCCCGCCCCGGCAGCGTGCGCAACGTCTCCGGATCGACCAACACCAGCTTCGGTTGGTGAAACGCGCCTAGCAGATTCTTCCCCTCGCCGACGTTGACGCCGGTTTTCCCCCCCACCGAGGAGTCAACCTGGGCGACGATGGTGGTGGGGATCTGCACGAAGGGGATGCCACGGAAGAAAATCGCTGCCACGAAACCTGCCAAATCCCCAACCACCCCGCCGCCGAGGGCCACCACCAGCGAGCGGCGGTCGTGGCCGGCGCGGATCATCTCCCGGCACACCGCTTCCGTCTGCACCATGGATTTGGACGCTTCACCAGCAGGGATGGTATGCAAACTGGGTTTGAAACCTGCGGCTTCCAGTGAATCGTACAAGCCTGCGCCGTGCAACCGAGCCACCCGATCATCGCTAATGATGGCCGCCCGCTGGTGCTTCATGCCGTAGGCGCCGAGCACGTCACCCGCCCGCCCGAGAAGGCCGCGTTCAACCAGGACCTCGTAGGACCGTTCTGCTAGATCGACGCGCACGCGGGGCATGGCCGGATGCTGCACCAACCCGCACCCCGTGTCCATCGCCGAGTGCCTGGCGATTCTTCCAGCAGCTTCGACTGGCCCCCGGTGGCAGCGACTTCGTGCCGCGAGAGCTTGGACTTGTGCCCGGCAAGACCCGGCCGTGTGGCGAGGGCAGCATGCGATGGGGACAGGTGCCATTCGATGGGGACATTCGATGGGGACAGGTGCCATTGCAAATTCAGGGGATGGAGCCTTGCCCGTCCCCGAAGCGCTTACGGATCGTGCGCGGCACGGTCGCCTTCTCCTGGGAGATGCCGATGAACACGGCCCCTTGCTCACTGCGGAAATCCTTGAGGAAGCCGTGCATGACGTCATCCTTGCGCTCGCCCTTGGCGAAGCGGTGGACGGGAACGTCCCTGAGTTTGGCGAAATCGAACACCTTGCGGCGGAACGCCTCGCTGGTCTCCACCGCCTGCTTGGTGGAAGCGAAGCGGTGATCCTTGTAGTTGCGGAAATAGGCTGCCACCCCGCCGGCGCTGGTCAATTGCGGCACGTAGCAATTTGAGGTACATGCGGTCGATGCCTTCCAGTTCGAGGGTGACGTTTTCGGCTTGCAGTTCGGCGACGGAGTGTGGCAGGTTCATGGCGGTGTCCGGTTGGACTGTTGATACACTCCGAATCCGGAGAAATCCAGCCGCTTGACGGCTCAATCCGGCATCCCCAAAGGATGCCGCTCTGCAGCTCCGGCCCCCCCCACCCTTGCCTGAGGACTGCCGATGTCCTTGAACCCAAACACAACTAACGAGGCGGGGCCTCAACGGCCACTGCACACCCCGCCACGCGCCATGACCAAGCTATATCTCGCCTGGTCTGAGGCCCCACCTCGTTAGATTGGGTCTGAGAAAAAATAGGCCAATTTCCGGATTTTGGCATGCGCCGGAAGTTCTGTTAGATGGATTTGAGCGGCCTTTTGAGCTTTGCTCGCCGTTCTTGCGGCGTTTCTAATCCGGCGATGGCCCGAAACATCACTTTTTCGCGTGGCACAGGCACGGGAACCTAACCGCTTTGGCGGGCGGGCGGGTACAGGCGGTAAATGAGGTTGGCGGATGACGCGTCGCTACGCAGCGGCGTCCCGTTCGATTTCCCGTTCGATCTTCCGTTGCAGTTTCTTGGCGGCCTTGCCTTTGGCCGCTTGCGCCTGGCGCAACATGCCTTTCCCGATTTGGTGGAGGTTGTAGGCGATGACGCCCAAGCCGGTGTAACGTGTATAGCCATGATATCCTTTGTCAGGACAGCGGTCAAGCCCGTGGTGTTCGAGGCTGTTGATGTTAGACTCGACGGCACTGTGGGCGTGGCAGAGTCTGATATAGTCTGCCTGGTGTTCTTCCACGACTTCCTCGGCATTGCATTTGCCTTTCTTTGGCATGATGACCCGTCCGGCCACCTCCTGGAGTTGGGCCTCGTTGGTTTTGCTGCTGAAGCCCTTGTCGAAACTGATGCTTTTGAGGGAAGCCGACCCGTATTGCTCCCGGATCCGGGCGACAGTGGCGGGTGCCTGGGGATGTTCGTCGGGCTTGTCCATGTTGTGATAGTCAAGGATAAGCTGATACTGATCGGTGGTGATGAGGAGTTTGCGGCCAAGTTCCACCGGGCAGCCGGCTTTGCCCTTGCTGATCCACTGGGTGTGGGGCTCGAAGAGCGAGAAAACCTTTTCCTCGTGCGGGATGGTTTCGCCCTTGAGGATGCGCCGCTCGATGAGGTCGATGTGTTTGTTGAGCATTTCGACAAAGTAGGTCAGCTCGACGAGGCTGCCGCCTTCAACAGGGCTGAGCGCAAGAGTCCTGAGCTGGCCGAGGGTGGCGTTGGCCTTGGCGCTCAAGGTGCTGGCTTGGTCAAGGTAGACGCGTGCTCCTTGTTGGAGACGTGCCTGTTTGTTGGGGCCGCCCTTTTGGCTGATGTTACCAAGCGCACGCATTTGGTTTTTCAGCCCGGCGCAGATCGACTTGTGTTTCCGCCAACCGGCGATTTCATAAGTTTCAGTTAGGGGAACGATGAGATCGATTGTTTTGCGGCCGGCATCCCAGAGCAGATTGACGTCGGTGGGGAAGTGAACGTTGGTTTCAAGAACGTAGGCGTCACATTTGGCGATGATTGATTGTGCAGCAGGCCCTAGATAGGGACAGGTGCAATCACGAAACTATTGCTTGCGCTTTTCCGTGATCGGGGTAGGCTTTGGGCATGAGACGCCCGAGGTTACTGATTTCAGGCCAGCGCAAGCCCGTCGGGGCGGAGGATTGGGAAGGCCGCCCGGCCCGCTACCATTGCATCAGCAGGATTTGTCAGCGCCAGTTCCTCCTCGGGATGG
>JAPLUI010000404.1 GCA_026397725.1 Verrucomicrobiota bacterium | reverse complement strand
CTGGGAGGCCGGAGCCAAGGCGAAATTGGCGTTGGCCACCCCGGCCGCCAAACTGGTGTAGGCACGGCTGCCCGGACTGAAGACACAACCGGATTTCGTCGGCACCACCTGCCCGGTCCAGCCCGGCGGCACGATGAGCGTGTAGCCGCCATTGGCCACGGTGGTGGCCGTGCGCTCGGCATCGGCCCGCACCAGCACCCCGCTGAGCGGTGCCCCGTTCACGGCACGCACCACGCCAGAGATTTGAAGCCCCTGGATGCCAAAGCCGCCGCTGTAGGCCATGCGCATTTCGAGCCCCGCCAAATCTTGGATATGCGGGCCGATTTGGATGCTATAGTTGCCCAAGGCGCTCTGCGCCGGGAACCCAATGCGCCAAGTCTGCCCCGCGACCTTGCCGACCGAGATCAGCGCAGGGTCCACCGTGCCCGTCGGCGTGGTCAGCACCACATCAGCGCCGGTGAAAGTGGCTCCGTTGACCGGAACGTCGAAGGTCACGTCCACTTGGTCAACCGCAGAGTCCACCGTGCCGGACGGTGTTTGCGCGAGGATCCATGGCGTCAGGTTGCTGATGTAAATCGTGCCATTCTGGCCGTATTCCCCGGTCCCATATCCACCGTTGGCCGTTATGTGTCCCACGTTGAATCCTGTTCGATCCGCACAGTATAGGGCGATGCGCCCGCCGCCGCCGCCGCCCGGCCCGTTTTCATTGCTATAGGCCGCGCCGCCATTCGCGTCGATCGTTCCGCTTCCGGACAGCACACCACAGGTGAGCAGAACGCTGCCGCCAGACCCGCCGCCACCGCCGTAGTAGCTGCTGTTTCCATTGATGCCGTTGGCCGAGATGTTGCCGTCCAGAACCAACGTGCCCGCAACCGTCAGCGTGATCGCGCCGCCGCCGGGTCCTCCCGAGACTCCGCCAGAGCTTGATCCTCCGCTGCCGAGTTCCACCGGATGGCTCAGAGAATCATAAATGGCACCTCTTTCCCCATGATACCTCGCCCGACCTCCCAGTCCGCCATGACCCGCGCCGGCCCCATAGGTCAGCGGACCCGCGCCCGGGCCGCTCCCCGCGCCATAACCCTGGCCATTCAGCATGATGCTTGCACCCGTCTCAATTGTCGCATCTCCGAGGACCGTGACTTGAGTTCCGAACACGCCGCCCTGGTGAGAGAGCCTGCCCCCGCTTTTTATCCTCAGTGCCGAAAGGATTACGCTTGTATTGGGGTTCACCCAACACCCTGCACCGATGGTTAGGTCACACACTTCAACGGATGATATTGGGGTCCAGTTTGCCTCCAGGCTTCCGTTGTCCACGATGAGTTGACCGGCAACGGCGGCAGGCTTCACATAAACAGTGCCGGCTCCTCCCGGCTCCCCTCCACTGGAGCCGGATTTACCCCAGGCCGTCATGGTGCCCGTGAAGGTCTTGCCATTGAAGAAGACGGCTATCCTGCCGCCGCTGCCACCACCTGGTTGGTTTTCACTGCTTGTGCCGGATGAACCTCCATTCGCGCTGATCGTTCCGGTTCCTGCCAGTGTCCCACAGGTGAGCAGAACGCTGCCGCCGGACCCGCCGCCGCCGCCATAGTAGCTGGAAGCTCCACTCGTGCCGTTAGCCGAGATGCTGCCGTCCAGACCCAGTGTCCCCGCAACGGTCAGCATGATCGCGCCGCCGCCGGATCCGCCTGAGATACCGCCACAGCTTGATCCGCCACTGCCGAGATCCGCCGGATTGGTCAAAGATCCGTAAGTGGCGCCTCGCTCCGAACGAGACCCCCGGGCACCTCCAAGGCCGCCATGTCCCGCGCCGCCCCCGGAGTTTGACGGGACGCCTGCGCCCGGACCGCTGGCCGGACCGTAGCCGCGACCATCAAGATTGATCGCGCCCCCGGCCTCAATTGTCGCGTCTCCGTCGACAGCCACGGAGGTTCCCTTCGCCCCGGAAAGATGCATCAGCACACCGTTGCTGGCAATGGTCATGCCCAACAGGTTCAGCGAAGACTCAGGATAGGCAACAGCCCCATTGCGAATCACGAGGCTGAAGGAAACCGGCGAAGCGATAGGGGTCCGGCCAGCCGCCAGGGCGCCATTGTCCACGATCAGTTGACCGGCTACGTCGGCCGGCTTCAGATAAACCGTTCCAGCTCCTCCCGGTTCCCCTCCACTGGACCCGGTCTTACCCCAGGCGGTCATGCTGCCCGTGAAGGTCTTGCCATTGAAGTAAAGGGCAATCCTGCCGCCACCGCCACCACCCGGCCCGTTTTCACTGCTTGAACCGGACGAACCGCCATTCGCGCTGATCGCTCCGCTTCCAGACAGCACGCCACAGGTGAGCATAACACTGCCGCCCGACCCGCCGCCACCGCCGTAGTAGCTGCTGTTTCCATTGATGCCGTTGGCCGAGATGCTGCCGTCCAGAACCAACGTGCCCGCAACCGTCAGCGTGATCGCGCCGCCGCCGGATCCTCCCGAGACCCCGCCAGAGCTTGATCCTCCACTGCCGAGGTCCACCGGATGGGTCAGAGAACCGTAGCTGGAGCCGCGTTCCGAACGAGCCCTCCGGGCTCCTCCAATTCCGCCGTGCCCCGCGCCGCCTCCGGAGTTTGACGGAACACCTGCGCCCGGACCACTGTCCGGACCGTAGCCGCGTCCGTTAGCTTGGATGGCGCTGGTGGCGTCCACCGTGACATCGCCGGTGATGGTCAGGTCCAGCCGGTTGTTAGCCTCGCCATTCGGAGCGGCCGAATGGGTGAGCACGCCGCCGTTCGTCACCGCCAGGCTGGCGAAGTTGTGCGGCCCGTCCACCGTGAGCGTGCAACCGCTCACGGTGATGTCCTGGCCATCGTAGGTCGTGTTGCCGTTGCCGATGGCGGTGTTGGTGTTGAACGTGATGGCACCCGCGTCTGTCAGGGACAGCGTCAACGCGAGCGCGATGAGGAGTGTTTTCATGTTTTTCATGGTCGTCATGAGGTTGTCTTGGTCATCTCGTTGCTAAGGAATAGTTTGTGGGTTGATGTGCATGGAAGGGCGAAAGAGGGGTTCGTAGAGCGGGAAAAGAAGATTGATCAAGATCGGCACAATCACTCCAGTGCCAACCGGTAGAAACAGCGGACTACCTGCGGATCGCGGGGAACGGAAATCACCAGCTCGTTGCCATCGCCGATGTGCTCGGTGCCGACATTCTGCCAACTGCCAGCCGTCAGGTCGGCACTGCTTTGAATCCGGTAGCTGCGGCCGGGCACCGAGGACTTGATGGTGAAGACCGCGTTGCCGCCCGACAGCACCAGTGACGGGGCAACCAGCTCCGCGGCAGCCACCGGCGGCACGGTGACGGTGACCGTGAAGGTCCGGGTCGCCTCATTGCCCGCGCCATCGCTGGCGGTCACGGTGACGGTGGTCAAGCCGAAGGGGAACACCGTTCCCGACGCGGGGCTGTTGAGCGTCGCGACCGGGCCGTCCATGTTGTCCGTGGCGGAGGTCGCGAAGGTGACAGGCGCGCCCGTGCTCGTGGTGGCCAGGACGGAAATGTTCGCCGGCACGGTGATGACCGGCGGGGTGGTGTCAACGACATGCACCGTGCGGGTGGCGGTGCCGGTGCGCCCCTGGCTGTTGGTGACCGACCAGGTCACGAGGTAGG